>JBBPIK010000094.1:0-7437 GCA_038040415.1 Actinomycetota bacterium
TTCCATCTGGGCGATCCGCTCCGGCGTCAACTCGTCGGCGTTCTCGTCCTCGATCCTCTGAAGCCAGACGGCGCCCTCGGCCGCCTTGGAGGCGTCAACGTCAACGCTGCCACGGTCGAGCGACTTGTCGATCTCCTCGAACAGGGCATCGACGAGCTCCGCCTGCGGGACCTTCCGCAGCGGCTTGCCGTGGGCGAAGATCAGGCCCTCGTTCCTGGCGCCGGTGATCCCGAAGTCGGCGTGCGAGGCCTCGCCGATCCCGTTCACGGCACAGCCGAGCACCGCCACCTCGATCGGCTCGGTGTAGCCCTCGAGTCGCCGCTCGATCTCAGCAACCACCGTGTCCATGTCGAACTGGAGCCGGCCGCAGGTCGGGCAGGCGATCAGCACCGGGCCGCGCTCTCGCAGGCCGAGCGCCTTGAGGATCTCCCAGGCCACCTTCACCTCCTCCTCGGCGTGGAAGGTGGAGAGGCTGATCCGGATCGTGTCGCCCACGCCATCGGCGAGCAGGGTCCCCAAACCGACGGCCGACTTCAGCGATCCCGACCACTTCGTGCCCGCCTCGGTGATCCCGAGGTGGATCGGGTAGCTGATCTTGGAGGCAAGGAGGCGGTTGGCGGCGATCGTGTCCGGGACGCTGGTGGACTTGATGGAGACCTTGAAGTTCTCGAACTTGAGCCGCTCCATCAGCTCGACGAACTCGACCGCGGCTTGCGCCAGCGCCTCTACGGAATTGGAGCCCTCGAGCTCGTGGAGGTGCTTGGGCAGCGAGCCGGAGTTGACGCCGATCCGCATCGGCACCCCGGCCGCGGTCGCCCTCTCGGCGACCTGCGCGACCTTGTCGGGCCCGCCGATGTTCCCGGGGTTGAGCCGGATGCAGTGGGCGCCGGCGTCGATCGCCTTCAGCGCCAGGGTGTAGTTGAAGTGGATGTCGGCGATCACCGGGATCGGGGACTCGACGACGATCGTCTTCAGCGCTTCGACGTCCACTTCGCGTGGCACCGCGACGCGAACCAGGTCGGAGCCCGCTTCGGCGACCTCGCGGATCTGGTCCATGGTCGCCGTGAGGTTGGCCGTCTCGGTCTTGGTCATCGTCTGCACGGCAATGGGGGCTCCACCACCGATTGGCACGTCCTTGACCCAGATCTGGCGCTTGGAGGCCATCGCCCACAGGGTACCGCCGGCCCTGGCGACGGCCGGAGCCCCGTGCGCCCGCTCAGTCGTCGTAGAGCGTCTCGATCTGGGCCGCGTACTTCGCTTCGATCGGCTTGCGCTTCAGCTTCATGGTCGGCGTCAGCTCGTCGCCGCCCGGCTCCCAGTCGGCAGGGAGGATCACGAAGCGCCTCACCTGCTCGACTCGTGCCAGGTCCTGGTTGGCGACGTCCAGGCCCCGCTGCACCTCCGCGACCAGCTCCTCGCGTGAGGCCAGGGTGGCCGGGTCGGCATCGATGCCCTGGTCCCGCGCCCAGGCCTGAGCGGCCTCGGCGTCGAGCGTCAGCAGGGCGCTGATGTACTTGCGGGCGTCGCCGATCGCCACCGCCTGGCTGACCAGCGGTATCTGCTTCAGCCGTGCCTCGATGTTCGCCGGCGAGAGGTTCTTGCCTTGGGCGGTGATGATCAGCTCCTTCTTGCGATCGACGATCCGCAGGTAGCCGTCGTCGTCGAATTTGCCGATGTCGCCCGTCAGCAGGAAGCCGTCGTCCGTGAAGGCCTCGGCGGTCTTCTCGGGCAGGTTCCGGTAGCCCTTCATGACCACCGGCCCCTTGATCATGATCTCGCCGTCGTCGGCGAGCTTGATCTCCACCCCGGGCGCGGGCGGCCCGATGGTGCCGATCTTGATCCGCTCGGGGGGATTGCACGTTCCGGCGCCCGTCGTCTCCGACATCCCCCAGAGCTCGGAGAGCGGGATGCCGAGGGCGTGGAAGAACTCGATCACCTCCGGCGGGGTCGGCGCGGCTCCGACGTTGCAGGCCTCCACCTGGTCGAGGCCCAAGCCCTTGCGGAACTTCGAGAAGACGAGCTCGTCCGCCTTGGCCACCCCGGCCGCGAGCTCATCCGGCACCGCCTCGCCCCGCTGCTCCAGCCGAACCTTCTCGAGCGCCGCCTGGAGCGCCTTCTGCATGGCCACGCGGTCCTTCTCCGGGGCCGCGGCGATCGTCTGCTCGAGGCCGGCCTTCAGCTTCTCCCAGATTCGCGGCACGGCGAAGAACCAGGTTGGGCGGACCTCGGGCAGGTACTCCATCACCTGCCGCGCGTCGGGGCAGCAGGTGATCGTGAACCCGCAGAGCATCGGCAGGTAGTGACTCACGTTGCGCTCCGCGACATGAGCCATCGGCAGGTAGGAGACGATCCGCCCGCCGTCGGGGAACTGGATCAGCTCGTCGTAGGAGCGAACGGTCTCGCAGATGTTGGCGTGGGTGATCTGCACTCCCTTCGGCGGGCCGGTCGTGCCAGAGGTGTAGATCAGGGTCAGCACGTCCGCCGGCTGTACCGCCCGCCAAGCGGCCTCGAAGTCGAAGCCATCGTCGCCGCCCTCGGCGAGCGTGTCGAGAGAGATCGTCCCCGCCGGTGGCTCGCCGTCCACGAGGACCACTTCCTCGACGCCCTCGACCGCGTCCCGAACGGCGAGGATCTTGTCGGCATGGGACTGCTCGGTGATCACGACCCGGCTGGCGGAGTCGCGGACCAGGTGGGTGATCTGCTCCTCCGTATAGGTGTTGTAGATCGAGAACGGGGTTGCTCCCAGGTGCATGACCGCGGCATCCGCGAAATGGAACTCGGGCCGGTTGAGGAGCATCAGCGCGACCGTGTCGCCGCGTCCCACACCCCGGGCCGCCAATCCGCGGGCGATCGCCTCGACCTGGGCGGCGTATTCCCCCCAGGTGCAGGTGAACTCGTCGCCGCGGGTGCGGATCGCCAGGCGGTCTGGATGCGCCGCCGCGGTCGCCTGAAAGGCCTCACACCCGGTCCGTGCGTCGAGCCCGGCGGGCCGTTCGGTGTCTCTCTCGACCGTGTCCACCCCCATCCGCGCCGTAAGCGTATCCCGAACCCGGTGGACAAGGCGAGAGCTCAGCGGACGTTGAACCCCTCCCCGGTGAGCCTGCCGATGTCGTTCGAGAGGCCCACCGCGAACAGGAGCATCACGAGCAGGAAGCCGATCGCCCCGGCGCGCTCCATGACGCTGAACGGGACCGGGCGGCCGCGCACCTTCTCGACCACGCTCCAGAAGATGTGGCCGCCGTCCAGGGGCAGGAACGGAAACAGGTTGATGACCGCCAGGGAAAGGCTGATCACGGCGATCAGGGTCAGAGCCTCACGGGCTCCGAACCCGATCGCCTGGCGCGTCACCTCGTAGCCTCCCACCAAGCCCGAGAGCTGCTTGCGCTCCTCGGGGTCGAAGAGCCGAGCGATCACCCCGACCGTCTGAGTGGTGATCTCCCACATGAACGTCACCGAGTCGCCGGCGGCCTCGGCCACGCCCGGGTTGAGCGGATGCGAGCCATAGGAGAATCCGATCCGCGTTCGCTTCACCTCGGCGTCGTACTCCGGCCTGATCGCCAAGGTGCGGACCTGTCCGTCGCGCTCGATCCTCAGCTCCACGGGGGTCTTGGCCCGGCACCCGTCGGTCTGCTTGCCCGGGCACTCGTGGTCGGCGACCCGCCCCGCGAAACGCCCCAGGCGCTCGTTCGTGGACGCGTCGGGGTAGCTTCTGCCGTCCACAGCCAGGATGCGGTCGCCGGGCTGTAGGTGCGTCGCGGCCGGTGAGCCGGCGACGATCGCTCCGACGGTGTTCTCGATCTGCCGGGCGCCGAAGGCGAGCGCGAACAGCAGCACGAAGGCGATCAGCAGGTTGACCGCCGGCCCGGCGGCGATGGTGACGATCCGCTTCCAGACGGGCTGGCGGTAGTAGGCGCGGTGCGCGACCTCGGGCGGCAGCTCCTCGTCGGGGTTCATGCCGCTGATCTTCACGAAGCCGCCAAGCGGGATGGCGCCCACGCCGTACTCGGTTTCTCCGCGCCGGAACTTGGCGATCGCGGGCGGGAAGAAGAGATAGAAGCGCTCCACCCGCATCCCCACGGCCTTGGCGGCCGTGAAGTGCCCCAGCTCGTGCAGGATGATCAGCGCCGCGAAGCCGGCCGCCGCGAGCACATAGCTCATCGCGCCACGCCGGCTACATCGATCAGCGCCTGGGCGTGGTCGCGGGCCTCCGCATCCGCTGCGTACAGGTCCTCGAAGTGGCCGGGCGTGGCCGCGGGCAGCGCCTCGAGGGTGCGCTCCACCACCTCGGCGATCGCCGTGAACGGGATCCTGCCGCCGAGGAACGCCTCCACGGCCACCTCGTCGGCGGCGTTGAGGACGCACGGCGCGGTCCCCCCCGCTTCGCCGGCCTCCCGGGCCAGACGCAGGCAGGGAAACGTCTCGAGATCGGGCTTCTCGAAGGTCAGCTCGCCTACCGCGGCCAGGTCGAGGGTGGGCACGTCGACGTCGGCGCGCTCCGGGTAGTGGAGCGCGTAGGAGATGGGCACCCGCATGTCCGGAAGGCCGAGGTGCGCCAGCGAGGCGCCGTCGTTCAGGTGGACGAGCGCGTGGACGATCGACTGCGGATGGACCGCGACGTCGATGCTCCCGTACCCGAGCCCGAACAGGTGATGTGCCTCGATCAGCTCGAAGCCCTTGTTGATCAGGGTCGCCGAGTCGATCGTAATCCTGCCCCCCATCTCCCAAGTGGGGTGCGCGAGCGCCTCCTCCGGCGTCACGGTTGAGAGGTCGGAGCGTCCCCGGAAGGGACCTCCCGAGGCGGTGAGGACCAGTCGCTCGATCTGGCCGGGCGGCTCGGCCGCAACCAGCTGGAACAGCGCCGAGTGCTCGGAGTCGACCGGGATGATCCGCGCGTCGGTGGCCTCGGCCAGCGCCGTCACCAGCTCCCCGCCCACGACCAAGCTCTCCTTGTTGGCGAGGGCCACGTCGATGCCCTCGGTGAGGGCGACAATCGTCGGGCCGAGGCCGGCCGAGCCGACCATGCCGTTCAGGACCAAGTCGGCCCCGGCGGTCGCGATCAGCTCACGGATCCCCTCCTCGCCGGCCAGGACGCGGCCCCTCCAGGCCCGCCCGGCCTCCTGGGCCGCCGCGGGATCGCCGAGGGCGATGACGGGCGCCCCGTGATCGCGCGCCTGCTCGACCAGGCGCTGCCAGTTGGAGCCGGCCGCGAGCCCGGCGACGGCGAGCTGATCGGAGCCCGAAACGACCTCGAGCGCCTGCTCGCCGACCGAGCCGGTGGCGCCGAGAATGACGACCTTCTTCATCCCGAGGCAGTGTAGGGACGACGGTTTGGGCCCCCTAAAGGCGCTCGCGGTCAGCGAAGGAGGGAGCGAGGCACACCGATGGCCGAGTTGGCGACGCCACATAGACCGTAACTCGACCATCGCTAGTCTCGCGCTCAATGTCCACGCTCGCCGTCGGGGCCCACCTTTCTCGGGAACACCCCCTACAGGACGCCGGGGCACTCGATGCGGATTGCGTCCAGGTGTTCCTCTCGGACCCACAGGGGTGGAAGAAGCCGCCGGCGCGAGCCGATGCCGAGGAGCTTCGTCGCTCCGAGCTGCCCCTGTACGTCCACGCTCCGTACCTGATCAACGTCTGCTCGCCGAAGAACAACGTCCGCTATGGCTCTCGCAAGATCCTCCAGCAGACCTGCGAGGCGGCCGCCGAGGTTGCGGCGGCCGCGGTGATCGTCCACCCCGGGCACGCGGAGGACGGGATCGAGGCCGGAATCGGCCGCTGGGCGCGGACGCTGGAGCTGCTCGAGAGCAGCGTCCCGCTCTACATCGAGAACACCGCCGGGGGCGACAACGCAGTCGCGCGCCGGTTCGACGCCCTGGCACGCCTGTGGGACGTGGTCTCGAGCGCGCAGACCGACGTCACACGAGGGTTCTGCTTCGACACCTGCCACGCCCACGCCGCGGGGGAGGAGCTGTCCGACGCGGTCGAGCGGGTGCTGGCGATCGTGGGCCGGATCGACCTCCTGCACGCCAACGACTCGCGCGACCCGCCCGGCACGGGCGCCGACCGCCACGCGAACCTCGGCAAGGGCGAGATCGGGGCCGGCGCCCTACGGGAGATGATCCGTGCCGCCAACGCGCCGGTGGTGTGCGAGACGCCCGGCAATGCCGACGACATGCGGGCGGATCTGGCCTTCGTTCGCGGAGCGCTGGCTGGCTGACGACTGGGCAAATGGACGGGTTTCTGCCGGTATCCGGCAATAACCCGTCCAGGGCACCGAGAGGCCCTCAGTACACCAGCGCAACCGCCAGGTAGTAGCCCGCGACGATCGTGAACAGGACGGCGTCCAGGCGGTCCAGGAGGCCGCCGTGGGGCCCGAAGGCACGGCCGGTGTCCTTGATCTCGAGATCGCGCTTGACCATCGACTCGAACAGGTCGCCCACCGGCGCCAGGGCGGCGATGCACATGCCCATGAGCAGGGCGTCGATCCCCGACAGCCAGTCCTGGTACAGCCCAGCGAACCAGAATCCCATGGTGCCGCCGACGAGGCCGAACACCAGGCCCTCCACGGTCTTGTTCGGGGACAGGCTGGGCGCGAGCCTGCGGCGGCCGAAAAGGCGCCCTCCCGCGTAGGCGGAGGTGTCGGCGAGGAAGGTGCCGACCAGCACGTCGATCACCAGCGCGCCGCCGTGCACGGGCAGCTCGCGCAGCAGCACCGCGTGGGTGAAGGGCAACCCGATCCAGGCGATCCCGAAGACGGTGATCGCCATCGAGCGAGTCACCCCCTCCCGAGGGCCCCGCACCAGGGCGAAGATGAACATGAGCGGGAACGTCGCCACGCCGACCAGCACCACCTGGAACTGGTCGCCGAAATAGGCGGCCAGCACCATCGCCGCGACGGCGGCGAAGGCGACCGGGATCATCGGACGGTAGCGGCGGCGCGTCATCCGGAACAGCTCGCCGAGACCGACGATGGCGAAGCCGATCATCGCCAGCGCGAACGGCAGGCCGCCAACCGCGATCACCAGGATCGCCAGCACGATCCACGGCACCGCGACCCCGATCCGGGCCATGGTTTCCCTCCTCGGCCCCCTTCGCCGGGCTGGCACGGGAGCTCCTGAATCGCGTGGGCGGGAGGGGCGCCGCAAGCCCCGCCGTCGCGGTGGCCGCTCCCGCGGTGGCCGTCGCTCGGCTGGGCCTTGCCGGGGCGACCGGGGCGGAAAGTCCATCGTGGGGCCCGACCTTATCGGCAGGGCTTTGGGGGCGCGGTCGCTAACGCGCCCCGAAACGGCGCTTGCGCGCCTCGAACTCCTTCAGTGACTCCTCGAACGCCTCACGGCTGAAGTCCGGCCAAAGCTCGTCGCGGAAGACCAGCTCCGAGTAGGCGCATTGCCACAGCAGGTAGTTGGAGATCCGCAGCTCGCCGCTGGTCCGAAT
>JBBPIK010000016.1:0-44142 GCA_038040415.1 Actinomycetota bacterium
AAACGCAGGCGAATGGCGACTCGGCACCGAGCTTCGAGTACCAGGCGACCTGTCCAAACGACCAGAACCTGATCTACGTCCAGGGCCGCAGGATTGCGGGCCCGCCGCCGGACCCGCCGCTCGACAATCGCCAGGGAATCCCGGCGGTGGAGCTGGGCGCGTGCGTACGCTGCAACCTCCAGATTGAGGGCTCGGGCCCGAGGCCCGAGGACGTGATCCTGGACGCCGGCAAGAACTACGCGAACCCGGCTATGCCCGGCGCGAAGCCGGGTGGCAGCGCCGGTTGCGACAACCCGAACAACTGCTACACGAAGCACGTCGTCCTGCGTGCCGACCGCGCCGACGGCTTCGTGGCCAAGAACCTGCTGACCCGTGGCGGCCGCGAGTTCGGGATCTACACCGAGGAGATCGACGGCTACCTGCTCGATCGCACGAAGTTCTACTGGAACGCCGACTACGGGCAGCTCTCGTTCACCTCCGACCACGGCCTGATGCGCAGCTGCGACGGATTCGGCTCAGGTGACTCGGTCGTCTACCCGGGCGCTGCCCCGGAGACGGGCTCCCAGGCCGACACCTCGTTCTATCCCGATGCGCCGCGGTACAACACGGTCGTCACGAAGTGCGACCTGCGCGGATCGGCGCTGGGCTACTCGGGTTCGATGGGCAATGCCGTGCGGATCACCAACAACCACATCTACGGCAACGTCACGGGCATCGCCAGCGACACGCTTTCGTCCGCGGGGCATCCCGGCTTCCCCGCCGACTACTCCAGGATCGACCACAACTTCATCTACTCCAACAACCTCAATCTCTACGTCGAGAACCCGCCGGTCGAGCCGCTGGTGCCGGTGCCGCTCGGCACGGGGGTCCTCTACGCGGGCATGAACGACGCCAGTGTGCACCACAACTGGATCTTCGACAACTGGCGCAACGGGACGATGCTGATCGCCGTCCCCGACGGGCTCACCTCGGGCGGCGGGGCCGAAGGCAACGTCAACCCCGGGATCTCGTGCCCGGGGGCACCCGAGAACAACCTCTCCACTTCATGCGGGAACCGGTTCTTCAACAACCGCATGGGGCAGGTGCCCCCCGGGTTCACGTTCCCGGCGGCGCTGAACCAGTTCGGCGCCGACCACTCGACCGGACCCGGACCCCATCCAAACGGAACCGACTTCTGGTGGGACGAGTTCTCCGGCAACACCGGAAACTGCTGGTTCAACAACGTCGGTCCCGACGGGACCGGGGGCAGCATCACCGGGCCGGGGGCGGGCTCGCCGCCGGATCTGCTGCCCTCGAACTGCAACACCAGCGTGGGTGGCGGCGACGGCGCCAAGACGGCATATCTGGTCGACTGCTCGCAAGGGCCGGACGAGACCGGCCCATGCGATTGGTGGGATCCGGCGCCGCAGCCGGAGAGCTCCGCCGCCGAGCTCGAGGCCGCCGCGCGGAAGCGAGCCTTCCGCAAGCTCGCGCAGACCGAGCAGGTTCACGAGCTGGTCGAACGGATGGAGAGCTTCGCCGGCTTTGAAGGCCGACCCTAGCGGGGGCTCCGCCACCAGGGCGTCGGGAATCGCCCTCGCGCTGGCGCTGATCGCCGCGGCCCTCGCCGGCTGCGGCGGCGACGCCACCGGACAGGACCCTGAGCCCCAAGGGGTCGGCGACCCGGTGGGTGGATCGGTGGCGGCCCTGGCGCAGTGCCGGGACTGGAACGCCGGCACCGAAGAGGAGAAACAGGTCACCATCGCCGACATCCGCAGCTCGCTGACGCCGCAGAGCGAGGAGGAGTCGGGTACCTCGCTGTCCGACGAGAGCGCCTACGAGCTCTTCGAGCGCTCGTGCGCCGTGGAGTGGGCCGAGGGCTTCAAGCTGTACAAGCTCTACGCGCGTGCGGCAGCCTTCGCGCCGCTCGCCGAGCCGTAAGCCGGCGGCCCGCTCAGGGCGCTTACTCGATCAGATCCCCCTGATCCGTGAGGGTCGCGTTCGCCTCGCCGACGGCGGCGCTCTGGAGCTCGGCGAGGGCGGCCGGCTCGAGCAGGCTGCTCAAGGGCACCCATTCCCCCTCGAGTTGGATCTGGCCCGCGGCCACAGGCTCGGGATCGAGTTGCTCGGCGGCGAAGACGACGGCGCACTCGCCCCCATCCGGCTTGCTCGAGAGGCTCGTGCTGCCCTCCCTGGGCATGCGGCCGACCTGGGCGTCGCTGTAGCCGTGGCCCAGCGAGTTGTGCCGGCCGTACTCGATCGCCAGCGAGTCGGAGTTCCAGGCCTCCAGGCAGCGGAGGGGCGCGGGCGCCCCCGTGCCCTCCTCGGACGACGACCCCGTGCCAATCAGGACGATGGCGGTGAGTCCCGCCAGCAAGACGGCGGCGGCCAGCGCGACGCCGAAGCGCGCCCCTGGGGCCGTTCGGGTGTGCGCAGGCGCCAATTCGGCGTCCCTCTCAGGAGCTGACGGAGAAGCGAACCCGCGCGCGATCGAACCGCTCGACAGAAGCCGTGCCGAGAGCGGTGGCGGGCGTCAAGCACCCGGCCCGCTCCGGCGTCGCGTCCCGCTCGGCGAGCAGCAGTCCCGCCTCGCCCAGCATCCTCGCGGTCGCGAGGTATCCCGGATGTCCTTCGGCGTCGACCTCCACGCCGACCTGGTGACCCCCGGCGGTGCGCGCCCTGACCAGCATGCGCCACTTCCACCCCTCGAGGCGGTCCGCAGCAGGCCCGAACCCCGACGAGGGAAGGATCGCCTTCAGGGCGCCGGATGCCCGGCGCCTCACCGACGGGCGTGCGCGGGTTACGCGCCCCAGGACCGCCTGGGTGCCGGAGAGCGCGCCGGCCATCGCGTAGCGCAGCGGAAGCGACGCGGCCGCTCCCCGGAGCGCGACGCCCTCGCGGTAGCGAAACGGCTCGACCCGTGCTCCACTCTCGGCCGCGATCAGCGCGGCGGTGCGCTGGATCACGGCGGGGTTGATGAATGGCGCCGGCGCCATCGGCGCGATCACCGCATCGCCTGAGCGCCGCGGCATGACCGTGATCGGGCTTCGGCGGCGGACCTCTTCGGCGGTGGCGGGGTCCGTGATCAGCGCCGCGGAGTCGGTGACCGCCGACGCATCCTCGCTGCTCGCCGTCGCGGCGAGGCTCTGCGCCGTTCCGCCCGAGATCAGATCCGAGGGGCGGGGCAAGCCCGGTGGCCCCGCGACACTCGCTTCGAGGTCGGCCTCGGCGAGGCTCTCCCCCCAGAGTTCGCGCGCCTGCTCGGCGGCGAGCAGGACCGCCAGGTCCGGAGGCAACGACTCGAACCCGCAGACCTGCACCAGCTTCACTTTCGCCTTCGTCGCGCGCTCGGCGAAGGCGTCGATCATCTCGCGCACGAAGGGGATCTCCCCGGTCAGGTCGGCGTAGTGGGCGCCACCCGTGACGCAGGCTTCGATCACTGGCCGCCCGTACAGCGTGTAGGGGCCGACGAGGTTGAGGACCACCCGCGCGCGCGAAGCCATTGCCGCCAGGGACTCCGCGTCGTCGAGGTCGGCAACGATCGTCTCCGGCGCGCTGACGCCATCCTCGCCGAGGATTCGATCGAGCTTTGCGGGGTCGCGCGCCGCCGCTGCCCACTGCGCGCCGGTCTCCGGCGCCCGCTCGGCGAGGTATGCGGCGACTCGGCGACCGGTGACCCCGGTCGCCCCGAAGACGACGACATCGAGGTCTCGCTCCGCCACGCGCGGACGATACACGCAACCCCTGGCACCCCTGCCGCTCGACCAGGCGCTTTCGACGCAAGCTCGAACAACCGTCGAGCGGCGGAAGGGTCCCTCGGTCGGCCGGTCCACTTCCTCCCGGGTCGTACGACACCAACGCTAAAGCGGGCGTTTCGCAGCGCCGATCCGACTATGGATGGGGCACTACTCGGCCGTACGCGTGAGGGATCTGGTCGCGAACGCGCGGGGCGCCGCGGCGGTCGAGGACCCCAGAACGATGTGGCTGACGCTGGGCGCCCTCTTCTTCGCGGGCACGACCATCGGCGCCTTCTCGCTGCTTCTGCCCCATCCATCCGAGTTCGACGACCGCGCGATCTGGAGCAACATCGGCATCGCTTGCCTGGCGTCGCTGGTCTGCGCTCTCGGCTCCGGCAGGCTTCCGGCTTGGACGGCGCAGCTGGCGGCTGTGGGCGGGACCGTGGTGATCACCCGGGCTGTCTTGTACAGCAACGATCCGAGCTTCTACAGCTTCTTCTACGTCTGGGTGGGGCTGTTCGCCTTCTACTTCTTCGGGCGGGAGTGGGGCGTTGCCCACATGGCCTTGGTGGGGGTCCTGTACGCCTGGGTTCTGGTCGCGCTGGACCAGACCGCGCCGGTGGCCCGCTGGGCGATGACGGTCGCGACCGTTGCAGTCGGGGGAATCGTGATCGACGTCTTGGTGCGGCGGGTGCAGCGCGGCGCGATCGAGTCGGAGAGCCGGGCGCGAACCCTGGCTGCGATCGGCGACGTGGCCCACGAGCTGGCGCGAAGCACCGAGGCCGACGAGGCGCGACCGGCCATCTGCAAGGCGGCGGTTGAGGTTGCGGACGCGTCCTCGGCGTCCCTCTGGGAGACCGAGGCCAGCGGGGCCGCCCTGATCGCGACGGCGTCCTCGGGCGTACAGTTCACCGATACCGCGCTCCCGCTGGTGGGCCAGCCGTCCGGGGTGGTTCGGGCGCTGGTATCGGGGGAGCCGTTCTTCGTCGCCGACGCGCCGGGCCATCCGGCCCTCGACCAGGAGCTCATCCGGCGCACCGGCGCGGCGTCGTGCCTATTCCAGCCCGTGCTGCGCGACGGCTCGCCAGTCGCGGTGCTGACGATCGTCTGGAACCAGCGCCTGGATACGCTCACCGCCGAGCTTGCCGGTACCGTGGAGCTGCTCGCCGCGGAGGCCTCGATCGCGATCGAGCGGGCGGAGTTCCTGTCGCGCCTCGAGCGGGTGGCCCGGACCGATGACCTCACGGGGCTCCCCAACCACCGTGCCTGGGAGGAGGCGCTCCCGCGCGAGGTGACGAGGGCGGGTCGGGAGGGCGGCGCTCTCTGCGTGGCGATTCTCGACCTGGACAACTTCAAGGAGTACAACGACCGTCACGGCCATCAGGCGGGCGACCTGCTGCTCAAGGAGATCGCTGCAAGCTGGCAGCAGATGCTGCGCGCCACCGACGTGCTCGCTCGCTACGGGGGGGAGGAGTTCGCGCTGGCGCTCCCCGGCTGCCTGGCGGTGGAGGCCGAGAACCTCCTTGAGCGCCTGCGCGAGTCGATGACCCACGGTGAGACCTGTTCCGCGGGCCTTGCCTGGTGGGACGGGGAGGAGTCCGCTCAAGACCTGTTCGGGCGTGCCGACGCGGCGCTGTACGTGGCGAAGGCCCGCGGGCGCGACCGCGTGGTTGCGAGCGCCGACGCGGCGCCCGAGGGCCCGCCGGCCAGCGCTGATCGCCGATAAGGTCGGGGCCTCTCTCGTCACGTAGAAAGGAGGCCCGAATGGGCACCAGCGAAGTCGTCGCCAAGGCCGGCGATGCGCTCGCGCACCTGGCCGGGTTTCCGCTGGTCGAGGCGCTTTTCGGCCGGCGCTCGCGCCGGTTCGCGCTGGGAGGCGAGATCCCGGATGGGCCGCTCGCCTACAAGTCGAAGCACGGGCCGTTGCCCCTGACGGAGCTCGAGCGGGCGCTGGTGCTGGCGTCGATGGGGGGGACCACGGGTTGGCACTACGGGATCACCCGGCACGCCCGCTACGCACCACACGTCTCCAACTACCCGAGCGGAGCGGCGGGGCGCACCTTCCCCTCCGCCGCCGGCTTCCACACCGCCGAGCTCTTCTTCACGGACGACTCCGGCACCTACTTCTTCCCTACCCGCGACGCGGGCGCGCTGGTCGACCCGGCGGTCGAGGAGATCACGCCCGAGCTGATGGTGGAGCGCCACCTGGCGCGGATCCGCAGGCTCTCCGACGAGCGTATTCACCTGCCCGCCGAGGAGCCCTACGTGGAGGGTCACAACACCTGGTGCGCGAACGTCCCGGGGTCGCTGCTCGTGGTCCCGGTAGCGGACATCGCCCAGATGTTCCTGGCCATCCTCTGCTTCTTCGCCCAGAACGGCTACTGCGTCTACGACGACGTCAACGACCGGCGCATTCCGGGCCTTGATCGGTTCTCGGGGATCGTCGATACGGACGAGCCGTTCCCGCTCACCTTCGCCGAGCAGTACAGCCTCACCGAGGCGACCGCCGAGCTGGCGACGAGCTGCTACGCGGGGGTTCTCACGCTTCAGGCCATGGGGCTCGGCGGCTGGATGTTCGACGGCATCGACCGGTTCACGATGCTCGGTGCCTCCGGCAACCCCGAGGTGCCGGGCCTCGGCTTCCGCTACGACGAGGACGAGCGCTGGTCGACC
Source organism: Actinomycetota bacterium (assembly GCA_038040415.1). Lineage (GTDB taxonomy): Bacteria > Actinomycetota > Thermoleophilia > Solirubrobacterales > 70-9 > AC-56. The sequence goes on from JBBPIK010000016.1 coordinate 6,390, forward strand.
CCGAACCCGACCGGCCTGGAGGGGTGTTCGAGGCGTTCTGCCCTCCGCACTACGAGGACATGGCCGCCGCGGTCGATGCGCTGGCCGAGCGGAAGTTCGGCTCCGGCGGCCCCCACAACGAGGGGACGCCGGGCGCGTGGAACGAGAGCGCCGCGATCAGGGGCTCGGCGGAGCGGTTCAGCGACGAGTTCAAGGAGTGCGTCACGCTTCAGGCCCAGTACGTGTTCGACACCTTCGGCAAGGTCCCGGGGACGGTGCCGAGCGTCTTCCTGCTGAACTACGTGCAGGCGCACCACCTCGACCTCGACTTCTACGACCGCTTCTTCAAGCCGGGGGCCTACCTCGACACCCACGGGGACCACATGCGCCGCTGGCACGGCGCGCCCTGATCCGCCGCGCAGCGTTACGAATCCCGGCGTCGGCGGGCGGCGAAGGCGAGCACCGGCAGCGCGAGCATGGTCAGCACCAGCGCCCCGGCGAAGCTGCCCCGGGCGAGCAGCACCGCCACGGTGAAGACGAGCACGATCGCGAGCGTCAGGGTCAAGCCTGCGGGAGCGTTGCGCGCACGGCCTCGGGATGTTCGCGGTTGAGGGGGTGGTGGCACGCTGCCCAGTGGCCGTGGCCGTGGTGGACGAGCTCCGGCTCGACCTCCGAGCAGATCTCGGTGGCGTAGGGACAGCGGGTGTGAAAGCGGCAGGCGGCTGGGGGGTTGGCAGGGCTCGGCACGTCGCCTTCCAGCACCATCGGCTCGCGCGCCCGGTTCTCCCTCGGGTCGGGGATCGGCAGCGAGGCGAGCAGGGAGAGGGTGTAGGGGTGGATCGGGTTCGAGTACACCTCCTCGGCGGGCCCGATCTCGACCACCTTCCCGAGGTACATGACCGCGATCCGATCGGAGACGTGGCGGATCACCCCGAGATCGTGGGCGACGAAGATGTAGGTGAGCTTGAAGTCGTCTTGGAGCTCGTCGAGCAGGTTGATGATCTGGGCCTGGATCGAGACGTCGAGAGCCGAGACGGGCTCGTCGGCGATGATCAGCTTGGGCCGCAGCGCCAGCGCCCGGGCGATCCCGATTCGCTGCCTCTGACCCCCGGAGAACTCGTGCGGGAAGCGGCCGTAATGCTCGGGGCCAAGCCCGACGCGCTCGAGCAGCTCGTGGACCTGGCGCTTCAACTCCTGGCCGGAGGCGAGGCCGTGGAGCCGGAGCGGATCGCCGACGATGTCTCCCACCCGCTTGCGCGGGTTGAGCGACGCGTAGGGGTCCTGGAAGATCATTTGCATCTCCCGCCGCAGCGGCTGGAGCCGTCGGCCCCGGAGGCCGACGATCTCTCGTCCGTCGAAGCGGACGGAGCCCGAGGTCGGCTCGAGAAGTTGGAGGATGGACCGGCACAGGGTGGACTTCCCGCAGCCGGATTCCCCGACCAGGCCGAGCGTCTCTCCCTCGGCGACGTCCAGGCTGACCCCATCCACGGCGCGCACGCGGCCGGTCTCGTGGTCGAAGATGATCCCGACCTTGATCGGGAAGTGCTTGACGAGGTCGCGCACCTCGAGCAGCGCTCCATCGGCGCGCGGCGTGACCCCGGTCTCGGTGGCGGCCTCGTTCACGCGGCGGGTGCCTCCAGGCCGATGCGGCCTTCGACGAGGCGAAGGGCCCTCTTCTGCTCCGCCGAGAGCCAGCAGCGGTCGGCGTGCCCCGCCTCGCCCGCGCGCACCTCGAGCCGCGGCACCTCGGTGCAGCGATCGAAGGCGTGCGGGCAGCGGGGGCGGAAGTGGCAGCCCTGCGGCGGCGCCAGCAGCGACGGCGGTTGCCCGGAGATCTGAGAGAGCCTTTCGACGCGGGGCCGGTCCGGCCTGGCGAGGGACCCGAGGAGCCCCCAGGTGTAGGGGTGCTGGGGGTCGTAGAAGATCTGGTCCAGCGTCCCCGCCTCGACTATCCGCCCCGCGTACATCACGTTCACCTGGTCAGCGACCTCGGCGATCACGCCAAGGTCGTGGGTGATCAGGATCACAGCCATACCGAGCTGGTCCTGGAGCCGCTCGATCAGGGCCAGGATCTGCGCCTGGATCGTGACGTCGAGCGCCGTGGTCGGCTCGTCGGCGATCAGGAGCTTCGGGTCGTTGACCAGCGCCATCGCGATCATCGCCCGCTGGCGCATCCCACCGGAGAACTCGTGCGGGTACTCGTCCATGCGGCGCTCCGGATCGGGGATCCCCACCAGCCCCAGCAGCTCGACCGCTCGCCGCCGCGCCGCCTGCTTGGAGACGTCCTGGTGAGTCAGGATCGCCTCGAGGATCTGCTTGCCGACCTTGTAAAAGGGGTGCAGCGAGGTCAGGGGGTCCTGGAAGATCATCGCGATCTCGTTGCCGCGCACGCTGCGCAACTCGTCCGCGTCGAGCTGATTGAGGTCCTTGCCCTCGAACGCGATGCGGCCGGAAATCTCGGCGTTCGGCCCCCTCGTCAGGCCGAGGATGGTCATGTTGGCGACGCTCTTGCCGCAGCCCGACTCGCCGACGATGCCGAGCGTCTGACCCTGCTCGACCGCGAACGAGACGCCGTCCACGGCCTTGACAACGCCGTCGTCGGTCTCGAAATGGACCTTCAGGTCCTGGACCTCCAACAGGCTCACTGGTAGCGCACCCGTGGATCCAGGTAGGCGTAGAGGATGTCGACGATCAGGTTGAAGATGACGATGAAGAAGGCGCCGAAGAGGACGATTCCCTGGATCAGGGGCAGGTCCGACTGGCCGATCGCCGTGACCGTCTCCTTGCCGACGCCAGGGATGTTGAACACCGACTCGGTGAGGATCGCGTTGCCGGCCAGGAGCACGGCGACGTCGAGCCCCAGCAGGGTGACGATCGGGGTGATCGCGCTGCGCACCCCGTGGCGCCAGATCACGCGCCGCTCCGAGAGCCCCTTGGCCCGCGCCGTGCGGATGTAGTCCTCGGACATCACGTCGATGAGCTGCGAGCGCAAGTACCGCGCGTAGATCGCCGCGGTCGCTGCGGCGAGCACCAGCCACGGCAGGATCAGCGAGCCCACCTTGCCGGTGAACGTCTCGGCGTCGTTGTAGCTGCCGATCCCGGGGAAGATCGGGAACTGCCCCACGTCCTGGGCGAACAGGTAGAGGGCGACGAGCCCGAGCCAGAAGACGGGGGCGGAGATGAACGCCAGGGTGGTGATCATCGTGGCGCGGTCCAACAGCGACCTTTGCCTCACCGCCGAGATGATCCCCACGGGAATCGCGATCGCCAGCCAGATCACCACCGCCCCGCTGACCAGGAAGACGGTCGCCGGAAGGCGGTCGAAGATGATCTCGCTGACCGGGGTGTTGTTCTGGAAGAAGCTCGTGCCGAGGTCGAAGGGGCCATCCACGCCCTTCTCCTCGTTCTTGTAAGGGGTGAAGACCCCGCCCAGATAGCGAAGGAACTGCTCGTGCTTGGGGTCGTCGAGGCCCAGGGACTCACGGATCAGCTCGATCTGCTCCGCGGATGCGGCGCGGCCGGCCCGCAACTTGGCGGGATCGGCCGTCGGGAAGATGTAGAAGATCGCGAAGACGACCGCGCTACAGATCACCAGCAGCACGACTGACCAGAGGATGCGCCGGATGATGTAGCGAAGCATCTTGTCTCAGGCGAAGGGACCCGTCGCCTGCGGCGACGGGTCCCTTTTCCTCCAGCTCCTCAGGTGCTGGCTTGCGACCTCTACTTCAGTGACGTGTAGGCGAGGTCCCACGAGGCGTTGTAGAGGTTCACAACACCCGCCACGTCCGTGGATTGGACCAGGGGATAGTGCTCCCAGATCCATGGGACGGCCGGGGCCTGCTCGCTGACGAGCCTGTCGACCTCTGCCCACGCCTCCGCGCGTTCGGCCTCGTCCTCTACCAGCCGCGCCTCCTCGATCGCCTTGTTGACCTCGGGCACGTCGAGCTGCGGCCAGTTCGAGTTGTTCTCCGGGTCGATGGTCGGCCCGTAGAACGGCACGTCGAGCATCGCCTGCGGATCCCTGAAGTCCGGGACCCAGCCGACGTTCGGGCAGACCTCGGGCTGCTGCTCGGGGACGCTGCAGAACCGCGTGTACATGATCGCGTGGTCCACCGGCCGGAAGGTGACCTTGAACCCGAGATCCTCGAGCTGCCCCTTGAACACCTCCGCCGTGTCCTTGCCGGGCGCGATGTTGTCGCCGACCATGGTGATCTCGCACTCGGCCCCCTCGCACTTGCCGCTCTCGAAGCCGGCCTTGCGCATGTAGTCAGCGGCCAGCTCGGGATCCCCATTGGGGTTGGCGAGGTAGTCCAAGCCGAACCCTTCCAGGCCGCCGGACTCCTCGAACCCGGGGAAGCCCGGCGAGATGTAGTGGGTCGCGACCGGGCCCAGCAACGGGCCGCCGCGCGTGTTGCGCAACGCCTCGCGATCGGAGTTTGCGATCACGGCCTTGCGGACGTTGATGTCGTCGAACGGCGGCGCCTGCGTGTCCAAGGCGATGTGGCGGTATCCCGGGAAGTTGGGGAGCTGGAACTGTTCAGCTTCGGCTTCCTGGGACGCCTCCTTCTGCACGGCCGGCGTCGGCGGGAAGTCGCCGTTCACCTGGCCGTCGCCACTGAGGATCTTCCGCGCTGCTGAGGCGGTGTCGGTGAAGCCCTCCTGGATCTCGATCGACTCCAGGTAGGCAGGACGGAAGTCGCCGGTAGCGTCGCCGTCCGAGTTCGGGTTGCGGACGAGCTTGATCTCCTTGCCCGGTGTGTATCCGGTCAGCTCTCCTGTCTCGGAGTCGTTCTCGACCATGTAGGGCCCTGTGAAGGCGACGTACTGTCCGTACGTGGAGGGGTTCTTCGCATCGAACTCCTTCGCGTACTCCTCAGGCACGGGCGCGCTGACCGGCAGCGACAGCATCTGGGCGATCACCCTTGCAATCGCGACCTTCGGGGGCGCGGCCAGCTCGATCCGCAGAGTCCTGTCGTCGGGAGCGCTCACTCCCTCGATGTCGGGTGCCCCTCCGGTTGGGTCGTCGGCGGCCTGATTCGCTGCCGCGTCGTAGCCGACGATGGCGGAGGCGTACGTCGCGACGTACTGGTTCGCGACGCCCGGCAGGGTCGAGCGCTCAATCGCGTACTCGACGTCCGCTGCGGTCACCTCGCGATCGACAGGCGGGCTGAATCGCACTCCGTCGCGGATCGTGAACTCGATCGTCAAACCGTCCTCGGAGATCTGTGGCTCCCCCTCGGCGAGATCGGGGGTCGGTTCCTCGACGTCATCGGGATCCCAGCTGAGCAGGGTTCGGTGGGTCGCCTGCATGACCATGTAGCTGAACGTGTAGTAGGCCGCGCCTGGGTCCATGTAGTCGATGTCGCCCGCCGCCAGCACCGTCAGCTCGCCGCCCTCCGTGGCCCCGTCCGGGGCCGCGGTCACCGGGGCGAACTCCTCTGGGACACCGGTCGTGGCGGCACCATCGCCTCCGCCGTCATCGCCTCCGCACGAGGACAGCACGAACACGAGGGCAAGCAATGCGCCCACCGGGACCAGGAGCCTGAGCCACTTCAACCGCATCTGTGAATCCTTTCCACTGGCTTGAGGTGTGTCGTCATCTCGGTCAAGTCTTCTTCGCCCTGGGGTTGAGGGCATCCTGCATCGCGTCGCCCACCAGGTTGAAGGCGAGCACCGTGAACAGGAGCACCAGTCCAGGGAAGAGCATGTACCACCAAGCGTCGCTGAATATAGGTGTCGCGTCGGAGATCATCTGGCCCCAGCTCGGCTGATCGGTGACGCCGACGCCCAGGAAGGAGAGGGCCGCCTCGTACAGGATCACCTGTGGAATCAGAATCGAGGCGTAGACGATGATGGGCGCGGTCAGGTTGGGGAGGATCTCCTTGAAGATGATCCTGGTGTTGGAGGCGCCAACCGACCTGGCGGCCTCGACGAACTCCTTCTCTCGCAGCGACAGGGTCTGGCCACGCACGATCCGCGCCATGTAGGTCCAGCTCGTGAACGCGATCACGAAGATCACCACGCCCAGGCCTGGCTCGATCAGCCCGCCGAGGCAGCCCGCCCCCCCGCCGCCGGCCTCGCCCAGCGTGCAGGCGGCGGCGAGGCCGGTCGCCAACAGCAGGTAGGGGATGGCGAGCAGCACGTCGACGCTCCGGGAGATCAGCGTGTCCACCCAACCGCGGAGGTAGCCGGCGAGCAGGCCGGCGACGATCCCGGCGAGCGTCGCCAGCGCGGTCGCCGAGAAGGCGACGATCAGGGAGACGCGTGCCCCGTAAAGCGTGCGGCTGAAGACGTCGCGCCCGATCTGGTCGACGCCGAAGATGTGCGCGCTGCTCGGCCCCGTCGGGGTGGCGAAGAACGGGTCGAGGGCGCCGGTGTCGCGCTCGTCGGGACCCGGCGCACCGAACAGCTTGACCACAAGTGGCGCGAGCACCGCGACCAGGATCAGGACGACGAGGAAGATCAGCGCCGCCATCGCCAGCTTGTCCTCTCTGAAGCGTCGCGAGAAGAGTTCCCACGGCGTGCGGGCAGCGATCGCGGTGGGGTCGATCTCAACGAGGTCCGCGGAGGCTCCGACCGCCGCGGGCTGCTCGCGAAAGTCACTCGCTTCCAATCTTCACTCCCCCGGCCTCCGGCCGGCGTTGCCCCTGTTCCAGCACCACGAGTTCTGGTTACTGGAAATGCATCATAAGTCCTGCGGCACCCAAGTGCCACAAGTCACAAATATGCCTACCGAGGCGTCGGGAACTGCGTGCGCAGGAAGGCGTCCCAGGCGCGATCGGACAGCAGGCGCCGCTGGGCGAGGGCGAGGCGGGCCGACGGCGTGACCTTGTAGCGGGTCTTCGGCCGCCGCGAGGTGATCGCCCGCTCGATCGCCCGGGCGACGGTCTCAGGCCCTCCGCCGAGGCGTGCCAGCGGCCCCTCGTAGACCTCCGCGGTCGCGGTGCTCACAGCGGCGTTGAAGTCCGCGTAAGGGTCGTCGGCGGCCGCCGACGTGGCATCGATCGAGCCCGCCGCTGTCTCGCCGAAGCGCGTCTTGATCAGCCCCGGCTCGATCACGACCACGTCGACGCCGAACCCGCGGACCTCGAAGCGCAGCGCGTCCGAGAGCGCCTCGACCGCGTGCTTGGTGCCGTGGTAGGCGCCGCCCCCCGGAAAGGTGAGCCTGCCGCCCATCGAGCTGACGTTGACGATCCGCCCGCCGCCCCGGCGGCGCATCCCGGGGAGGACGAGCTGACACATGCGGATGAGCCCGAAGACGTTGGTCTCGAACTGCGCCCTGAGCCGATCCAGCGGCAACGTCTCGAGCGCGCCCGACTGGCTGTACCCGGCGTTGTTGACCAGCGCGCCCACGGCTCCCTCGGCCTCCTCGACCGCGGCCACGGCCGCCCGCATCGACTCCTCGTCGGTCACGTCCAGGGCCAGCGCCTTGCAGCCCCGCTCGGCGAGGTCGGCGATCGACTCGGTGGACCGGGCACTCGCATAGACCGTCCAGCCCCGTGCCGCGAGGTGCTCGGCGGTGGCGTGCCCGATCCCGGAGGAGCATCCGGTGATCAGCACGGCCTTCGAGGCCTCGGCCATGAACGGACTCTATCCTCATCTGAAATGCGCGCGGTGACCTTCCAGGCCCCGGGCGAGGTCCGGGTGGAGGAGCGCCCGGAGCCCGAGCCCACCGCCCCCGAGGACGTCGTGGTTCGAGTCGAGGCGACGGGGATCTGCGGCTCCGACCTCCACATCTATCACGGGCGGGTGGCGGTCGAGCCGGGCTTCGTGATCGGGCACGAGTACGTGGGCACGGTGGTCGCGGCCGGCGACGCGGTGAGCCAGGTCGCGGTCTCCGACCGGGTGCTGGGCACCTACGCCACCGCCTGCGGCGGCTGTTTTCACTGCCGGCGAGCCGAGTACCACCAGTGCGACTCCGGCCGGGTCTTCGGCCACGGCGCCACGCTCGGCTCGCTGCAGGGAGCGCAGGCGGAGTTGCTGCTCGTGCCGAATGCCGATCTGACCCTGCGCCGCGTCCCCGAGGGCCTCTCGGACGAGGTGGCGCTGTTCGCGGGCGACGTGGCGGGCACCGCCTACCACGCGATCTGCGGCGACGCGGCGAGGCCGGACCCGCTCGAGCCGGGCGCGGCGGTGGCGGTGCTCGGCCTGGGCCCGGTGGGCCTGTGCGCGGTGCAGGTCGCGAGGGCAAGCGGCGCGTCGCTGGTGGTCGCGGTCGACTCGGTGGAGGAACGGCTGCGGATGGCCGAGGCGCTCGGCGCCGTGGCGGTCCACCTCACCGAGGACGATCCACGCGGCCGGGTGAAGGAGCTCACCGGCGGCCGGGGTGTGGACCTCTCCGTCGACGCGGTCGGCCATCCCGAGGCGCTCGACCTCGCCTGCCGCCTGGCACGGAAGGCGGGCACCGTTTCGGCAACCGGGGTCTACGCCGAGCCCGCCGAGGTTCACATGGGCGTGGTTTGGATCAAGGGCCTTGCCTGGCGGACTGGCCAGGCGAACGTGATCGGCCACCTCGACCGGGTGCTGGCGATGCTGTCGGCCGGGGTGCTCGATCCCAGCCCGCTGGTGACCCACCGGATGAGCCTGGACGAGGCCCCGGAGGCGTACGCGATCTACGATCGTCGCGAGGCGCTGAAGATCGTCCTCCGGCCCTAGCGCCGAGCCCTCTTTCGGGCGCGGGCTAGCTGCTGGCTTCGAACGGGAACGCGAGCTGAACGTGCGTGCGGGCGACGGCGATGAACGTCCGGGCCTCCGGTGAGCCGCCGTTCAGGGGGGTCAGCTCCGCCTTGACCAAGGGGATGAAGTCGAGGTCGCCGCCGTTCAGGTAATCGGAGAGGCGGCTCCGGTAGCCCTCCTTCGGCAGCGTCAGGTCGCCGACGATCCGGTGACGATCCGTTTCCAGCACCACGCGTTCGATCCGGGTCTCCATACGCTCAACTTATCGGCTGCGCGGCCACGACCTTGAGGCCTGATTCACTCGGTGCCATCGGGCTGGGCGGCGGCCTCCTCCAGCGCCGCGAGGGATTGCTCCAGCCAGCGGCGAAAGTAGAGCTTGCCGACGGTGACGTCGAAGATCCGATTCCCGAGGCCGATCGGGTCCATGCCGAACTCGACGTCGACGAAGGTGTTGCCCTGCGCCTCCGTCAACAGCCAGCGCGAGTACGTTCCGGTCGTCGTGCAGCGCATGTGGATCTCGCGCAGGTCCTCCAGGTGCTCCACCCGCATGGAGGTCTCGGCACTCCCGGTGGGGTCTCGGGTGACCTGGGCGTAGTTGCTTCCCTCGTCGAACTGCTCGCCGCGAACCTCGATCACCCGGGGCCACCATTCAGGGTGACGCCGTGGGTCCCCGACCAGATCCCAGACCCTGCTTGGCGAGGCGTTGATCAGCGCTTGACTGCGGGAAACCGACATCGGATGATCCCCGTGAGTCTCTCACTCAGCGCCGGAACCGACCAGCCTGCGGCCGGGGTCTATCCAGCCGGCTGGCGGAGGCCTATCGGTGACCCCGGATCTCGACCGCCTGCTGGAAGGTCGGGCGGTTGACCCATGGGATCAGCGGCTGGGTGATCGCGCCGACCGCGCTGAAGCCGATCTTGTCGTGCTCGGTCTGGGCCTGGCCGCCGTAGAGCTCGCCATCCGACATGTTGCTGAGGGCGTTGCTGAGCGAGACGAGCAGGGCGCCGCGGCACGCGCTGACACTGCCGCGTCCGCAGTAGACGCGCGAATAGGGGCCCCGGACCGAGGCGCCGAGCAGGCTACGGAGGTCCTTCTGCACATAGCCGTACGAGCTCTCGTTGAAAGAGGAGCCCGTGCGCCCCGGGGCGTCGTGGTGGAACCGGATCCGACTGAACAGCGTCGGGCCCAGCGTTGGCTTGAACTGGGCCTCGATCAGGCGCGGCCACCAAGCGTCCATGATCCGGATCGCCTGGGCGTGCTCGTAGACCGCGTCCCTATTGCGGTCGATCCGGTGCGCGCCGGCGGCCATCCAGTTCCGGAGGGTCTGGAGCGCCTGCGCCCGAGCGGGCGACGCAACCGGCTGCGTGCGAATCACGTTCAGGATCCAGGGCAGCACGCGGTCGCCGCGCAGGTCGACCGTCCCGGCGTCCTCCATGTCGCTGATCAGCTTCTCGAGCGTCATCTTCTTGGCGCCGGCGATGTCGCGCCTGATGCGATCGTCGAGCGGCTGTGATCGATAGACCGACGAGTAGCCGGTATTGAAGTCCGGCGCCTGCCGGTTGTTCCAGCTCGTCAGGAAGTTCTGGTTGACGGTGCGCGCGTGCTCCGCCAAGGGCGCGAAGTCCGCCGTGGCGGTGTCCGGGTCGAAGCCCTGCCACAGGAGGGCGGGTTTGCCGAACGTTGGAAGGTTGGGGTCGACGTCGTCGGGCCGTATGGGGTTGGCGCCGGAGTTGAAGTAGGCGATGTTCCTGTCGTCGGCGTAGAACCAGTTGAACGTGTAGGAGATGCGGTTCGCCGCCTGCATGAACTCCTGGGGCGTGCGCATCTTGTTTGGGTTGTTGAAGTCCGCGAAACCGAGCGCGGACGGATCGACCTCGTGGAAGTAGGTGAAGCGCAGCCTCGTATACGCATGCGGCTGGCCGTTGATCATCGCGCGGGCGGTCACGATCCCCAGCTTGGTGCGCAGGGTGGTCAGCGTGTGGGAGCCCGCCGGGGTCTGGTCGGCCGGGGTCGGAACCCAGGAGTTGGTGCGCGTCAGGACATCGAACGGCAGGCACTGGCCGTTGAACAGGTAGTGGTCGGAGTTGATCGTCGCCGTGCCCCCACCGGGCTCGCAGAGCTTGACCGCGTAGGTGTCGATGATGTCCTGGCCCGCCGACGTGGCGCTCCAGGAGTAGTCGCGCCCCCGTCCGAGCTGCACGTAGAGGTTGGTGCCGGGGAAGGCTGCGCCTCGAGCGTCGATCGCCGGCCCCTGCGCCGTCGCCGGCGCGTGGATGTCCTCCTCCATCAGGATCTCCGGCGACCAGTAGCCGACCTGCGGGCCCATCACAGCTACGGGATGGCCGCTCTTCGACTCACGCGCCGAGACGAGCAGGGCATTGGAAGCGCCGTCGCGCTCCAGCAGGGATTCGAGCATCCCGCCCGGGAGCTCGCCCCCGGAGCCCGAGGCCTCCGCGCCGGCGCTCGCGGACTCGGCGACGTCCGAAAACTGCAGGGTGCCCGCGTCGGGCAGGGCGAGCCCCCTCGGTTGGGCCGGCGGCTGCCCGTACGGGAAGCTCCCCCCCCGGACCGTGGTCGGCGCCTCGGGGTCGTTGAACGCCTGGAAGTCGGCCCAGACCCTCTTTCCCGGGCCGGGGCCGAACCGCTGCCGGGCCGCTTCGAGGGCCAGCGCGGCGCCGAGCTCCCCGCCCCCGCCCTTGCCGAAGATCCCGGCAACCAGCGAGGCGATCGCGATCACGTCGGTGACCTTCCACTCGTGGCCGGGCAGGCAGATGCTCTGGGAGGGGTCGATCACCCCGTACTCGCCCGGCAGCTTCGCCGTGTTGATGGGGGGCCGCAAGCCTCGTCGATGAACTTGTTGACGCCGGCGACGTAGGCGTTGACGTCGTTTTGGATCATCACGCCCGGCTGCCCGTAGAGCTCGTCGGCGCGGTCGTACTGGAGCTGGAGCTCCGACTCGTTGTAGGGCGTGTCGGCCCAGATCTCCTCGTCCATGGCGGCGTTGGAGCCGCCGGCGAAGGAGGACAGCTGGGCGCGGCCGGCATGGCGGAGCGCGTCGATCATGAACAGGCGGTCCTCGGCGACGACGTAGCCCGCGCCGAACATCGTTCCCCTGCGGCCCGTGCCGTAGATGTGGGGGACGCCGAACCTGTCGCGCTGGATCGTCACGTCGGCACGGGGGCTGTAGGTGCGCTCGACGTCGGCCAGCTTCACCCCGAAGCTGGCGTCCTTGAAGAAGTTCGCGATCTGCGAGGCGCGCAGCCCCGGAGTCGCGTACATGAGACCCCGGTACATCTGGAGCTGCCGGTCGCTGGTGTGCGGGGGATAGGTGCCGTTGGCCTGGAAGGCGGCGACCTGGCCGGCGTTCGCGTTTGCGCCCTGCGCCGGCGGCAGCACGTTGCGGAAGCCGCGGTAGTCGTTGTGCTGGTAGGGGCTCGGGGTGGGTGCGGCGCTCGCGGTCGCCGCCAGAAGGGCCACCACGCAGGTGACAAGAGCAACGGTGCTGAGGCGCCTCAAGCCCCTCACGATGTTGGCCTCTCCCTTCTGGTCCGGGTTGACCGTCGCGCGTCGGGTCAAACAGCGGAGCACATATACCCGCTGCCATTGATCTCAAACCGGCAGGCGGGGAGCGCGGCCGCAACGTGAGACCGCCGCCGGCCGATCGACGCTGGGGCTTCCGAGCGAGGGCCGGCAGTGGGTCAGCTTGAAACTGACCCACCGCCGGCGGTTGGCTCCGGGCTCGCGCTCAGACCGTGCAGGTGATCGGCACCCGCACGGACTCCGATCCGATCGTCACCGCCAGGTAGCCGTTCGCGGAGCAGCCATAGACCCCTGCGGCTATCCAGGCGTCCTCGCTGGTCGACACAGCCGCGCCCCCGACCGTGCCCACGCCGCCGCCGCCGGACACCGTGCCCGTCGTCGACTCCGCGCTGTCGCCATTGATCTCGAACTGGCAGGTCGGAAGCGAGCTGCCGCAGGTGAGACCGCTGGCGTTCCTCACCCGCAGTCCGGGGCCCGGGCCGGGACCGGGGCCTGGGCCGCCGCCCGGGCCGTTCCTGACCTTGGCCTTCTCGCAGTGCCTCAGCACGGGCAGGTCGGCCTGGTCGATCACGCACAGGTCCTTGCCCGGTCCGGCATTGATGGCACGGTCCCTTCTGTTGTCGACGGCCTTCAGACGGTCGGCGCCCTTGCCGCCCTTGAGGCGGTCCTTGCCCTTCCCGCCCAAGAGCCGATCCTTGCCCTTGCCGCCCTTGACGCGGTCCCTGCCCTTGCCGCCCTTGACGCGGTCCCTGCCCTTTGCGCCATTGAGTCGGTCGCCGCCTCCGCGGCCGTTGACTCGGTCGTTGCCGCTCCGAGCGTTGATCCGGTCGGGCTTCGCGGTACCGGCGATCCTGTCGGCGCCGCCGGTTCCGACCATCCGCTTCGCGAACGCGTCCACGCCAGCGAACGCGACGAACGCGACGAGCGCGCACGCCGCCAGGAGCCCCCAGAGGAAGCCCTTCCTGATGCCCATCACCCCAGAACTGGGCCTGTCCATTCCTGCCTCCTTCGAATTGAATTAGCGGACCTGTCATCGGCGCCGGACCGCGGAGCCCCACCGGTCATCCACGCCGTCTGGACACCCGTACCTGGACGCTCGTATGAGGATCGAACCGGGCGTCGGACCTAGCATGCGCACGTGACTCGCCCCGCATTGGCGCTCGTGATCGCCGCGGCCGTTGCCCTGCTGCTCGTGTTGGATGGTGACTCGGGCCCCTCCCGCCAAGCGCCGCCGTGGGGATTCGTCGGGAGCTGGCAGGACTACTGCTACCAGACGCTTGCGGGACCTCCCGGCTACGCCACCGAGCCGGTCTTGAAGGGCGAGCGTTGCCCAAGCGGCTCGACGCGCTTCGGCGCCGCCCAGCAGATCGAGCTCACGGCGCGGGCCGGGGCAACCATCGCCCGCCTGGGGGTGTTCTGGGGCGCGGTGGAACCCAAGCCACCGGTGGCGCGGGGGGGCCGCCACATCCACGCCTACAACTGGGAGCCGGTGATGAGGGCCTACCGGGCAATGCTTTCCGCGGGCATCAAGCCGGTCGTGCTCGCCACGGGCACCCCCGAGTGGGCACGGCTGAGAGGGTGGAAGCGGCCCGGCGCCTGCCGTACCCGCCACGGCAAGGACTGCTCCTACCCACCAAGCCGCCGGCATCTGTCCGATTGGCGCGCCTTCATCCAGGCATTGATTCGCCGCCTCCCGCAGATGCTCGCGCTCGAGGTATGGAACGAGCCGAACCTGCCGCGCTTCTTCGCGCCACGGCCCTCGCCCGCTCGCTATTCGCGCCTGCTCGGCGCCGCGGACCAGGCGGCGCGCCTCAGTGGCGATCCGGTGACCATCCTCACGGGAGGGCTGACGGCGAGCGCATCCCAGGTCCGGAGGGGGATCCCCGCGCCTCGTTTCCTCACCAGGATCTACCAGCTCACGGGCAAGGCGCCGTTCGACGGCATCGGCGCCCATCCCTATCCGGAGGGACGGCCGTGGGTCGGGAGCATGACCGCGAGCCTCGACCGGCTACGGCGCGTCCGCGATCGGTTCGGGGACCGGGCAACCCCGCTCTGGATAACCGAGGTGGGCGTCGGCGGGACCTCCGCCGAGCCGGGGGAGGCCAGCGTCACGCTTGCTCGCCAGGGCCCAATCCTGGCCCGGATGTACCGCTCGGCGCAGCGAAGCGACGTCAGGGCGCTGATCTTCTACGCGCTTCGCGACTCCCCCGTGGAAGGCCCCAAGTTCGAGCCCTTCGGCGTCGTGCGCGCCGACCTCCGGCCGAAGCCGGCCTACTGCTACCTGGCGAGCCACCTCGGCGGCGTACGCCCGTGCGCAGGCGAACGGTGATCCCGGTCGAGGAGGGTAGGATGTGTGCTGAGCCTGATGAAGCGCCCCTTGCTCACAGCGATCGTCGTCGGCCTGCTGGCGTTCCCGTCAGCCGCCTCGGCCGTCGCGACGGAGATCCAGGTCGACGACAACTTCTACGCTCCGGACAACCCGCCGACGCGCAACCTCGCAACCGGTGCCAGCTTCCACTGGCAGGACGCACCCAGCTCCGGCAACCCGCACAACGTCCGCCAGGACTTCACGCTCTTCAACTCGGGCGCCCTGACGAACGGGACGATCAACTTCTCGATCAGGGCCTCCGCGGGCAGCTACCACTACTACTGCACGCTGCACGGCTCGACGAGCGGCGACATGGACGGGGTGGTCAGGGTCCGCCCGGTATTCGCCGCCGCTCCCACCGGGCTGCCGTTCACGGTCACCTGGGGCCTGACGGGCACGTCGGGCACGACCACAGGCAACCAGTTCGACGTTCAATACCGGGTCGGCACCAGCGCGACGTGGAAGTTCTGGAGGAACGACGTGGCGGCCCGCTCGGGCGTCTTCGGCCAGAACAACCAGCCGGTGCAGGTGCTGTCCGGCCGCACCTACCAGTTCCGGGCCCGCTCGCAGAAGTCGTCGGCGCCGAACCAGCCCAGCGGCTGGTCGCCCATCCTGCAGGTCAACACCTGACCCGGCCGGCGACCCGTGGTTCGGGCGCCCGGGAGCCCCGCGCCACTGCGTCGCCCCGCGTATGCGACCCTCCATACTCTCCAGGGTCTGATGCAGGCGCGATGGCGGGCCACCACAAATGCCGCGGCGTTCACGACCTCGCTGCCCATGAGCCCCTGGGGACGCCGGCTTGGCCTCTTCGGCGCGGCGGCCCTCGCCGCTGCCCTGGCTTCCCTGAGCCCTGCCCACCTGGCCCGCGCTGCCGCCCCGCCGACGGCGACCGCCGGAGCCTCGATCGCCACCGCCCTCCCCGGCACGGTGGCGGGGAGCGTGGAAGCGGGCACTCGCCACACCTGCGGCACGAGGGCCAACGGCATGGCGGCCTGCTGGGGCCGCAACGTCAGCGGGCAGGCGGCGGCGCCCGCCGGCACCTTCGCGGCGGTCAGCGGCGGCGGCGGCCATAGCTGCGGCGTGACCACCAGCGGCGCCGTCGCCTGCTGGGGCTCCGACGCCTACGGCCAGGCGATCCCGCCCGCCGGAACATTCACCGCGGTGAGCGCTGGCGGCCGCCACAGCTGCGGTGTCCGGACAGGCGCCGCCGCCGCGTGTTGGGGCCTGAACTTCGCCGGGCAGGCCACCCCACCCGCGGGCGGGTTCAAGTCCGTGAGCGCGGGCACCGGGCACACCTGCGGGGTGAAGCCGCGCGGGGCCGTGGTCTGCTGGGGTGACGATACCTTCGGCCAGGCGACCCCTCCCGCCGGCACCTTCGTCGCCGTGAGCGCCGGCGGATACCACACCTGCGGGATCGTGCGGGACCGGACCGTTTCCTGCTGGGGGCGCAATCGCGGCGGCCAGGCCAGCGCGCCCGAGGGCAGCTTCATGGCGCTGGCCGCCGGCACCCACCACACCTGCGGGGTGAAGCCGCGCGGCGACGTCGTGTGCTGGGGCCGCGGTCCCACTGGCCAACCAGCGCCGCCTGCGGGAACCTTCACCGCGGTGAGCGGAGGCGACGGCCATAGCTGTGGCGTCAGGACAAGCGGCGCCGTCGCCTGCTGGGGCCGCAATGCTGATGGGCAGGCCACTCCGTCCGCGGCTGCCTTCGCCGGCGCCGCGCTCGAAGCGGGAGGCAACTTCACCTGTGGCATCGGCCACGGCGGCGACCCGGCCTGCTGGGGGTCCGACGCCGGCGGCCAGGCGACGCCGCCGGCGCGCAAGTTCAGGTCCGTGAGCGCGGGTCCCATTCACGCCTGCGGCGTTCGCGCGATTGGCTTCGTCGCCTGCTGGGGCAGCGACACCTACGGCCAGGCAACGCCGCCCGCGGGAAGCTTCACGGCGGTGAGCGTCGGCGCGTATCACAGCTGCGGGATAAAGCGAGACGGCAGGGCCGCCTGCTGGGGCCGCAACGGCAACGGCCAGGCCAGGCCTCCCAAGGGCCGCTTCACCGCGGTCGCCGCCGGCGCGGAGCACACCTGCGGGGTGAAGGCCAGTGGCGCGGTCGTCTGCTGGGGACGCGACAACGACGGCCAGGCGTCTCCCCCCGCCGGCGAGTTCACCGCCGTGAGCGCGGGCTTCTTCCACACCTGCGCGATCCGGACGAACGGCGCTGTCGCCTGCTGGGGACGCAATGTCGAGGGCCAGGCCATCCCGCCCCCAAGCCGATTCACGGCACTGAGCGCCGGCCACCTCCACAACTGCGGGGTGACGACGAACGGCGACCTGGCCTGCTGGGGCTACAACGTGAGCGGCCAGGCGACCCCGCCGGCGGGCACGTTCACCACCGTGGGTGCCGGCGCCGACCACAGCTGCGGAATGAGGGCAGATGGCACCCCGGCCTGCTGGGGCGACAACACGAGCGGCGAGGCAACCCCGCCCGCCGGCTTCCGCTAGTGCCGGCGTTGTTCAGACGAGCGCCGCAGCGTCCTGACTTTGCGAGTATGTCTCGTAAGCATTCGGGAAGGGGGGAGGTTCCATGAAGGCACGCGCTCGAGTCCCTGCACTTGCCGCGGCGGTAGCGGCGATCGCGGCGTCGCTGGCGATGGCGGCTTCGAGCGCGCCGGCAAAGCTGGCGCCGTCCCCGCACCCCGCCGCGGAAAGGAGCCTGTTCGGCCAGGAGGTCATGCCCGGTGAGGTGATCGTGCGCTTCGAGCGGGGAACGCCGAGCTTTGCCCGCGAGGCCGCGAAGGACGATGCCGGCGCCAGCCACAAGCGGAAGCTGCTGCTGTCTCGCACCGAGCTGGTGGAGGTGACCCCGGGCTCCGAGAAGGAGGCTGCCGCCATGCTCGAGCGCGACCCGAACGTGCTCTACGCCGAGCCGAATGCGATCGTCCACGAGGAGGCCCCCCCCAACGACACGCGCTTCACCGACCTTTGGGCCTTCCACAACACGGGCCAGCAGGTCAACGGAGGCACCGGCCTGGAGGATGCGGACATCGACGCCCCCGAGGCCTTCAACATGGGCGTGGGCCTGGGCTCCTCGCTGCGCGTGGCGGTCGTGGACAGCGGCGTCGTCGCGGGCCACCCCGACCTCGCGGCCAACATGTTCATCAACCCGGGCGAGTTCGGCGCCGGCAAGGCCACAAACGGCATCGATGACGACGGCAACGGGAAGGTCGACGATTACCGGGGCTGGGACTTCGCCTACAACGACAACAACCCGACCACCTTTCGGGATCACGGCACGCATGTGGCCGGCACGCTCGCGGCACACGCCAACAACGGCCTCGGCGTGGCGGGCGTCGCGAGCTTCCAGGCCCCCGCCGGAAGCTGGCCCGGGCCAAAGATCCTGGCGGTGAAGGTGCTCAACGAGGAGGGTTTTGGCACCGTCGCCCAGGTCGCCAACGGCTTGGTCTACGCGGGCATGATGAACGCCAGGGTGGCCAACGTCAGCCTCGGCTTCGCCGGCACCTCGGCGACGCTCGACAATGCGATCAAGAGCAGGCCGAACACGCTGTACGTCGTCGCGGCCGGCAACGACGGCGTCAACAACGACACCTCGCCGCACACGCCCTGCCGCCCCGCCAGTGCCCCGGACGCGGCGAACAAGATCTGCGTTGGGGCCACCACCTCCAGCGACACACTGGCCGGGTTCTCGAACTTCGGCGCCGTCAACGTCGATCTCGCGGCTCCCGGCGTCAGCATTCTGAGCACCGTCCCGACGAAGACCGTCTTCAGCGACAACTTCGAGACACCGATCGCGGGCCGTTGGAAGACCGACGACGCCGGCCAGACCGGAGCGCACCGCTGGGGGGCCACAACGGCGTTCTCGAGCAGCCCAACCCACAGCATCACCGACTCGCGTGGGGGCCTCTACGAGAACAACCAGGACAACTGGGCGCGCAACACGACAGGTTTCAACCTCACGGGGAGTAACCACTGCAGGGTCACCGCCCAGGTGAAGATCGACACCGAGGACAACTTCGACACCTTCACGATCCAGGTCACCCGCACCCCGGGGCTGGCAGCGAGCTGGCAGACTGCGTTCGCCTTCAACGGAGCCGCAACCGGCCCGGTGACCGCCAACCTCCCGGCCGCCTTCAGCGGGCAGACCGGCGTCTTCGTCCGCTTCCGCCTCAATAGCGATGGCTCGAACAGGGATGACGGCGTCTACGTCGACGACGTCGCCTTGAAGTGCCGAACCAACGCCTTCAACGCGACCTCGTACGGCTTCTTGAACGGCACCTCGATGGCGGCGCCGCACGTCGCCGGTGCCGCCGCCTTCCTGTTCACCAAGTTCCCGGCTGCGACTGTGGCCCAGGTCAAGGACAAGATCCTGCGCAGCGCCGACCGGAAGGGCTCACTCACCGGCCGGGTGACCACCGGCGGCCGGCTCAACCTCTACAAGGCGGCGGCGGAGTCGACAGCTGACGTGTCGGGAGGCGTGCTGCGCTTCACTGCCGGGACGGGGCAGAAGAACAACGTCACGGCCACTCGCGTCGTCGCCGGCGGCGTCCCCAAGTACAGGATCGCCGATCCCTACTCGACCATCGCCACCAAGACCCACCAGTGGGGGTCGCGGATCAACCCGGGCGCGGGCTGCGCCCGGGTCAACGACACCACCGTCGACTGCCCGGTCGCAGGCATCACGCGCATCGTCCTGAGCGGGCTCGATCACGACGACACCCTCAACGCGGGCACGATCGCGATCTCGGTCACGCTCGCTGGCGGCGCCGGCACGGACATCCTCACCGGGGGCACGGCAAACGACTCACTGAGCGGCGGCGCCAACCCCGATGTTTTCGCCGCCGGCACGGGCGACGACACGATCAGCGCCCGCCATGAGGACGTCGATTCGATCTTCAACTGCGGCGAGAACGCCGGCGACAACGACACCGTGAACGCGGACCTCGCCCCGAACGACCCGGTCGTGGCCGACGCCGCCAACTGCGAGGTGGTCAACAAGCAGTAGGGGAGGCCGACCCTACATCGAGGAAGCGCGAATCCGCATCGGCAGGCCGCCACGCGGCGAAAGGGTCGGCATCTGGCGAATTCGCATCCGCCAGTCCGGCTCCAGCTCGAGGCGAAAGCGCCGCAGGATCGCGGCTGCGATCGCGCGGATCTCGAGCTCGCCGAAGCGCATCCCGATGCAGATCCTCGGCCCGCCGCCGAACGGGACGTAGGCGCCCTTGGGGAGCTTCGCGCGCTCTGAGGGCGCGAAGCGCTCTGGCCTGAAGGAGTGCGGGTCGCTGAACACGTCCGGCAGCCTGTGGCTCGCCCAGGACGAGTAGTTCACCGGCAGCCCCGCGGGCACGGGGTAGCCGCCGAACTCGAAGTCCTCGACGGCGCGGCGGGGGCCGATCCACGCGGGGGGGTAGAGGCGGAGCGTCTCGTCGACGGCCATCCCCAGCTCGGGCAGCTCGCCGAACAGCTGGGTGGCGTCGGGGGTGCCGTCGCCGACCACGCTGTCGCGCTCGGCTGCCAGTCGCTCCGCCCAGTCCGGATTGCGGGCGAGCTCGTAGAAGAGGAAGGCGACGGTCGACGTGGTCGTGTCGTGGCCCGCGAACAGCAGCGTCAACACCTGGTCGCGGACCTGCTCGTCGGTGAAGCGTATGCCCTCGCTGTCCTCCGCCTCCATCAACAGCCCGAGGATGTCCTCGCCAGCCTTCCCGGCGCTTCGGCGGCGGGCGATCTCGCTCAGGATGATGTGGTCGAGCGTGCGCCGAACCCGGCGCAGGCGGGCGAAGGGGCTTCCCGGGCCGCGCACCACCTGGAGGAAGTACTCGCGCTCATAGAAGGAGAGGCCCCGCTCGAACGTTGCCGCGACGTCGACCCGGGCCCGATCCGGGTCCAGCCCGAACAGGGCCCGCATCGCGACCCGCATGGTCACGTGCCGCGTCCAGTCGTAGAGGTCGATCCGGTCGCCGGTCCGCCAGCCGTCAAACGCGCGCTCGGCCTCTTCGCTCATCACGGTCGCCGCAGATGCGATCCGCTTGCGGTGAAAGACCGGGACCATGATCTCGCGGGCGCGGTCGTGGTACTCGCCGTCTGTGGTCAAGAGCCCGTCGCCGATCAGCGGGATCAGGTCCCCGAGGCTGCCGTCGCGCCAGCGGAACTTGTCGCGGTCCGTGACCAGGATGAAGCGGTTCGCCTCGGGGCCGAGCATGAACACGTGGATCGCGTGGAAGATCCGGATCGCGAAGATGGGGCCGTGCTCCTCGTAGGCGGGCAGGAGGACCGCCAGAGGGTCGCGGCGCATCCGCTCGGTGCGCGCGATGCTCGGCAGCTTCGGGCCGGGCGGCAGCGAGCCGTTGCGGGTGGCCCGCCGCTCGACGCTCAGGTCATCCCGGATCCGCACCAGCGGGTTGGTGCTCAGTGCCGAGGGGGCGTCGCTGAGCGGCATCGCGCCAAGCATAGCCTGGCTGGCTGGACGGCCAAACGGGGTCACTGATGGTCGAGTGCGATTCGCATAGGCACGC
The DNA here is from genome assembly GCA_038040415.1 of Actinomycetota bacterium. GTDB lineage: Bacteria > Actinomycetota > Thermoleophilia > Solirubrobacterales > 70-9 > AC-56. Next base: position 27,474 of record JBBPIK010000016.1, read on the forward strand.
AAGTCGGCCATCGTGCCGATGGCCGTGACGACCTCAGGCCGTCGGGTCGAGCACGGGCAGCGCGTCGAAGTAGCGCCGATAGAAGCCGCGGTCGCGGGTCAAGAGGCGCTCGGCGGTGCCGAGGGCGTGGGCGCCGATCATGAAGTCCGCGATCACCCGCTGCCGCCGCCCACCCGCTTCGCGATAGGCACTCCACGCCCGGCCCGCGCTCAGCGCGATGTCCGCGTCGATCGCAGAGAATCTCACCCTGAGAGCGCTCATCGACGCGGCCGCGGCGTCCGGCGAGGGAAAGGCGGCTGCCACCTCCGCCCAGACCACCTCGCAAGCGATCAGACTCCCCTCCGCCAGGCATCGTCGCAGTGCCTCGCGAGAGGCCTCTCCAAACCGCCGATCGGCCCCGAACACGTCCAGAAGGACGCTGGTGTCGACGGCGGTGATCAGGCCGCGTCGGCCTTGCCCCGCAGGCGGCGCAGCGTCCCGTCCGTGCCCTCCGGAAGCTCCAGCACCCCGTACACGGCGTCGAACGGATCGCGATCGCGTGGTTCGGCCTTGCGCGCCACGAGCCATCCGCCCTCTGCGTCGAACTCGAGCTCGGTTCCGGGTTCGATCCCCAGCCGCTCCCGCAAGTGCTTGGGGATTGTGATCTGCCCGCGCTCAGTGACCCGAGTACGATTCATGTCAACAGAATACATACTCAGTCGTTCAGAATCCAGCTACTCGGCAGGCTGTCGGTTCCCACGGAGGGGCGCCGGGGCGCCGATCGTGAGAGCATCGGGGCTGCGCCGATGCCCGACTTCCTCGTCAAGCGCGACGATCTGCGCGAGTGCCGTATCGCCGACTCCGACGTGCCCGACCTCGAGGCGGGTCAGGCGCTTTTGCGGGTCGACACATTCGGGCTGACCGCGAACAACGTCACCTACGCGGTGATGGGGGAGGTGATGTCCTACTGGGACTTCTTCCCCGCCGAGGCCGGCTGGGGCCGGGTGCCGATGTGGGGCTTCGCCGAGGTCGAGCGCAGCGAGGCCGAGGGGGTCGATCCCGGCACCCGCCTGTACGGGTACCTGCCCCCGTCCTCGCAGCTGGTCGTGACGCCTGCCGACGCCGATGGGCGCGGCTTCGTCGACGGCTCCCCGCACCGCGAGCCTCTGCCTTCGGCCTACCACCGCTATCTGGCGAGCGGGACCGACCCCTTCTACCGGCCGGATACCGAGGAGCTCCAGATGCTGCTCCGCCCGCTCTTCTTCACCTCGTTTCTGATCGACGACCAGCTCGACGACGATGGTCTGGCGACACGTGGGCCCGTCGTCATGTCCAGCGCCTCGAGCAAGACGGCGATCGCCGCGGCCTTCATGCTGGCGCGGCGCGAGGGGGTCGAGCTGGTCGCTCTCACCTCGCCGCGAAGCGCGGCGTTCGTCGAGGGCCTGGGGATCTACGGTCGCACTGTCACCTACGGCGAGATCGACTCGCTCGACAACGGGCCCGCCACCTTCGTCGATTTTGCGGGAGACGGCGAGGTGCGCCGGGCGGTCCACTCGCACTACGGCGACGCCCTCGCCCACAGCATGGCCGTGGGGGTCACGCACTGGGAGGACTTCGGCGGCGGCGGGGAGGAGCTCCCCGGGCCGACGCCGGCCTTCTTCTTCGCCCCGGACCGCGTCACCAAGCGCTCCAAGGACTGGGGCGGGGCGGGGCTTGAGGGGAGGGTCGCCGAGGCCTGGCACCCGTTCTGCGAGTGGACGGGTGGCTGGCTGGACGTGACCCGCGGCCAGGGGTTCGAGGCGCTCCAGCGCGCTTACCTCGAGGTGCTCGGCGGCCGCGTCGACCCGAAGACGGCGCACGTGCTGTCGCTCTAGACCACAGTCAGCTGGAGCCCGACCCCGATCAACCCACAGCCGAGCACCACGTAGAGCACGGTCAGCTTTCCGTGGAAGCGCATCAGGGCCGCAAAGGCGCTGAGCGCCAGGAGGGCGGTGGGCAGGTCGACGACGCCGATCTCGACGATCTCGACGGTGACCGCGGCGATCAACCCGACGACGGCCGCGGCGACCCCGAGCAGGAAGGGCCTGATGCGCGGGTTCTCAGCAACGGCGACCAGCCAGCGATGCAGGAAGATCGGGAACAGGAACGCCGGGAGGAAGATCCCGAGCGTCATCGCGAGGCCGCCCGCCAGGCCGCCGGCGACGTAACCGACGAAGGTCGAGAAGATGATCAGCGGGGCCGGGAGCACACCGCTCATCGCGAGCCCGTCGACGAACTCGGATCTGGTCAGCCAGCCCTGGCCTTCGACGGCCGCCTCTTGGAGGAAGGGGATGACCGTGAACGCGCCGCCGAAGGTGAGCAGGCCGGCCTTCAGGCCCTCGAGGAAGATCTCCGCCGTGAGCGAGAGCGTGACGGCGGCGGGGAGGACCACAAGCGCGGCCGGAAGGAGCGAGACCGACCCCATCCGCCCCCGATAGCGGCTCATGTTCTTCCACAGCTCGTAGGCGAGCCCGCCGCCGGCCAGGACGAGGACGAAGCTGACCGGCGTGAACCCCGTCAGAGCGAACGCGGCGATCGCGATCAGCACGAGCGGCAGGTCGGTGAGAAACGAGCCGCCGAACCGCACGAGCGCCCGCGCCACGATCGCGCCCACCGCGGCGGCGAGCCCGTAGAAGAGCTCGTCGAGGCTGTCGGAGATCTCCGCCTCGACGTACAGCACCGACAGCCCGAGCATGAGCAGAAAGCCGGGCAGCATGAAGCCGAGCCCGGCGAGGAACCCCCCGAGCTTTCCGCCCCGTAGGCGACCGAAATAGACGCAGAGCTCGTGCGCCTCGGGGCCCGGGAGCACCTGGTAGACGGCCAGCGTCCTCCTGAACGTCTCCTCGGAGATCCAGCCCTCCTCGTCCACGCACTCGCTCTTGATCATCGCGATCTGCGCCGCCGGCCCGCCCCAGGCCAAAGCGCCGAACTTCAGGAAGCGCAGGAAGATCGAGCCACGTGAGTCGTGTGCGGGACCTTCGGGGTCCCGGCTGTAGGTCGCGGCGCGCTCGTCCTTGGCCAAGGTTCGCGGCAGTCTGGACGATCAGGACGCGGGATAGACTCACGGCCGATGACGGCGGGAGGGGGAGAGCGATGACACCGACCACTTCGACGACGGCCGCGGCAGAGGTGACCATCCGAGAGGTGGCGCCCGGGGACGCCGAGGCCTGTGCGCAGATCCTCTTCGATGCCTTCGGCGCTATTCACGACCACCACCGCTTTCCGAGGGACTTCCCGACCCTCGAAGCCGCCACGGGATTGATGGCCACCTGGGTTCCGCATCCCTCGGTCTGGGGGGTGGTCGCTGAGCGTGACGGGCGGATCGTCGGCTCCAGCTTCCTCGACGAGCGCAGCCCCATCCGCGGGGTGGGCCCGATCACCGTCGACCCCAACGGCCAGAACGCGGGCGTGGGGCGCAGGCTGATGGAGGCGGTGCTCGAGCGCGGTGAGGGAGCGCCCGGCATCCGGCTGCTTCAGGACGGGTTCCACATGCGGTCGCTCTCTCTGTACGAGTCCCTGGGCTTCGACGTCAAGGACCCCGTTGCAGTCGCCAGCGGCAGCCCCTCCAGCGGCCCTCCGGACGAGGTCGAGGTGCGCGCGCTCGAGGAAGGCGACCTCGACGAGTGCGAGGTCCTCTGCAAGAAGGTCCATCGCTTCGAGCGCACGAACGAGCTTCGCGACGCGATCCAGGCGTTCAGCCCGTTCGTCGCCGTTCGGGACGGGCGGATCACGGCCTATGCGTCGAGCATCGCGTTCTGGCCGATGAACCACGGCGTCGCCGAGAGCGATCAGGACATGCAGGCCCTGCTGCTCGGGGCGGCGGCCGCGGTGGACGAGCCCATCGCGTTCCTGGTCCCTCTGCGCTCCGAGCTCTTCCGCTGGTCCTTGGGAGCGGGCCTCCGCCTGGTGAAGCCGATGAACCTGATGGCGCTCGGCGAGTACCAGGAGCCGCGCGGTTCGTGGTTTCCCAGCGTGCTCTACTGAGCGGCCGCTTCCGCGATTCCGGGTGGGCGCCCTGAGATGAGACCAACTCCAAGTTTTCCGGCGAGGTCCCCTCGGGTGGGCGCTGTCGCCTCGGCCGCGGTCCTCCTCGCTCTGAGCCTCGCCGGCCCTGCGTCCGCCGCCGCCCCGCCGACCGGAGACGCGGGAGCCTCAATCGCCGCCCCGCCCGCCGGCGCGGTGGCCGGGAGTGTGGATGGCGGGCACGCCCACACGTGTGGGGTGCGGACGAACGGCACCCTCGACTGCTGGGGCATCAACAGCTACGGTCAGTCCACGCCGCCCGCGGGCACCTTCACCGGGGTGAGCGTCGGCTACAACTACGCCTGCGGGCTAAGGACCAACGGCAGCCTCCGATGCTGGGGTGACCACGAGAGCCCCCAGGTGGAGAACCCTCCCGCGGGTACCTTCACGGGGGTCGGGGCCGGCAGCGATCACGCCTGCGGGATAAGGACGAACGGCTTCCTCGCCTGCTGGGGGGGAGGCAACTTCTACGGCGAGGCGACCCCGCCCCCCGGCAGCTTCGCCGCTATCAGCGCCAATGAGTTCTATAGCTGCGGCATTCGGACGAGCGGCACGCTCGCCTGCTGGGGCCGCAACGTCAACGGCCAGACGACCCCGCCCGCGGGCACCTTCACCGCGCTGAGCACGGGCTTCGCCCACAGCTGCGCCGTGAGGACGAACGGCACTCTCGCCTGCTGGGGCGACGACTACTACGGCCAGGCGACCCCGCCCGCCGGCACCTTCAGTGCGGTGGGCGCCGGGTTCGACTTCGGCTGCGGCATCAGGGCTAACGGCACCCTCGACTGCTGGGGCGACGACTACTACGGCCAGGCGACCCCGCCTGGGGGCACCTTCACGGCGCTGAGCGCCGGCGACTTCCACGCCTGCGGGCTGAGGACAAACGGCACCGTCGCCTGCTGGGGCCAAAACCTCTCCGGCCAAGCGACCCCGCCCGCGGGCGCCTTCGCCGGCGCCGCGGTCGACGCCGGAGGCGACACCACGTGCGGGGTCAAGCACGTCGGCGCCCTCGCCTGCTGGGGCCGCAACGGCTACGGCCAGGCCACCCCGCCTGGCGGCAGCTTCACCGCGGTGAGCGTCGGAGGCTTCCACGCCTGCGGGGTGAGGACGAGCGGCACCCTCGCCTGCTGGGGCCGCAACGGCAAGGGCCAGGCCACCCCGATCGCGGGCACCTTCACAGCGGTCAGCGCCGGCGACTTCCACACCTGCGGGATACGAACGAACGGCGCCGCCGCCTGCCGCGGCCACGATACCTTCGGCCAGGCCACCGCGCCCGGGGGCACCTTCACCGAGGTGAGCGCCGGCGGCGAGCACAGCTGTGGGGTGCGGACGAACGGCACCCTCGACTGCTGGGGCCGAAACGCCCTGGGCCAGTCCACCCCGCCCGGGGGGACTTTCACAGCGGTCAGCGCCGGCGGCGCGCACACCTGCGGGCTGCGAAGCAACGGCGCCCTCGCCTGCTGGGGCCGGAACGGTTACGGCCAGGCGACCCCACCCGCGGGCACCTTCACTGCCGTGAGCGCCGGCCGCGCCTACACCTGCGGCATCAGGACGAGCGGCGCCGTCGCCTGCTGGGGAGCCAGCGGCGACGGCCAAGCGACCCCGCCCGCTGGCGCCTTCACCACGGTGAGCGCCGGCTTCACCCACACCTGCGGGATGAGGACCAACGGCGCCGTGGCCTGCTGGGGTGGCAACGGCAGCGGCCAGGCCTCCCCGCCCAGCGGCTTCGGCTAGCGCTGCAGCGGCGCTCGCCGTTTTTGGGGGCTGGGACTGTAGGGGATGATCGCGCCGTGAATCCCGATCCCGAGCGCCTGGGCGGGCTCGCCTGGACGCGGCGTAGCGGCGGTCGCCTGACGGGGGGCGAGCGTCGGCGGCTGCTCGCAGAGATCGCCAAGGGTCAGGCGGAGAACCTTCTCGGGCGCGCCAAGCTGGCGCTGGGGCGGCTGCCCGCCGGCGCCCGGGGACGTCGACGTGCGCACGTTCGAGCCGCCGGACTCGCGGCTGGCGCGCGATGCCGAGCGGGCGTGCGCCGAGCAGCCCGACTCGATCGCCCAGCACTCCTACCGGACCTGGATGTTCGGGCTCGCCCTCGCCGCCGTCGATCGAGTCGAGCTCGACCGCGAGCTGTTCTACCTCGGTCAGCGGTTGCAATTGAGCTGACTCGCCGTCTGGCTGAGCGAGCGCTCGAGCTGGCCGACCGCAGTCCCGAGGGTGGCCAGCCGTTGAGAAAGAGACTTTCCTTCCAGCTGCGATTGGTAGCGGCTCACCGCGGACTGGATGCTCGATTGCGCCTGGCCTCCAGCTTGGGACGCGGCCGACGACAGCGCTTGCACGCTGGTCGTCACGTCCGTCACCGCCTCCTGTAGCTGGTTCGCCGAGGAGCTCGAATCGAGCTGCTTGATGGCTTCGCCCGCGGATTGCACCTGCGAGTAGGCGACACAAAACGACGAACTGCCGCTGGCGCTCGTTGTGGTCGTAGTCGTAGTCGTAGCCGCACCGCTATCGGAGCTGTCATCTCCTCCACAACCGCCGAGAAGGAACGTGACCAGGACCGAAGTGGTGATCAGGGCGGCGAACGTATGGCGCATGCGATCCTCTCGAGCTCGGGGGGTATCGGACTCTACCGGCGGCGAGGCCCCTGGGAGAGCCGAAATCGGCCCAAGGCTTAGCCTTCTGGTCGATGAGTCGTTCACGGGGATGGCGATACGCCGCGGCGGCATTCTGGATCGCGAACGGCCTCAACCACTTCCGGGCCCCGAAGTTCTACGAGGCGATAGTGCCGCCGCCGTTCGAGTCGTGGAAGAGCGAGGTCAACGTAGCCTCCGGCGCCGCCGAGCTGCTTGGCGGGCTGGCCGTGCTTTCTGAGCGCACCCGCCCTGCCGCCCGCTGGTGGCTGCTGGCGACGCTCTTCGCGGTCTACTGGGCCAACCTCCATATGGCGTTACGGCCCCACAAGTTCCCGCGCTTCCAGCCGGCCCTTTTGTACGCGCGACTGCCCGTGCAGGGCCTGTTCGTCTGGCTCACCTGGCGCGGGACGCAAAGCGGGTCGTGAGCAGGCTAGGCTCGGGGCGAAGCTGATAGGGGATGATCGCGCCGTGAATCCCGATCCCGAGCGCCTGGGCGGGCTCGCCTGGACGCGGCGTAGCGGCGGTCGCCTGACGGGGGGCGAGCGTCGGCGGCTGCTCGCAGAGATCGCCAAGGGTCAGGCGGAGAACCTTCTCGGGCGCGCCAAGCTGGCGCTGGGGCGGCTGCCCGCCGGCGCCCGGGACGTCGACGTGCGCACGTTCGAGCCGCCGGACTCGCGGCTGGCGCGCGACGCCGAGCGGGCGTGCGCCGAGCAGCCCGACTCGATTGCCCAGCACTCCTACCGGACCTGGATGTTCGGGCTCGCGCTCGCCGCCGTCGATCGAGTCGAGCTCGACCGCGAGCTGTTCTACTGCGCGGCGTTGCTCCACGACTATGGGATCGCTGAGCCCACCCCGGGCCGCGATTTCACACTGGGCGGCGCCGAGCGCGCGATTGCGTGCGCGGCCGGCGCGGCCCTGGCGCGGGAGCGTGGCGAGACGATGGCCAACGCGATCTGCTTGCACACCACCCCCGGCATCCGAGTCGATCGCGACGGGCCGCTCGGCTGCTACATCCAGTGGGGCGCGATGGTCGATGGCGCCGGGCTTCGGATCTGGGACGTCGCTCCCGCGAACGTCCAGGAGGTCGTACGCCGCCACCCCCGCGGCAGCGGCTTCAAGCGCGAGCTCGCCTCGATGATGAGGGCCGAGGCGGCGGCCGTCCCCGGCGGCCGCTTCTCCCTCCTGGTGCGCTGCGGCCTGCCGCTGGCGACTCGCCTCGCACCCTTCGACGACTGACTTAGTTCGCGCCGCTCGCCGTTGCCCTCCCGATCGCCGCCGCGCACGCCTCGATGTCGCGGCGAGTCAGCCGCCCGATGGCGCGGCGCCGACGACTGCCACGTCGACAAGTGCCCCGAGACCGTCGAAATCGGACGGGTTCCGGGTATAGAGGGGAGGTTGGCGGCGAGCGCGGTCGCGGCGATGAGCAGGTCGAGCGCGCGGCGACCACGCGCCTTTCGTCCCGCCGCCGCGACTTCGGCGTAGAGGCGGCCGTAGGCGCGAGCGGCGTCCGCATCGAACGGGATCGCATCGAAGGTGGCCTCGGCGCGCTGCAAGCGCTCCTGGCGCCGCGCCCTCTCGATCCCGTCCTCGGTCGCATGCGGACCGGCGGCAAGCTCGGCCAGCGTCACCGCCGCGATCGCGACCTCCTGAGGCAAGTCGTCGGGCGCGACGCGGTCGAGCTCTATGACGACGGTGCGACACAAGCCGGCAGCGCCGGCGACGTGGTGCTGCGACGCGGGAGGGCAAAGCATGATTTAGTGCCGACATGGCCTGGAGGGCCCGTTTCCCCGTTGGTGCGACCTGCCTCGCGATCGCATTCATGTCCGGCGCGGGTGCAGCCCAGGCGTCGTTCAGCGCACACGGTAGTGTCGAGCAGGTCTACGTGACCCAGCTGGCCCCGGGCGCACAGATGTCGCTCCTCGATCCCCAGGGCCGGACGATCGCCACGAGGCGAGCCACAAGGCAGGGCGGCGTTCTGTTTCGCAACGTCCCGCCGGGAACCGGGTATCGCGTCCGCCTCTCCGGCGGAGGGGCGAGGTCGGGGCCGCTGAAGGTGCTCTCCACGCGGCCGGCGCCGCCAAGCACGAACATCTACAACCAGCAGATCCCGTCGGAGGGTTACGGCTATCTGAGAACCCGCGACGCCACCAAGCTCGCCATCTACGTGCACCCCCCGGAGGACGTCACGAAGGCCCTGCCGGGCGTGACTCCTCCACCGAGCCCACCCGGTCCTAAGCCGACCTTGATCGAGTACTCGGGCTACGGGTACGCGGACCCGGCGGGTCCGCAGAGCGGGATCTCGATCCTCGCCAACCTCATGGGGTTCACGGTGGTCGACGTGAACATGCGCGGCACCGGCTGCTCGGGCGGCGCGTTCGACTTCTTCGAGCCGCTTCAGAACCTCGACGGGTACGACGTGATCGAGACGATCGCCCGCCAGCCGTGGGTCCAGCATGGCAAGGTCGGGATGATGGGCATCTCCTACGGCGGGATCAGCCAGCTCTTCACCGCGAAGACAAATCCGCCGAGCTTGGCCGCGATCTCACCGCTCTCGGTGCTCGACTCCACGCAGACGACCCTCTATCCGGGCGGCATCCTGAACACGGGGTTCGCCCTGAACTGGGCCAAGGAGCGCGTCCACGACGCCAAGGCGGCTGCACCCAACTCCGGTCAGGCCTGGGCCTACCAGCGGATCCAGCAGGGCGACCAGACGTGCAGAGCCAACCAGGCCCTGCATGGGCACGCGGCGAACCTCCTCGCCAAGATCCGGGCCAACAGCCATTACGTGCCAAAGGTCGCCGATCCGCTGGCGCCGATCACGTTCGTCAACAGGATCCGCAGGCCCGTGTACATGGCCTGCCAGTTCACGGATGAGCAGACGGGCGGTCACTGTCCCAATCTGGCGGACCGCTTCACCGGAACCAGCCGCAAGTGGTTCACGTTCACCAACGGGACCCACGTCGACTCGCTCGATCCGGAGATCTTCAACCGCTGGTACGACTTCCTCGAGCTCTACGTGGCCCGGCGGGCACCGATCACCAACTCAGCGGCGATCCGCGCCGCCGCGCCGGTGGTCTATGAGGAGGCGATGGGGATATCGGGGGTGACGATGCCGCCCGATCCGATCCAGCAGCAGCCGACCTACGCGGGGGCCAAGGCCGCATTCGAGCAGCTCAAGCCCATCCGGGTCCTGTTCGACAACGGGGCCGGCGGCTCCGAGCCTGGGCAGCCGTATCCCGGCTTCGAGCGGTCCTTCTCGAGCTTCCCGATCCCCAGCACCACCGCCCGCTTCTGGTACCTCTTGGCCAAGGGCGCGCTTGGCGACAATCCGCCCGCTCGCGCAGGGGCCGATTCGTTTACCTGGGACGCCAACGCCCGGCCGCTGACCAACTTCACGGGCGACACGGGTGCCGGCACCAACGGTCTGTGGACCGCGACACCGCCATACGACTGGCGGCGGCCACCCGCCGGCAGCGCGGCGTCCTACCTGAGCAGCCGGCTGAGTCGCAACACGACCGTGATCGGTGCCGGGGCCGTGCGTGCCTGGGTCCGCTCCTCGACTCCCAACGTCGACCTCCAGGCCACCGTCACCGAGGTCAGACCCGACGGCAAGGAGACCTTCGTTCAGAACGGCTGGGTCCGAGGCAACGAGCGCAAGCTCGACGCTCAAAAGAGCACGCTGCTCGAACCTGTCCTGAGCCTCCGAGCCTCCGACGTATCGCCGATGCCCTCCAACCGCTTCGTCCAGGTCACGATCCCGCTCTATTACGAGGGGCACACCTACCGCGCCGGCTCGCGTATCCGCGTGACGATCACTGCCCCGAACGGCGACCAGCCCATCTGGTCGTTCGGCGAGACCCGGCCGATTGGGCACGCGACGGTTTCGATCATCCACTCCAAGCGCAAGCCATCGAGTCTCATCCTCCCGGTGGTGCCGGGCGTAAACGTTCCGACCGGGCTGCCGCCATGCCCCGGCCTAAGGGGCGAGCCGTGCCGGGCCTACCGGCCCTACCTGAACCGGCCGACCACCCCCTGACCGCCGGGCCAGGGTTGGCGACCCGACCTCGTGCGTGTGAAGCGAGATCCGGCGATGCGGTGTCTCAGACGCGGGCGACTTCGAGCCGATCGTGAGCCGTGGCAACGGCGTCGAAGTCCTCGTCCTGGGTAACAACGGGCAAGCCATGCTCGACGGCCGTTGCGGCGATGAGGGCGTCTGTGAGCTTCACGGCGCGGTGGATGCCAGCGGAGCGGCAATCGATCACCAGGTGTGCCCAGGCGACCATGATCGCCTCGCTGATGGGGATCGGGTCCGCGGTACGGGCGAGGGCGAGTGTGTCCGCTCGGCGAGAACGTCCCTCGGGATCAGTCGCGGCGAGGACGCCGAGTTGGAGCTCGCCTATGGTCACGACGGAGACCGCTACGCGCTCGGGGAGCGCGGCGAGCTCGCGGCCGGCCTCGGTTGCGATGAAGACCGACGTGTCGAGCAGCCCGGCCGCCGGGCTGTTCACAGTTCGTCGAGCGTCTGGCCGGCGAGCTCGGAGAGATCATCCGCCAGCTCTGGGTCGGCGGCCCGGGTGGCGAGTTCACGCCGCACCACCTCGCCGGATAGCCAGCGGGTCCTCGCCCCGTGGGGCACGATGTCCGCGACGGCCTTGCCGCGGACGGTGAGCGTGACCCGCTCACCTGACTCAACGGCCGCGATCACCTCGGCGGTGCGGTTGCGAAGCGTGCGAACGCCGATCTCCATGTGCGACAGCGTAGCACCAGGAAGCCGCCAGGAGCAGCCTTCGGCCAGTGTTCGGCGGTGAGGCCCGGTCACCGCTCGCCGCCGCGTTCGGTCGGCTTGTCCATGCCATGGGCGCGGCTGGTTTCGAACCAGCGGGAGTTCGGAACGCGCTTCGGCGGGCTCGGGTCGGCCGACTTCCGCCTATTCCGTACCGTCGTTGTCGCGCTGTTTTTGGAGTTGGTCCAGGTCCGCCCGGTCGAGCGGTCGATCGGCGGTTCGCTTCATCGCCACGAGGTGGGCTCGAGAGCACACGGTCACCGGCACGTCGCGCACTTGCGCGGTGATCGCCGTTTTGGCGAGCTCGAGGTAGGCGAGCTCGCCCGGGATGCCGGGGATCCACTGCATCACGTCAAGGCTGCCGAGGGAAGTCTCGAGGCGGAAATTGCCCCCCTCAGCGAGTTGGGCGGGATCGGTTGGCTGGTAGGGGAACTCGCCTCGTTCGAAATCGGCTTCGTCGGCATGCGTCGTATCGAGATCCGCGAGCAGCCGCGCAAGCCGATCGAGGTTCGCGGGATCGGGGTCGGGACAGATGTCGAGATCTGCGGTCGCGCGCTGGACGCCGTGGGCGATCAAGGCGAATCCACCGACCACGACGTAGCGAACTCCCGCCTCGTGGAGCCGGCGAAACAGTGCCGCCGGATCCAACGGAGCGGTCAACTCCGTGCCCGTGCCTCTTTGAAGGCCGCCGAGAACTCATGCGCGAAGCGCACGAGCCCCCAGCCCTCCTCCATGTTCCGATCGGGCGACTTGACCGAATCGCGCTGCAGACGCGCGCGGCGCCCGCGCTCGTTGCGCTCGGCGTCTCTGCGCCACCACTCTGCGGATCTCTTCCGCACGCTGGATTCCATCGCCACTGATCGTAGCCAGGGGCGCGGCGGGCGACACCGACTCCGTCGTACGGTCCTGCATGGGTCACGAGCTTCCCTGACGGTCCTGCGTGGGTCAGGGCTTCCCTGACGGTCCTGCGTGGGTCAGGGCTTCCCTGACGGTCCTGCGTGGGTCAGAGCTTCCTCGACGCTCCGGCGTTGAACCCGTTGAGGCTGCCCGGTCCACGCGAGTAGCCAGAGGGCCGACTTCTCCTCCTCCGAAAGCGACATCCCCTCGATGCGATCCTCGATCTCACGGAAGGGAAGACGCTCCGAAAGCATCTGCTCGACCTGTAGGACCCTGCGCATGAAGTCGTAGGGCCCACCGGACGGCGGCTCTGCCTCTGCGTTTGAACCGCTGCGAGGAACGCTCGCCGACCGCGTAGGCATAGGCCAGCAGGGTCAGCATCATCTTCGGCTCGTGGGCAGCGCGGCCGTGGCCGTCGGCTCGGTAGTCGGTGTAGAAGGCGTCGAGGTCGAGCTCCTCGATCGCCTCGATCACGAACCAGGCGAGGTGGTTCTCGTCGAGCCAGTCGCGAAGATCCGGCGGCAGCAGCATCGGTTGGTCACGGTCAGAGCTGAGGAAGTTCTGTGGCATGCCCGAATGGTCCAGAACAGGCCGGGCAGCAGGGGGTTTGTGCGACAGCCTCACGCGAGGAGCAGCAGCGACGTGGCGGCCGGTCCGAGCGCTGGAACTACCGGACTTCCAGGTACCGACGAAGCGCCTTGCGGATTACCGACGAGGGCGTCTCGCGGTCGCGCTTGGCGCGCTCAGAGAGCGCCTCGCGCAGTTCGGGCTCCAAGCGGACTGACTCCACACTCGCGGGCGCGGACCCGAGCGGGGGACGCCCCGGTCGGCGGCGAAGCGTCTCGTCGACGTCATATCCGGTCTCGGCCTTTTCAGCGAGATCGGCGACGAGCTCGTCGGTGATCGGCTTCCCGCCGGCGGTTTTTCCGTAGGCCGTTCTCTTCCTCGCCATCGTCAATCTCCGGGGAGGAGCCGCCGGTACTTCGTGCGCATCTCCATCGCATGGATCGCAAGCTCGGAGCCGTCGGCGCGAACGATCGTCACAACCTCAAGCAGATCCCCCGCGCGGGAGGGCCCCAGATACAAGCGGGTGTCGTCCTCTTGGTTGTCGACCGCCATTGGGTTCATCGCTGCGTGCTGGATGTCCTCGTCGGCAATGCCGTGCTTGCGTGCCGACGCATGTATCTTCACTAGAGAAGTGTAATACGAAACTCGGCGAACCCTGGAGACCGCTCGCTGTCGCAAGCGAGCGGTTCGATGCTCGGAAGAGTTCGGAGGAGTGGCCGCTAGCGCACCTCCGACCTCTCGCCTGAGCGTTCGGATGGCTTGTCAAAGCCATGGGCGCGGCTGGTTTCGAACCAGCGACCTCTCGCGTGTGAAGCGGCGCGCAGGCGGCGACGTCACTCCTGGCGGCGAGGCCCTCGGCGACCTTCAGCGCGCGGGCGGCCACTCGCCCCCAGTCCTCCGGCGCGGACTCGCGGAGCGCGTCCGGGAACTCCGGCCGGGGCAGCTCTCCCGCCAGCGCCTCGGCTGTGGCGAGCTCGCCGGCGAGCAGGTAGGTGGGCATCCCCGCCACCCAGCCCTCCACCTCGTCCCGCTCGTAGCGCCCTCGGCCGCCTCCGCGACCCAGTGCTCCACTACCTCCAGGTCGCGGTAGAGGAGCTCGACGCGGCGACTCTCGCCCTCGAGCGAGGCGCCCCCGTTGAGGAGCCGGCCCCACTCGCCGGGCTCCGACACCTCGCCCTCGAAGCCGAGCCCGCGGATCTCGCCCGCCTCGAGCGACCCGCGATAGTAGACAAGGTAGGGCGGCGCGCCGCGTGCCCGCTCCGTGTCCGCCGTGGCACCGGCGGCGCGCGCCACCGCGACGACGCCGGTCGCGTTCATCAGGCTGTCAACGGGATCGGCCACCACAGGAAAGTTAGCCGCGGCACTGCCCTGGATGCGAGCGCGGGGGCCTTTCCCCGCTAGGGTTCCGTCGCGATGGCGGAGGTCCGCCCGCTTCGGGCGCTGCACTACGACCTGAGCGCGGTGCCGCAGCGACGTACCGGACCCCGTATCGGATCGAGGGGCGACGCACGGGCCGAGCCTTTGCGCGAGCCACTCAGTCTGAGGTCTCGCTGACCTTCAAGGTGGTGACGTGGACCGGGTTAACGCCGACTGAACCATCGGTTCCGTACTCCGTGAACCAGGCGAGACGCGATTGGCCTGATCGAGCAGCATCGGAGAGCTTGCTCTCGACCTCGTCCAACGTTCCCTCCACCGTGAAGACGTCACCGTTTAGGAGCCTGACTTCCGCGTAACTCACCGTGAGCCATGGTAGGCGTCCCGCCCAAGCCCAGCGCTCGGCTCCCCGGAATGGGACGAAGCGGAACGCCGCCTCGCCGCGGTTACTCGACCGCCCCCCTCGAGTCACGCCGCGAGCGGTAGCCGCTCCCACAGATCGTCATCGACGAGCACCCTGCCAGCCCATCGCCACCTCCTCGGTCGGTTATGTCCGACCGAGAAGTTCGCGACGCGGCTCCATAACCAACAGGCCCTTAGCCCCGCTTCGTGAGCGAGCCCGCCGCTCGCAGCGCAAGCATCTCGAGCTGAAGCCGTCCGGGAAGATCTGCACCGTCAGACGGCCGCCGCAGTTGGTGCAGAAGCGCGGCGGGTCGAGGGACGCAGGAACCTCTAACGGGCGATCGCAGTGATGACCGCCAGCCGGCGCTCCACAGCGGCTGCAGAAGCGCTCTGCGCTCACAGGGTGTCGCTCACCGCCCTTACTGGGATCTTGAGGTCCCGCAGCATCGCGAAGTCCTGGTCTACCGTCTGGCCGAGCGTGGTCAAGTAGTTCCCGGTGATAAGCGCGTTAATCCCGGCCTTGAGACCCATTGCCTGCAGCTCCCCGAGAGTGATCTCGCGTCCGCCGGCGTAGCGCATGACCGTTGACGGCATGATCAGACGAAATAGAGCGATTGTGCGGAGCGCCTCCGCGCCGTCGAGGATCGGCCGGTCGCCCAAGGGCGTGCCGGGCCTCGGGTTAAGGAAGTTGACGGGGACCTCGTGCGGATCCAGCTCGGCGAGCTCGAACGCAAACTCCACTCGCTGCTCGGGAGTCTCGCCCATGCCGATGATCCCCCCTGTGCAGAGCTGCATGCCGACTTCCTTGACCAGCTTGCAGGTCTCCCGGCGCTCCTCCCAGGTGTGTGTGGTGCAGATCTTGGGAAAGAAGCTCCGGCAAGACTCGAGGTTGTGGTTGTAGCGGTGAACGCCAAAGGAGGCGAGCTCGACTGCCTGCTGCCTGGTGAGCAGACCGAGCGAGCAAGCAACGTTGAGGTCGGTCTCGCGGCGCAACAGTTCGACGGCCCCGGCGACGTAGTCCATGGTGCGCTGGTCGGGACCGCGCAGCGCCATCACGATGCAGAACTCGCTCGCGCCCCTCTGCTGGGTTTCCTCCGCCGCGCGCAAGAGCTCCTTGTGCGACAAATACCCTGTCGGGGCGACCTCGGTTGGGAAGCGTGAAGATTGCGAGCAGAAGGCGCAGTCCTCCGGACAGCCGCCGGTCTTGGCAGAGATGATCGACTCGACGTCTACCGCGTCGCCGCAGTACTCGACGCGTACTCGGTGTGCCAGGTCGGCAAGGTCGCCGAGCCGCTCATCGCTTAGCGCCTGAAGAGCGAGTACCTCGGAGGGTGTCAGACAAGCTCGCTCGACCAGCAACCGCCGCTCGGCCTCGGCGAGAATGCCGGTAAGGGAACCCGAGCGTTCGGCGCCTGTGGCTTCAATCGCTGAGTCGGTCACGCTGGGCCCTTCGTGATTTGGCCGCATGGGCCGCATGTTAAGCAGCCGACCACTCGGAATCTCTCGGGTCGGACCAGCTCAAAACGGGAGTGACGGTCTCGCTCCGGGGCACCCAGGCCCCGGGGGCCGGCGCGCTCTCGCGCTGCATACTCAGCGCCCGCGATCCGTCGTAGCGAGAGCCGCGCCACGACCTCGCCAAGCCCTACGAGCGGCTGCTGATAGACGGTTACGCGGCGCAGGCCGCGGGCTCGAGCCGCCAGGCACAGGGCACCAGCTAGGGTTGGTCACAGCAGTTCGTTGCGACCAACCACCTGAGAGGCGGTCCCGTGGATCCTGTCGGCTACGAGCTGCGCACAACCACGGGCGGCAAGGGCGATCGTGTGCATGCCACACGATGCTTCGACATCGGCGAGACGGTGATGGTCGGAGTGATCGAGCGTCGAGTCCCCGGAAACGACTCCCATGCAACCCAGGTGAGCCGCACCAAGTGGGTGCGGCACGGCGGCCTCGGGCCGAAGGTCAATCACTCGTGCAGCCCGAA
>JBBPIK010000095.1:0-7310 GCA_038040415.1 Actinomycetota bacterium
AGCAGTTCGGTGGGAAGGTGTCGCTGGCGCTTGCCGCCTACAACGCCGGGCCGGGCGCCGTGCAGCGCTACGGCGGCGTGCCGCCATACGCGGAGACGCGTGCCTACGTGGCGAAGATCCTGGGGCTGCTCGGTGGAGTGGGCGACGTCGCGGTCACGAGCCTCGAGGTCCGGCTGGTCGAATGAGCGGCCGGTTCGGCGACGCGGGATGCCTCCGCCGATGATTGACAGCGGCGCGATGCGTGGTGGAGACTCGTTTCATGACCGACGCTCATGCGCTGCTGATCGAGCGCTTCTACCGGGCGTTCGACGAGAGTGACGGGGACAAGATGGCCGCCTGTTACGCCCCCAATGTCCGCTTCTCCGACCCGGTCTTCCCCGACCTCCGCGGGAGCCGGGCGGGCGCGATGTGGCGGATGCTCACAGGGGGGCCCGGGGACCTGCGCATCGAGCTGCTGGAGCACGAGGCCGACGAGACGCAGGGATCGGCCCACTGGCGCGCCCACTACACGTTCACCGAGACCGGACGTCCCGTTGTCAACGACATCCACGCGAGCTTCCGATTCGAGGACGGGCTGATCGTCGAGCACCGCGACGAGTTCAGCTTCCACCGCTGGGCCCGTCAGGCGCTCGGGCCGGTCGGGCTGCTCCTCGGCTGGACGCCGATCGTGCGCGCGGCAGTCAGGCGCAAGGCTGCGGCCCGGCTCGAGGACTTCACGGGCACGCCGGGCGGGAACGTCGGGTGATGATCGCGCGCATCGGCCCGGGCGCCGCCGGGGCGAAGAGCCGCTGCGTTGAGCTCCGGACGACAGGACCACTCAGGCGAGCTGCCCCATAGCGCGGAGAGATTCGCGTGCGGGTGGTGCTCGCGTCGCGGGCGCTGTAGCGTCGCGTCCAGACCGATCATGAGGAGGGCGGGATGGACCTGCAGACGTACCGGGAGACAAGCTTGCAGACCTGGGGCGAGATGGCGCCGGGCTGGGAGGACCGGCGCGAATGGATCCTGGGGATAACGGGGGCGATCAACGAGTGGCTGGCCGGCCGGGTCGACCCGCAGCCGGGCCAGTCCATCCTCGACGTGGCGGCGGGAACAGGCGATCTCGGGTTCATCGCCGCGGAGCGCGTGGGCGAGGACGGGAAGGTGCTGTGCACCGACTTCTCCGCCGAGATGCTGGAGGCCGCGCGCCGCAACGGGGAGCGGTGCGGCCTGTCCAACGTGGAGTACCGCGTCCTCGACGCCGAGCGGATGGACCTCGAAGACGACGGCGTCGACGGCGTGCTGTGCCGCTGGGGCTACATGCTCATGGCCGACCCCGCCGCCGCTCTGAGTGAGACTCGCCGGGTCCTGCGCGACGGCGGCACGCTCGCCTTCGCCGTGTGGCAGACGCCGGACCGCAACCCGTGGGCAGCGATCCCTGGGATGACGCTGGTCCAGCGCGGGCACATGCCGCCGCCTGAGCCCGGAGGGCCGGGGATCTTTGCCATGGGCGAGGCCGACCGCGTCGTGGAGCTCGTCACCGGCGCCGGCTTCGGCGAGCCTCGGCTCGAGGAGCTGACATTCGAGTGGCGCTACGGCGCCGATGACCTCTGGGACACGCTCACGCGCCTGGCCGGGCCACTGGCCGCGGTGATCAAGGGGCTGCCCGAGGAAGAGCGACAGGAGACCCGGGCCGCGATCGAGGAGGGCATGGCGCAGTACCGGCAGGACGGCGAACTCGTCGTGCCGGCGGCGTGCTGGGGCGTCGTCGCGCGCTGATCCACGCAATTTTCGTCGGGCAGCGGGTCGCTAGCCGGCCAACGGCGCAGGCTCGGCCAGCCCGTCGGAGGCCCCCTTGTCCGAGGGGGGCAGCGAGACGGAGGGATCGGCGCATTGGCGGGCCCATTACACGTTCAGCGAGACCGGACGTCCTGTCGTTAACGACATCCGCGCGAGCCTTCGATTCGCGGACGGGCTGACCGTCGAGCACCGCGACGAGTTCAGCTTCCACCGCTGGGCCCGTCAGGC
This sequence comes from Actinomycetota bacterium, assembly GCA_038040415.1. Taxonomy (GTDB): domain Bacteria; phylum Actinomycetota; class Thermoleophilia; order Solirubrobacterales; family 70-9; genus AC-56. Next base: position 2,005 of record JBBPIK010000095.1, read on the forward strand.
CCTCGGGCCGGTCGTCCGCCTAATCGAGTCGTATACGTACCTCGACCTCATCACCGGTGAGCAGCCCGCCCGGCGCGCCGAGCCGATCCTTGCTAGGAGCGGAGCAAGGTGCCGGCCTATGCCCCTGCGAGAAGGCCGCATAGCGCTCATCCGCCTCGACCAGCAGCAGGCTGGGAACGAGGGCGTCCTCAAGCGGAAGCTGCGGTAGCTCGTCCGCAGTTGACCAGCCCACCATCGCCTCTTGCGCCTGCGGTCGGCCCGCGAACTTGGCTGGAGGTCAGGCGGGCGACCAGGTCTCGAGCGCTCGTCGCGCCCGTGGGACCCACCAGTCCAGCTCATGGCGGGCCCAGTCGCGCTCCGCTGGGTCGGGGTGGTAGGCGGCGCTGTGGCCGAAGACCCAGCCGTACATGACGAGCCCCGCGATCACGCCGAGCTCGAGGGCGCGCGGGTCGTCCCGCTCTCCGCGTGTGCGCCGGAAGTCCTCGACCAGCTCGTCGTGGGTGGCGTCGATCCGCCAGGCGTTGTGGCAGATGGACCAGAAGAAGTCGACCACCGGGTGGCCCTGGCTGGCGCGGCCCCAGTCGAGCAGGATGAGGCGGTCGCCGTCGAGGCCGATCTGCTCGTCGCGGATGTCGGCGTGGATGAGCGTCGTGCCGCAGGCCTCGAGCTCCGCCACGAGCGGCGCCGGATCCTCTAGCAGCGCCAGCACCGGCTCGGCCACGTCCCCGTCGACGGCCTCCGCGAAGGCATCCCAGAAGGCCTCGTACTGCTTGGGCAGCAGGTCGAGGCCGTCGCGCTCCGCGGTGGCGATCGCCGGGGAGAAGAGGTGGAAGCAGTCGGAGAGCGGGCAGAGATAGGGGACCCGCTCACCCCAGAACTCCTCCCACATCAGGTTCGCGGCCTCGAGGATGCGCCGGTGTTCCTCCCTGCTCAGTCGCTTGCCGTCGGCCAGCAGCGACGCGGAGACGTCGCGCATCACCACCCACCAGGCGTCGCCGTCGCGCTCGGCGGCGAGGACCGCATGGTCGATCGCGGGGGGCATTCGGTCGAGCACGCCAGAGGTGAACAGGAGCGCCTCGCGGCCCTCGTCCTTCGTGTGGCGGTCGATCCAGTTCGTGCCGGGCACGATCCGCTTGGCGATCAGGCGGCGGCCGTCGGCGAGCACCAGGCGCTCGAGCACGTTTCCAGACCATCCCGTCGAGACCACGGGCTCGTGCTCGGCTACCTCGCCGAGACGAGAGACGAGCTGGGTGTCGAGCAGCACGCCGCCCCCGTCCTGCGCGCCTGGGGCCGGTGTGCGCGGCGGGGCGGCGTAGGCCCAGTGCCGCTCGATAAGACCGTCGCGGAGGTGCAGGTAGTGGCGCTGGCGCACCGCCGTCCCCTCGTCGGAGACGCGCTCGAACCAGAGCGCGATTCCTGCGGGATGCAGCCGAGGCGACCACTCGACGAGACGCCCCGGGTCCGGGAACCGCGCTGCGAGCAGCTCGACCGCCTGTTCGGGTCCGGCCGCCCTCAGGCGTCCCCCGGCCAGGCTCGCGTCGAGCAGCACGTCGTCCGCGTAGAGGTCGCCCAGCGCCGTGAAGTCGCCGGCGGTCAGGGCGGCGCGCAGGCCCTCCGCCACCGTCCCGGCGGCGAGGGCCTCCGCCTCCACCGCGCTCACGGCAACCTCCCCCGGGCAATCTTCGCGCAGGCGGGGATCGCCAGCCCTCCTTCGCCCCGGTACTCCTCGGCAAGCCGCTCCACCGCCGCACGGACCCTCGTGCGCGTGGGTGGCGGCTGACGCATGACGAGCCCGGCGGTGCGCACGCTGCCGCCGAGCATTCCCTGCCAGAGCTCGTCCGCATCGGGTACCTGATGGGTGAGCGACACGGAGTGGACCTCCACGTCCTGGAGACCCGCCCCGCGCAGAAGCCCGCGGAACTCATCGTTGTCGGCGAAGCGGTAGGGGTCGGGACCGGCGGGCGCCTCCTGCGGGTGGGTCACGCCGCACGCCCCAAGCGCGTCGACCATGAGGCCGGGGAAGCGGCTGCGCTCGGGCACGTCCCAGGCCGAGAGCGCAATCCATGCCCCCGGCACCACGACGCGCGCGAACTCCCGGATCGCGCGCTCGGGCCGCGGGAGGTGGTTGATCGCGAAGTTGCCCACGAGGGCGTCGAACGAGCGCTCTGCGAAGGGAAGGTCCTCCGCGTCCGCCCGCAGGAAACGGATCCCGCGATGACGTCGGCGCGCGAGCGCCAGCACCTCGTCCGCGATGTCGACGCCCGTCGCGACGGCGCCGCGCTGGGCCGCCCGCTGGGCCGCGTACCCCGGTCCCGTCCCCACGTCGATGACGCCCATGCCCGCGGCGACTCCGGCCGCGTCGAGCAGCGGCTCCACGAGCCGGGCGGTGATCTGGCCAGTGAGGCGGCCGTAGGTCTCCACCTTCGCGCCCCAGCCCGCCCGCTCGAGCGCCTTGAAGGCCTCGGCGTCGCCCACCCCCTCGCTCACGCCGCCGACCAGAAGTCCTCGACGATCTCGACGTCGCCGCTCAGGTCCTCGACCCTGGTCGACGAGATCATGAGCACCGCTTCCTCAGGTCCCGCGTTCCAGACCGAGCGCGCCGTGTGGGGGGCCACCCTGACCGCGGTGAGCGGACCGAGCTCAACGACCTCGTCGTCGAGCTTGAACTCGAGCCGGCCGGAGAGGACCAGGTAGATCTCCTCCTGGGTCTTGTGGCGGTGGCCGTAGCTGCCCTTGCCGCCGGTCCCGGGCGCCATCCGCCGGTAGCTGAGGGCGATCTGCTCGGCGGCAAGCGGCCCACCGAGGAACCGCATCTCGCCCGGGTACTTGCCTTCGAAGGCGTCGGGCGCGTCGCCGACCTCGCAGACCGTGTAGTCGCCGAGGGTGGTCTCTTTCGCCATAGGGCTTCCTCCTTCTCGCTTCGCAGGGCGCCGCAGCCCAGGGTGGACTGCCGTCAGCTGCTCTTTGCGTAGTTGCTGGCCCCGTACCAGTCGACGACGACGACTTGCTCGTCGCCGACGACCCAGGCGTCGTGGCCGCTCGGCAGGGAGGTGATGTCTCCGGGGCCGGCGACCAGCTCGGTGCCGTCGTCCATGTGGATCGCCAGCCGGCCGCTGAGGTGATACTGGAAGTGCGGCGCCTCGCAGCTGTCGGTGTTGGCGATTGGCTTCAGGTCGTTCGACCAGCGCCAGCCGGGCTCGAAGACAAGCCGCCCGACCTCGCCCCCGGCGACCTTGAGGATCTCGGCGCGGCCGTTCGGGAACTCGCGGGTCTCGTCGGGCGTCTGAAAGCTCTTGTGCTCCGTTTCGTGCCTTGCGGTCATTCCGTTCTCCTCGCGTTGTTGTTGACGGCCTGGCCGCTATTCTGATCTACTAGTAGGTAGAAAGTCAAGCCACTTCAGCTTTGCGGGAGGATGTGCCGATGGCGCGCAAACGACAGCGAGAGAACGCCGACACCGCGTCGCGGATCCTCGACATCGCCGAACGGCTCGTACAGAGCCGCGGCTTCAACGGCTTCAGCTACGCCGACATCGCCTCAGAGCTGAAGATCAGCAAGGCCAGTCTCCACTACCACTTCCCCGGCAAGGCCGAACTCGGCGAGGCGCTCATCGGACGCTACGCGGCCCGCTTCGCCGACGCGCTGCGGACGATCGATCGGCGTGACGGCGAGGCACCCGCCAAGCTTGAGGCCTACGCGGCCATCTACGCGGATGTCCTGCGCGACCGGCGCATGTGCCTGTGCGGCATGCTCGCAGCCGAATACGACACCCTCCCGAAGCCGATGCGACACGCGATCATCGGCTTCTTCGACCAAAACGAAGCCTGGCTCACCGGCGTGCTGGAGCAGGGTCAAAAGGACGGGGCGCTGCGCCTCAACGGATCCGCAAGTGACGAAGCACAAGCGATCGTCAGCGGCCTCGAGGGAGCCCTGCTCATCGCGCGACCATACGGCGATATCGCCCGATTCGAGTCTGCAGCCACCCGGCTACTGACAAGCCTCGCCAGCGCAGCCCCTACCGCGACCACCGCAAACACCGGTTGACACCCAGCGCTCCTTCCCGGCACGTACTTCGGCATCTCAGACGAAGCAGTCCCGCGCTGCGTCGGCTCGGCCTCGTCAGCTCGTCTTCAGCGCCCGGCGTCCGCTGAGACCAGCTCGAGGATGAGCTCCGCGGTCCGGGCGGGCTGGTCCGTCATCACGAAATGGCCGGCGCCGGGGACGGTGACCATCGTGACATCCGGGCACGCCTCGAGGCCGCGCCGCTCCTCGTCCGAGAGTCCGATCTTGCTGCGGTCGCCGAACACGGCCAAGGCCCTCACGCCCGAGTCGCAGAGTCGCGGCACCAGCGAACCATGGTGGTCCAGATACTCGAAGTAGCTTCGAACCTGCCGACCGCAGAAGCGCGGGTCGTTCTTCTTCATCTCGGCGACCAGCGCATCGTGGCGATCCGGCGGTAGTTCGCCCTTCATGGAGCTGCCGATCGTCTTCAACATCGCCACCCACGCCAGGTGCCCTAGCCCCGGCACACGTCCGATGCGATCGAGAATGCCCAGCTCCTTGAACTCGTCCTCGCGTGAAAAGGCGGGTTCGAGCAATGCCATCGGTCCGGAGAACTCGCCCGCGGCCACCATCTCAATCGCGAGGTTGCCACCAAGGCTGTGGCCCACCACGGCGTCGCAGCCGAGATCGGAGGCGAGCTTGCCCGCGAGCCTGGCGGTGTTCTCGATCGTCAGATCCTCAAGGGGCTGGGTGCCCCCAAATCCCGGCAGCGTGGTGGCCACGAAGCGGATCGACGCCCCGCTCAACTTGGGCTCCTCCAGCAGGTCGTCGAAGAAGACTGCATTGCAAAGCCCCCGGGGAGGAGCAATACAGTGTGGTCAGCGTCGCCCGGCCCGGACTCGCGCAGATCCCAGCCGTGGTCGTTGTTGTCGGCGCTCATGGCACGGTCCCCCGCCGGAGCTCCGGTTGGGTTGCGTCTTCGGGGAGCGGCCGCATCGTGAGGCATCATCCCAATTCAGCACGCGGCCGCCAGCTGCTTCGCCCCGCTTGGCCCATGACCCGTTCCTGCGCTGCTGCTTTTGGCCGGATGCGATAACGAGCCGCGTCGACGCCGGCGCTATCGGTGCGCGCCGAAAGCAGTCGCCGCCGGAGACGGGGTTGGCACTTCTGCTTCTCGCGCGAAGCGGTCGTCAAGCTTCACGCCGCGGACCGCAGCGAGTTCGGAAGGCTTTCGTCCCCCCTGGGGGATAAAAAGCTTCCCAATCGTCAGGGATTCGCGCCGGGGGCGCCCCACTGCTCTCGCGTGA
>JBBPIK010000096.1:0-7239 GCA_038040415.1 Actinomycetota bacterium
CCGGCGGCGGAGGAGCGCGGCGCGGGCTCCCACGCGTCGTCGATCGCTCCGCGTCCGGCGCGGGGCGGCCGCCAGGCAAACGCCGACGCGCCTGCGGGCACGGGCAGCGCGCCCGGCGCCTCTGCCGGCGGGACCGAGGTCGCCGGCGGCCAGTCCGGAACCGGCAGCGCCCCTGGATCGACGTCGCCGGATAGCGGGGGCGAGGGCCCGCAGGCGGCGCCCCCCGGCGGCACCGCCAACTCCGGCAACCCGCCATCGTTCACGCCACCAGCCAGCGGCGAGAAGAGCGCCAGCCCGCCACGGGGCAACTCCGCCAACGCGCCGGGAAGGACGACCTCCGCCGATCCGCCGGGCAGGGCAAGGCGCCCGCATTCAGGCTGACGCCTCGCGGCGTAGGCTGATCCGGATCAATGGGCCATGGCCCCGGTAGGTCGCGCCAGAAGCGAATCCGCGCGCCAGGTTGGGCGCAGGATCGAGCGCCCGCCGGCGCATTGGGCCCTGCTCGCGCTGCTGCTCGGCGGCCTACTTCTGCTGCTCGGCGTGCAGGGCCTTTCGACCGCCGCCACGGGGCGAAGCGCCACCGCGACGACGAGCGCTCGAGACCCCGCGCTGCGGGGCTCGGCGGCGATCTGGCGGGTCGAGGGCAGCCGGCTTGCCCCGAGCGAGCGCCCGGTGGGGCGCCGCATCGCCCTCACTTTCGACGATGGGCCTGACCCGCGCTGGACGCCACAGATCGCGGCCCTGCTTCGCCGGCTGGGGGTGCCCGCCACCTTCTTCGTGGTCGGCGAGCACGTGGTCGAGCATCCCGGCCTGGTGGCGAGCCTCAAAGATCAAGGCTTCGAGCTCGGCGCCCACACCTTCAACCACGCCGACTTGACAACGATGCCGGGCTGGGAGCGGGACCTGCAGATGTCGATGACCGATGCCGCGGTCGTCGGAGCGGCCGGAGTTCGCCCGCGGTTCTTCCGCCCGCCCTACACGGGCGGCCCGGAGTCGATCACCCGCACATACGCGGCGGAGTTGGCATCCACCCTCGACCCGGGCCACCTGGTCGCGCTGTCCAACTACGACTCCGAGGATTGGCGCGAGCCCGGGGCATCCCAGATCGTGCGCAACGCGACTCCGCCCGGGCGCCGCGGCGGCGTGATCCTCTTCCACGACGGTGGCGGCGATCGCTCCCAGACCGTCGCCGCGCTGCGACGCCTGGTGCCGCGCCTGGAGGGACGGGGCTTTCGCTTCGCCTCGCTGTCCGCGCTGGCCGGGGTGCGACGAGGCGAGACCCAGCCGCCCGCCTCGGGGTCGGAGCGCCTTCAAGGTGAGCTCCTGATCGGCGCCCTCGCCGTCGCACGCTTGACCACGGACGTCATGCTCGTGCTGTTGATCCCGATCGCCGCCCTGGCGCTCCTTCGGGCGCTGGTGGTCGCCGCCTTCGCCAGGCACCACGCCCGCCGCTGGCGCCGCCGGGCCACGCAGCCGTTCACACCGCCGGTCTCGGTGATCGTGCCTGCCTTCAACGAAGCGGCGGGGATCGAGCGCGCGGTGAGGTCGCTGGCCGGCGGCGATTACCCCGCACACGAAGTGGTGGTCGTCGACGATGGCTCTGACGATGGCACGGCCGAGCTCGTCGAGGGCCTCGGTCTGGCGAGCGTACGGGTGATCCGGCAGCCGAACGCGGGCAAGGCCGCAGCGCTGAGCACCGGGATGGCGGCCACGTCGGCGGAGGTGATCGTCACGGTCGACGCAGACACCGTGTTCGAGGAGCAGACCCTGCGCCGCTTGGTGGAGCCGTTCGCCGACTCCGAGGTCGGGGCGGTAGCCGGGAACACGAAGGTGGGCAATCGCCGCGGCTTACTGGGGCGCTGGCAGCACATCGACTACGTGATCGGGTTCAACCTCGACCGGCGCCTGTACGACACGCTCCAGTGCATGCCGACGGTTCCGGGCGCCGTCGGCGCGTTCCGGCGCCGGGCGATCGACGGTGCCGGCGGCTTCTCGAGTGCGACGCTGGCAGAGGACACCGACCTGACGATCGCGATCGGCCGCGCTGGCTGGCGGGTGGTCTACGTCGAAGACGCGCGTGGCTGGACCGAGACCCCCGCGACCCTCGCCGGCCTCTGGCGCCAGCGCTATCGATGGTCCTACGGGACGCTTCAGGCGGTCTGGAAGCACCGCTCTGCCCTGTGGCGGCGCGAGCCCGGCAAGGTTGGCCGTCGCGGCCTGCCCTATCTGTTGCTGTTCCAGATCGCGCTGCCCTTCCTGGCGCCGCTGATCGACGCCGCCGCCGTGTACGGCTTGATCTTCCTCGATCCGCTGCCAGTGCTCGCCTACTGGCTCGGGTTCAACATGCTCCAGCTTCTCCTCGGCGCCTACGCCTTCCGCCTCGACCGCGAGCCCCTGCGAGCGCTCTGGGCGCTGCCGTTGCAGCAGTTCGTCTACCGCCAGCTGATGTATTTGGTGGTCGCCCAGGCGGTGATCAGCGCCGTGCGTGGGGTGCGCCTCCGGTGGCAGCACGTGGAGCGGAGCGGCGAGATCGAGGTCGCCGGCACGGCGTCGTAGCCAACCTCAGCGAGCGAGCCACCGCTTCGGGTTCTCGACCATCATCGTCTCGAGCTGCTGGTCGGCCATCCCCGCCTCGCGCAGGGCGGGTATCACCTCGTCGAAGACGAGCGTCATGCTCCACCCCTTGGCCGCTCCCGCGGCGAGCATCTGCTTCTCGACCTCGACCGAGTACCAGTCGAGGGTGGCGCAGTAGTCCTGGGAGAGGAACATGCGGTCGGCGTAGCCTCGTTCCAGCAGCGCGGTGACGGTCGCGTTGCGCCTTTCGATCGGCAGGAAGAGCTCGAGCCCGTAGCGGTCCATTCCGATGTAGACGCCCTTCTCCAGCAGGCGCTCGATGTAGTCCAGGTCGTCCGTGTCGCCCGTGTGGGCGATCTGCACCTTGGAGAGGTCCACACCCTCCTGCTCGAAGATCTCGATCTGCCGGGGTCCCGTGTCGCTCGCGGGACGCGAGTGGGCCATGATCGGCGCTCCGGTGCGGACGCTGGCCCGCGCCACGGCGCGATGCACCTTCTCGATGTTCTCCGTCACCCCCGGCTCGTCGGCGGCGCATTTCAGGAATGCCGCCTTGATCCCGGTGCCCTGGATGCTCTGCTCGACGTCGTGCACGAACAGGTCCGCCATCGCGTCGGCGTCGCGCGTCACGAAGAACGTCGGCAGGTAGTCGTAGGTGTAGATGCCCGTGCAGGGCACGACCTGGAGGCCGGTCTCTTGCGAGACCCGGCGCGAGAAGCCGACGTCGCGGCCGCCGAACATCCCAGTGGGCTCGCAGATCGTCGTTACGCCGCGACCGATGACGGCGCGCGCGTTCTCCACCGCTATGCCGTAAAGCTGCTCCGGCCCGCACGCCCGGGGCGGGTCGACCGGGACCACGGATCCCACGTGGGGCCACCAGCTTGCCACCGCCTCGTCGCGGTAGATCAGGTGCTCGTGGATCAGCGTGGTGCCGAGCTGCTCGGCGTCGATCCTGCCGGTGACCGTCTCGACCGTGGCCATGGAGTGCGGCCGTAGTCTATGTATGGCTGTGCCCCGCGCCTGGATCATCGCGATGACGATCCTCGTCGGCTGCCTGCTTGCGTCGATGACTATCGCGCTCGTGAAGCTGATCTGAGGATAGGATGGGCGCCACCTGACGCTTGTTGGTCGCGAATCGCGATGAGACGAAGGGAGACGGGTTGTTCAAGCGCATAGTGGTTGGCACAGACGGATCCGACACGGCGACCGAGGCGGTTCGCCAGGCGATCGAGCTCGCCAAGATGTCGGGGGCAAGCCTCGGCCTGGTGGCCGCCTTCGAGCCGGTTCCCCCGAGCCGCCTGCGCGAGGAGAAGGGCGAGCTGCCGGGAGACGTCCAGTTCGGGGCCGGCCCGCGGGAGGACGTCAACGTGACGCTCGACGGCGCGGTCGGCAAGGCCAAGCAGGAGGGCATCGAGGCCGAGCCCTACCCGCGCGAGGGCGATCCCGCCGATGCGATCCTGGACGTCGCCGAGCAGATCAACGCCGATCTGATCGTGGTCGGCAACAAGGGGATGACCGGCACAAAGCGCTTCCTGCTCGGCAGCGTGCCGAACAAGGTCTCCCACCACGCCCCCTGCGGCGTCCTCATCATTCGCACCACCTGAGCCCCTTCGCACTGCACCCCGAGCCGCTGGGCGATACTTGTCGGCGATGGCTTTGGATGGGCGCTTCTTCGGGCGTGATGAGCATTTCATGCGTCAGGCGCTCCGCGAGGCGGAGCGAGCCGCCGGCCACGACGACGTGCCGATCGGTGCCGTCGTCGTGCGCGAGGGCGAGGTGCTCGCCGCGGCGGGGAACGAGCGCGAGCTGCGGGCCGATCCCACGGCCCATGCGGAGGTGCTGGCGATGCGGGAGGCCGCGCGGAGGATCGGCGGCTGGCGCATTCCCGACTCGGTCCTCTACGTGACCCTGGAGCCGTGCGCGATGTGCGCCGGTGCGATCGTCCTCGCTCGGGTGCCGCGCGTCGTCTACGGAGCGCCCGATCCGAAGGCGGGCGCGGCCGGCAGCGTGCTCGACGTCCTCGGCGAGCCTCAGTTCAATCACCGGCCCCAAGTGGACGGCGGCCTGCTGGCCGGCGAGGCGGCCGCTCTCCTGGAGTCCTTCTTCGCCGCCCGCCGCTAACGCGGCTCGGTCGCCGTGCGCAGTCGCTCCGAGAAGCTGACCGGGTAGGGCTCACCCTCGCTCGCGGCGGGACGCCGCAGTCCCTCGGGCAGGGCCGCGACCTGGGCGGCGGAGCGCTCCCGGATCTCCTCCAGCGACGCGTGTCGCACCACCTCGCCCTCGCGCATCGCCGGGACGAGCAGCGCCTCACCCTCGAGCTCCTCGTCCGCCGCGGCGATGACGTCCGCGCTCATGGTCCCACCCTTGTAGCGACGGAAGACCTGCTTCGCGCCGGGCACCGTCTGCTTGTCCGGCGAGCGCTTCCAGACTCCCCGCCAGCCGTCCGCGCGACGGTCGGCGACCAGCTTGTAGACGCCGTTGACGACCGGTGAGTCGCGGCTGGTCCCGAGGTCGGTGCCGACGCCCCACAGGTCCACCGGCGCACCCGCGGCGACCAGCTCGGCGATCCGCACCTCGTCGAGGTCGCCGCTGGCGGCGATTCGCGTCTCGCTCATTCCCTCCCCGTCGAGCAGCCGGCGAACAGCCCGCGAAAGCTCCAGCAGATCGCCCGAGTCCAGCCGCACCCCGGCCAGCCTGACTCCGGCATCGCGAGAGGCGGAGATCGCGTGGCGCACCCCGTCGAGAGTGTCGTAGGTGTCGACGAGAATCACGGCGGTCTCGGGGAAGTCCTCCATGAATGAACGGAACGCCGCCTCCTCGCTCTCGAACGAGAGCACGTAGGAGTGGGCCATCGTCCCCACCGGCAGCAGGCCGTAGCGCATCGCGGCGGCGACGTTCGAGGTCCCGCCGCACCCGGCAACCGCCGCGGAGCGCGCGACCTTCATCGCCGCGTCGACGCCGTGGTCGCGCCGCGGCGAGAAGTCCACCACCCGCTCGCCGCCCCCCGGCTCGCCGCCCCCGGCCGCCAGCACCACGCGCGCGGCCTTGGTGGCGACCATCGTTTGGAAGTTGATCTGGTTCAGCAGCACCGTCTCCAGCAGCTGCGCATCGACTCGCGGCGCGGTAACCCGGATCAGCGGCTCGTTGGCGAAGCACACCGTCCCCTCCGGCATCGCCTCCAGATCGCCTCGAAAGCGGAAGGCGGCCAGGTAGTCGAGGAAGTCGTCGCCGAAGAGCGCGAGCGAGCGCAGATACTCGAGCTCGTCCTCGCCGAAGCGAAGCTCCCGAATCAACTCGAGCGTCGGACCGAGCCCCGCGGCTAGCAGCCAGCCGCGGTTGGGAGGAAGCTGCCGCACGAAGAGCTCGAAGATGGCCGGCTCGTTCATCCCCTGCCTGAGGTAGCTGGCGGACATCGTCAGCTCGTACTGGTCGATCAGCAGCGAGACCTGCGGCGGGCTCAGCAGGCCCGGATCGTCGAAATTGGCCGCCGGACCGCGCCTTTCGTCGCTCATCGCGCGAAGGCTATGTCGCGCCGCAATACTGCGCCCCATGAGGGGAAGGAGCCTGCTCCGGGACCGTGACTTCCGCCTGGTCGCCGGCTCGGTCGGCCTCTCGGCGCTCGGCGACTGGGTTGCGATCGTGGCGCTCGGGCTCCACGTCAAGGAGGCGACCGATTCCGGGTTCGCGGTGGCCGGGCTGTGGATCTGCCTCTTCGGACCCTCCGTCCTGGTCGCCGGCCACGCCGGTCTGCTGGTCGATCGGATCGAGGCGACCCGCGTCCTGGCCGCGATCTCGCTGCTCGGCACCCTGGTCGCTGCTGTGCTCGGCTTCGCAAGCGCGACGGCTCCGGTGTTGGCGCTCACCGCCCTCTTGGGCGTTGTCTTCGCGGTCTCTCAGCCCGCCGAGTTCGCGCTCGTCCCGCCGCTGGCGGGGCAGCACCGCATCCAGGAGGCAAACGGCCACGTCGAAGCGGCCCGCTACCTCGGATTCGGGGTTGGCCCGGTGCTCGGGAGCCTGCTGTTCTCGGCCGGTGGGCTCGAGCTGGCGATGCTGGTCGACGCCGCAACATTCGCTGCTGTGGCGGTGGCGGCGCTGGCGCTGCGCGTGCGGCGCGACCCCGGAGGACGCGACGACGTGGAGCGCGCCCCGCGCGCCCGTGACGGGATCGCCTTTCTGTTCCGCGACCGGGTGCTTTCGCTGGCGATGACGGTCGCCTTCAGCTCGCTCCTGTTCATGTCGGCGGTCTGGGTGGGGGAGCTGTTCTTCATCGAGGACGTGCTCGAGAGGGGAGACCTCGCCTACGGGTTGATGCTCTCGATCTGGACCCTGGGGATGGCGCTCGGGGCGCTGCTCCTGTCCCGCCGCATCGCCGTGGGCGCCGTGGCGGCTACCGGCCTCGCCGCGGTTGCCGTCCAGGGCAGTGCGCTCGCGCTCCCGGCCCTCTGGCTCAGTTTCGTCTTTTTCCTCGCCTGCTCGTTCATGGGCGGCTTGGCGCACGGGCTCAAGAACGTCATGTTTCGAAGCCTGATCCACGTCCGTGTTCCCGATCCCCTGCATGGGCGGGTCTTCGCGGCCTACAACGGGATCCGGAACTCGGCCGAGCTGGGCGCCTTCGCTGCCGGCGGCCTGCTGGTCGTGGCCATCGGTCCCCGCGGAACGCTCGCCTAC
>JBBPIK010000156.1:0-2158 GCA_038040415.1 Actinomycetota bacterium
ACGCGGACCTCTGGGCATCGTGCATCGGCGGCGCGGCCCAGCAGGACGCCTATCGAGAGGCCATCGAGAACGCGGGCCTGCGCATCGAGAAGCTCAGGGAGAACCCCTACGAGTTCATCACCGATCGCGCACGCGAGGCCAGCGCGAAGTACGGGGTCAAGAGCGTCTCGCTCGTTGCCGTCAAGGACTAGCCAAGAAGGGCGAAGCTCCACGGCGCGGACTGCTCCGACAGCGTGCGCTACTCAAGCGGGCTGGCGACGCAGCAACCATCGCCGCGCCACGCTTCGAGCCCCTCGCGGACGGCGACCGCGGCGATCAGGAGGCCGACCGTCGGATCGAGCCACCAAGCACCGACCAGCGCGTTGCCGAGTAGGCCGACGAGCAGGGCGCCCGCCAGGTAGGCGCACAGCATGTTCTGTCGGCCCTCGCCCTTGGTCGCCGCTGAGCCCAGCTGATCGGCGAGGCGCTGCTTGGCGATGCCGAGCAGCGGCATGATGATCACCGAGCCGATCGAGAGGCCGATCCCGACCCAGCTGACGTCGGCATGCTCCCCGCCGAGCAGGGCGCGGATCGACTCGACGCCGACGTAGGGCGCCAGCACGAAGAACTGGAGGGCGACGAGCTTTTGGGCGCGGGTCTCGGCCTTCGCCGAGAACATCCGCGCACCGGAGAAGCGCCAGATGATGATCACCGAGGCCAGGCCTTCGATCGCGCTGTCGATACCAAACCCGATCAGGGCGATGGAGCCGGCAACGATCCCGGCGATGATGGCGACAGCCCCCTCGATCGTCATCCAGCCGAGGCTGAGCCAAGACAGCAGCTTGACCCGACGCGCCAGCCGCTCGTACTCCGCGCGGCCCGCAGTCGAGCTGACGCTCGGAGCGAGGGGCAGAGCGGCGGGTGCGGTGGGAGGCATCGGCTCGGAGTTTCGCTGTTCGCCACCCCCCAGACCAACAACGGCGACCGGATGGAGTTCGTCCACCGGGAGGTCTACGTCGACAAGACCCATGCGGAAGCCGGGCACGCGCCGCACCGTGTCGGCCTCTTGGATCGGCGCTGCCGCGACCCGCCATTGGAGCGGGCATCCCATCTTCAATCAGCCGATGCGGCAGAATCGTGGCGATGCTCTCACTACTGAGCCCCTGGTGGAAGTAGCTTGGCTGATCCAGAGGGGCGATGGAGAAAGTGAATAGCCGCGGGGATGTAGCGGAAGGGGCGGTGCGGTGACGCCGTCTAAAGAGCCTGCGGTCGAGCGCCGTGAGCGCGACGCCGCGCGCAGGGAGCGTCACGTTCGAGCCGACGACGCTGGGTTCATCCCCGCGCTCCGCTTTAACCGGCTGACCCCGCTTTTCGACTTCGTGGCCGCCGTCGCCGTACGCGACCGCGCGATCAAGCGCCGCGTGCTCGCATGCGCGGCGATCGCCAGCGGCGAGCAGGTGCTCGACGTCGGGTGCGGAACCGGCACGCTCGCGGTCGCGGCGGCGCGGGCCGCGCCAGGCGTGACGGTGACCGGGCTGGACGCCGACGCATCGATCCTCGTTCGGGCGCGCAAGAAGGCGGCGGGTGCGGGTCTTGAGATCGGGTTCGACGAAGGGAGGTCGACGGCGCTTCCGTATGCGGACGCGAGCTTCGACCTCGTGCTGTCCACGCTTTTCTTTCACCACCTACCAGACGAGGCGAAGCGCCAGACAGCGACCGAGTTGGTGCGCGTGCTGCGCCCCGGTGGGCGGCTCGTCGTCGGCGACCTCGGGCGACCACAGGACCCGCTCATGCGGATCGCGGTGCTCGTGACGGTTCAGCTGCTTGACGGGGTCGCGACGACGGCACTCAACGTCCGCGGGGAACTTCCGGACGTCCTCGCCGACGCCGGCTTGCGAGCGGTAACTCTGCGCGACCGGGTGCGTACCCCGACCGGCACCTACGAGATCATGACCGCCACTCGCCCGGCCGCGCGCTAGCACCTCCCCGACCGTGGTCGTGCGTGCCAAAAGTTCGCTTTTGCAGGTCTTTTCAGTCGGGGCGACTGGATTTGAACCAGCGACCGCTCGGCCCCCAGCCGAGTGCGCTACCAGACTGCGCCACGCCCCGTGGTCGGAGCTGAGTCTAAGGCAAGTTCCGTCCGACCAATGGGCGAACATGTGTTCGTAATGCGGGACGG
>JBBPIK010000097.1:0-7059 GCA_038040415.1 Actinomycetota bacterium
GCGAAGGTAGTCCACCACGATCCGGTCATCGCCGGCGAAAGAGGTGACTGCCGCGTTCGCGTCGTGCTGGTCGGCGAGAGCAAGCCCGGCGAGGTAGAGCGCGGCGGGCCATCCTTCGGTGCGCTCGAAGAGGACATCGAGCTGAGCGAAGGTCAGCTCCAGCCCGACCTTGCCCAGCAGCTCGGCGCTCTCCGCCCGCGTCATCGAGAGCTCCGCCCTGGTCAGCTCAGCAAGCTGCCGGTGGGCGCGCATGCGCCCGAGCGACAACGGCGGCTCGGTCCGGGAGGCGAGTGCGAGCTGCGCTCCGGCGGGGAGATGCTCGACCAGGGTCTCGAGCACCTCCAGCGACATTGCGGAGGTGATCGCATGAACGTCGTCGATGACCAGCACAAACGGCTTGCCGCGGGCCTGGAGCGACCGGCCCAGACGCGGAAGGACAACGGTCGAGATGCTCGGATCCGGAGTTCCGAGCGCGGCCAGTACGTCGGGGTCGACGGGCTCGATCTCCTCCAGCAGCTCCACGATCGAGACGACAAGCAGGGCGGGATCGTCGTGTCGAGCGTCGGCCGCGAGCCAGGCGAAGGGACGCTTCTCGGCGGCCGCCCACTCCGCCAGGCAGGTCGTCTTCGAGTAGCCGGCAGGAGCGGTGAGCAGCACCAACCGTGCGGGAAGCGATCGGAGCAGCCGGTTGAGCAGCCGTGGCCTGCGCACCAGCCCGGGTCCGAAGGCAGGCACGTCCTCGGCAGCGACCAACGCGCTCGCGAGTTCCGCGGCCAGGTCCGCCTCTTTGGTCGGCTTCAAAGCCGCTTGCCGGCCGCCGAGGCCGGTCAGCGTCCGTGCTGCCATCTACGAGCAGCCTAGTCACCTCGGCCGCCGGGCGTCAACCCGGGGATTCCTCGGCAGCGTGCGGCCTGAGCTCGAGCCCGGTCTCGGCGAGCCACCCCCGAAGCGCGTCGTGCATCGCCCTCACGCCGACGATCGGACCGTTCACCTGCCCCCACGAGGCCGGCACCAAGGCGAAGGGTTGACTCTGCCAGCCGCCGATGCCGCCATGGGAGCCCATGAACTCCTCGAACGGCGCGACCTCGTTTGCCTCCGGGTCGTACATGCAGTTGACCAGAAGGTCCGGGCAATGAGGAAACCCGTCCGTGCGCCGGAGATGATCGGCCGCGTTGGTGCCGAAGTGCCGAAGCGGATCCTCGCAGCGGACCGTGTCATCCCGGAGGCGCCGGGTCCCACGCGGGCCGAGGACGATCGCTCCCTCCTCGTCGGCGCGCACCATGACGAAGCCGATTCCGGGATGGCCAATCAAGGTGGAGATCAGCCTGGGGTGAAGCCGGTCGATCTCACCGATGGTCAGCCGGTGCGAGCGCTCGGTCAGATAGATCAGGCCAAGCCCGCCTGACGCCAGCACAACCGCCTCATGCTCGGAGGCGTCCGACTTCTCCTCTTCGACGGCCTCACGGTTCGGGCCAAGCACGACCTCGCCGTCGACCAGGTTGTCGCGGGTGGCGCGGGCGAGCATCCTCCCGCCGGCGGTGTCCTCGGCGCGGGCGTCGGTAAGCGCGCCGCCCAGCGTGCTCAATCCCTCGTCCGAGGCCGCAGGCGAGAACACGTCGCCTCCCCGGAGTGCCTCCTGGACGAGATCGGCGAGCTCGAGCTGATAGCGCTGCCGAAACGGACGGCCCTGGCTCTGGCCGTGGTCGGAGAGCACGACCAGGTGGTAAGGACGCGGCGCCTGCTCCACAGCCCGCTCCAGGCGGGCGAGCTGCGCATCGTGCTGCCTCAGCACCGCGAAGGCATCGGGCTGCTCGACTCCCGAATGGTGGGCGACCTCGTCATATCCGACGAAGGTGGAGTAGACGACGGGGACGCCCTCGACGATGTCGCCGAGCAGAGTGGCGACGTTCAGGTCGCGCATGATCACGGTGATTGCCCCCCTCATGAACGGATACACCCCGCCGCGGTGGACGTGCTCCTCGCCTCGTCGTCTTTGGCGGCGGGCGGCCCTCAGCTCCAGGAGCACATCCCAGAAGTAGAGGGCGATGGTCCGGGTGAAGCCATACGGGTCGGCAAAGTAGGCGAAGTACTCCCCCGCACTCGAGCGCCGCCGGTCCCTGATCACGCTCATCGTGGCCGAGCAGCGCGGCGCGTCCCCGGAGAACAGGTTGCCGCGACTGGCCCCGTCCACCGCCAGCAGGCCCCCGCCGTCGGAGCGCCGCCGCTCGAGCTCGGTCGCGTCCTTGCCGTGGTTGGAGACCATCGTGCGCCCGCTCTCCTTCTCGTACCAGCGGAAGGCGGGCATGTCGTGATTGCTGCCCAGCAGCAACCCGGCCTGGCTGGCGCCGGTCTGCGAGGACAGATCGCACTCCCAGGGAACGATGCGATGGCTGCCCTGCTCGAGCCATCGTGCCATGTTCGGCGCGTGGCCCTCGCGAAGCGCCCGGCGCAGGACCGGTTCCGCCAGGCCATCGATCTCGAACAGGATCACCCCGGGAACCTCGGTGCGGTTTGCGTCGCGCACGCGACGCGCCCTGCGGCGAACGATCCGCAGCTGGCGGGCGTCGTCGTCGAAGCTCAACACCGGAGCCAGCAGCATCAAGGCGATCGACACCACGAAGGCTGCTGCGATCGCCCCCAGGAACGGAGGGGAGGTCCCGTCGACCACCTTGATCGCGATCGACACCACGGCGGCACTCAGCACGAGGGAGCCGAGGCCGAAGCTGAGCACAGTCAGGGGAAGCACCACGCGAATCACCAGCGGCCAGAGCAATGCGTTGATCAGGGCGATCAGGGCGGTGGTCAGCAGCGCCGCGCGGAAGCTCGGCACGTCGATCCCTGGGATGAGACCGACCGCCGCCCAGAAGACCAGCGCGACCAGGGCCCAGAGGACGAGCCCGCGAATCGCCACCCCGACCGCCTGGCGCAACGCCTGCCGGGCGCCCATCGGAGGGCTATCCGGCCAGCTGCTCGCTGAAGTACTCGAGCGCCGTACGCGTCTTGGTCTGCTGCTCGCCGGACAGGTTGACGCCTCGCTCGCTCAGGTACGCCCGCGTGCGCGCTGCGACCTCGAAGGCCTCCGCCGGCTTGCACTTGGTCGAGAGCTCCAGGATCCGGGACCCATCGGGGTAGAACCAGAGCTCCGCAACCAGCTTGCGTCCGTATCCCTCCGGCTCGAACTTGAGCTTGAACACCGTGACCGGGCCGAGCACCAAGAGCTGGTCGAGATCGAGGCCGGCAGGTGCGTGCTCGGCCCAGAAGGCGCGCTGCTCCTTCGAGAACAGCTTGTGCAGGGGGCGCTCACCCGCGACGGCTTCCTTCACGTGCCCGGCCTTCAGCTCGCCCTTGAAGGACCCCGAGCAGACATAGCCGCCTGGCATGGCGTCCACCTCGACCCCGAAGAAGTCGGACGAGCGCTGGTCATCCGGCAGGTCGCCGGGATCGACGGGCCGCAGCTTCACGACTGAGTCGTCGGGTCTTCCCTGGCTCCTCCGGGCCCGGGTCACCAGCCCGGCGCGATCGAGCGCCAGGTCCTGCGTGTCGAAGAAGAAGACTTGGCGCACGTAGGCGTCGAGGGGATCCATGCCGAGGGCGACGACAGTCGAGCGCCGATCCTCATCCGGGACGGTCAGCTTCAACTCGACGGTGTCGGCGCCCTCGATCAGCCCGACCACCTCGCGAAGCTGCTGGTCGGTCAAGGCTGGGATGTCCGTGCGGGAGGCCACCTGTGAAACCAATTGATTGGGAAGACCCTACGCCTGATCTGGGATCGACAATCACCCAATCCGGGTGAAGATCGCGGTCAAAGCGCCAGCTAGGGTCGCCTCACGCGGCCTCGACGCGATCGTCGGCGCGGCGCGGGCCGCAAAGGAGCGGCCGAGCTAGCGAAAGGAGTCATAAGTGAGAGGTGCCGGACGCACTGTATTCGCAGCCTTTCTGCTGCTGATCGTGGGCACGATCAACATCATCTACGGCATCGGCGCCCTGGACGACGCCAGTGTCTTCGTCAACGACCAGAGGTTCATACTCACCAACCTGAACACGCTCGGCTGGGTCCTGATCATCCTCGGGGTGATCCAGCTCACCGGTGGCTTCTCGCTGATGGGCGGCGGGACCTATGGACGGGCGATCGGGATCATCGGCGGCAGCCTCGGCGCGATCGGCGCCCTGCTCTCGATTGGCGGAAGCTATCCGTGGTGGTCGCTGGGCGTCTTCGCGATCTGCCTGTACGTCGTCCACGGGATCGTCGTCTTCGGAGAGGAAGAGAGAACCCCCGGAGCCCCGGGAGCCTGAGCTGACGGTCGCGGGAGCCCGTCTCGGGGGCGGGCTCCCGTTGATCAGGAACTACTGTTCGGACGAGGCGGAAACTCCCGCGCCGCCTGCCGGCGCAGTAGCTCGACGCCCACCACGGCCAGCGCCGCAAGCACGACGATCACCAGCACCTGCCCGAGGTTGTTGATCCCGGGTATGAAGGAAAGCCACAACAGGAACAACACGGCTAGAACCGAGTAGACGGCCACCGGATGGTCGCGCAGGTACGGTGCGAGGGAGCGTCGTATCGAGACGGCGTGGCGGCCGGGTCCCGCCAGAAGGCCGCCGACGACGAACGCCAGTCCAATCACGAGAGCGAACAGCGCCCGCTGGCGAAGGCCCTCGGAGAGGGTGTCCCAGACCGACGTGACGGCCGGCTTGACTGCCTCGGAGCTCGCCACCGATTCCACTCCGCTGCCTATCAGACGCCGGGTCAAAAGGACGACCAGCGTTGCCATCAGGATCCCGCCTCCAGCTGCGATCAGCGCCTCCCGGCGCCACCCCTTTGCCAGATAGAGGGCGCTCAGGTACAGGATGAGCGCCAGCAGCGGCAGCACGAAGCCGAGGTTGCGGAGTGCGCTGATGAGGTCCTGGAGTCCGCTGAGCTGACTGGACTCCATCAAGACGAGCTCGCCGGGGTGCTGCACGACCTGGCGGCCGAGCAGGGTGGTGATTCGTGCCTCGAGCGAGGCGAGCGATGCGTCGAGCGTCTCAACGTTCGCCTGGCTGGGATCCTTGAGCACGGCGGCGATCCGTTGCTCCAGTGCAGTTAGCCGGCCGTCGAGATCGGACAGCCGGCCGTCGAGATCGGACAGCCGGCTCTGGAGCTGATCAGGGACCTTCGCCAGAACGTCCTTGATCCCCTTCTCGAGGCTCGCGACCGTCGCCTGGAGCTTGGCGGCGTTCCTCTGGAGCGTTTGGAGATTTCCTTGAAGCTCCGGGCTCAGCTCGCCCGCCTGCAACTCGGAGAGGGTCGCTCGCACCGACTCGATCTGGCTCTGAGCCGTGGCCAAGCCCTGCTGGAGGTCGACCGAGTACTCCTGCACGACCCCCTGGATCTGGGAGATCGTCGCCGGGTTTATGCCGAGCCGGGTGGCCAGGTCGGCGACGATGCTCCCGTATTCGAGCGTGACGTCCCCGCCCGTGGTCGACACGTATTCGTCCTTGTTCTCGATCAGGCTCACGAACTGCTCCTGCGCCCGACCGATCGCGGTGGAGACGAGATTCTGAACCTGAGGTGTTGCCAGTGCCCTCTCTGCCACGTTCGTGGCGAGTTGCCTCGTCGCCGCCGCGATTGGAACCGCGAGTGGCTGAGCAGCACTTGGCAGCTTCTTCTGGATCTCTCCCTGGACGTCGACGTTGGCGTAAAGCTGATCGACCGTGTAGGTGGCGAGCGCCTGCTGCACGTCCTCGTCCTGGACGATCTCGTCGGTGGTATTCACCACCTGGTCCGTGTTCAGCGTCTCGCGCTGCACCCAGTTCGCGGCGATCGAGAGAACCAGGACCACCGACGCCAGCACGATGAGCGACCACACAATGGCGCGGTGCCGCCGCTTCGGCTGCTCGCCCGGCGATCCCCCGGCGGCCGGGCTCCCGGAGAGCTCGGGTGCGGGGGCGCCCTCGGGCGATGGGGAGGATTCAGGGTGGTCGGGCATTGCTCGGCCGGAGTTACGGCCCACCTGTTGGCCGCACCATAAGGTTTGACGCCGTGGCGCGCATCACCCCCGCTGGGTGATTCTCGCGTCGTCGCGATCGGCACTGTACTCAGCAGATTTCATGCGGGGGATCAGATTGATCGCGGTCGGCAGCACATGGCACGGCAGCCCGGGGCGGACGCGAGGCTCCCGTTGACCTCCGCCTGACGACCGATCCAAGACGGGCTTTCTTGGGACGCCTGCTAAGCCGCTACCGGTTCCCGGCGTCGCCTCGCAGGCCGGCGGCGGGCGGGCCGCTCGGCGGGCTCGACCAGGCTGCGCAGGAACTCACCTGTGTAGGAGGCGGGGCTGGCGGCGACCTGCTCGGGCGTCCCGGTTGCCACCACCTCTCCCCCGGCCTCGCCGCCCTCCGGCCCCAGGTCGATGATCCGGTCGGCCGTCTTGATCACGTCGAGGTTGTGCTCGATCACGACCACGGTGTTGCCGGCCTCGACCAGCCGCCCCAGCACCTCGAGCAGCCGCTGCACGTCGGCGAAGTGCAGGCCGGTGGTCGGCTCGTCGAGGATGTAGAGGGTGTCGCCGGTCGCCACCTTCGACAGCTCGGTGGCCAGCTTGATGCGCTGCGCCTCGCCACCCGAGAGCGTGGTCGCCGGCTGGCCGACCCGGATGTAGTCGAGGCCCACGTCGTGGAGGGTCTGCAGGCGGCGCTGGATCTTCGGGATGTGGGCGAAGAACTCGACCGCCTCCTCGACCGACATCTCGAGCACGTCGGCGATCGACTTGCCCTTGAAGCGGACCTCGAGCGTCTCGCGGTTGTAGCGGCGCCCGTGGCACTGCTCGCAGGGCACGTAGACGTCGGGCAGGAAGTGCATCTCGATCTTGATCTGGCCGTCGCCGCGGCAGACCTCGCAGCGCCCGCCCTTGACGTTGAAGCTGAACCGTCCCGGCTTGTAGCCCCGCACTCGCGCCTCCTTGGTGCGTGAGAAGAGGTCGCGGATGTGGTCGAAGACCCCGGTGTAGGTCGCCGGGTTGGAGCGAGGGGTGCGGCCGATCGGCGACTGGTCGATGCTGATGATCTTGTCGACCTGGTCGA
>JBBPIK010000017.1:0-42743 GCA_038040415.1 Actinomycetota bacterium
TGGGCCGCAGACAGGTCTTCACGCTGGACAAGCCGTTGAGGATCAGGAAGGGCCAGGTGGTGGCGCTCACCGTGCCGACCTGGGCGTCGAGCTTCGCGAGCCACATCAGCGAGCGCAAGAACAAGTGGCGGGCGAGCAGATCGCGACGGAACTGTGCGCCCGAAAGCAGCGACGAAGCGGACGTGAGGCGATTCGCGCGCAACAGCAGGCCCCAGCAGAAGTTGGGCTCGGTGCGCGGGTACGGCTGCGACTACACGTCGGCGCGCCTCCTGTACTGGGCCTACTACGTTCGCGGCTGATCGGGTTCGGCTGAGCCGCTCCGGAATCGGCGCCGGGCGCTCAATCGCAGGCGCCGGGGTTCTCGTCGCAGAACTGCTCGAACTGCGCTGCCCCGCTGCCCGGCGGCGGCTGGGTGTCGTTGCCCGCTGTGTCGTCGCCCGAGTGCGGCTTGGAGCCTCCGCCGCCGCCGGAGCCACTCGTACCGCCGGTTCCGCCCCCACCTGGAGTGGAGCTGGTCGTGGTGCTCGTCGTCGTGGTCGACGAGGTCGTCGTCGTGGGAGTGGCGTTGGTCGTGCTCTGAGTCGTAGTCGAGCTGGTCGCCGGCGGGGCGGCCGCCTCGGAGCCGTCGCCGTCCCCGCCGCAGCCCGCCAGCGGCGGTCCCACCGCCAGCGCCAGGGCGGCGAACGCTGCCAGTGACCGGGTCATGAGCCTCCGTCGAGCGCGGGCTGGCGCAGCCCGCAGTACGGACAGTCGCTGACGTCCAATCCGATCAGCTGGTCGCAGCGCCGGCAGATCCTCAGGTTCTCGGGAGTCCGCAGCAGGGCCGACTCCGAGGGGGCGAGCGGAAGCGTCCTGGTGACCGGTTTCATCTCCTCGCCGGTCTCGCGGTCCACGTACGTGGCGCCGGGCTCCACGGGAGCGATCGCCTCGCGCCCCGAGGCGGGCGCACGCAGCCTGTAGACCTGTCGCGGGTTCACGAGCGGAAAGACGATAGCCGCTGACGGGGCGCTGTGGCCATTCGAACAGCCCGCCTGGGCTAGCGACGAAGTCGCCGCGGCTCGCCCTGCCGGCGACCTCCTGTCGCCGGCCTCGGGCTCGCTTCCCGCACCGCTCGCATCCTGCTCGCTGATACGGAGGTGCCTGCCGGGTCAGGTTTGCGCCATAACCCGGCGACATCCGACGGTATGACGGAGGATGTCGCCGGTGAAAGTATTGATCTTCCACGGCTACCTGCTGCACGGGACTGGCAGCAACATCTACAACGCAAGCCTGGCGCGGGCGCTGGCCCGGCTGGGCCACGAGGTCCACCTGCTGTGCCAGGACCGTGAGGCCGGCTCGCTGGGCTGGGTGGACGGCCTCGGTCGCTGGACGGACGGCCGCCTGCACACCGAGGCGGGCCCCGGGGGCTCGGGAGCAGGCTCGGTGACCGCCTACGTGCCGGAGATCGGCGGACTCCTGCCCGTCTACGTCGCCGACCGCTACGAGGGCTTTCGGGTGAAGAGGTTCGCGGAGCTCAGCGACGGCGAGCTCGGCCGCTACCTGGAGGCGAACGTGGCCGCGGTTCGCGACGTCGTCGACCACGTCGGGGGCGTCGACGCGGCGCTCGCCAACCACCTGGTGATGGGCCCCGTGATTCTCGCCCGTGCCGGTCTCGGCTTCGCGGCCAAGATCCATGGCTCGGCGCTCGAGTACACGGTCAAGCCGGAGCCCGAGCGCTTCCTCCCATATGCCCGCGAGGGCATCGACGCCGCGGCCGGGGTGCTGGTGGGCTCGCGCCACACGGCCGAGAGCCTGTGGGACGCGATCGGTGACCCGGGGCTTCCCGCCCGCACCCGGCTTGGGCCGCCCGGCGTGGATACGGAGCTGTTCCAGCCGCTGGCCCGCGAGGCGCATCGGGGGCGCTTGGCGGAGCTGGCGACGACCGTGGGGGCGGCGGACGCGGAAGGCGGCGGCGCCTTCGCCCGTGACCCCCGCGCCGCCGCCGACGCCATTCGCCATCTGGCGGCGGCCGACGGCCCGCGGGTGGTGCTGGTCGGAAAGATGATCGTCTCCAAGGGCGTCGACCTGCTGCTCGCGGCCTGGCCGCTCGTTCACGCCGCGAACCCGGGCGCCCGCCTGCTCGTTGTCGGCTTCGGCGAGTACGCCGGGGGGCTCCAGCGCCTCTGGGCGGCGCTCGCGGGAGGGGACGTCGAACACGCTCTCGAGCTGGCCTCCAAGGGACGCCTGCTCGAGGGCGGTCCGCCGGGGCCGCTCCGGATGCTGAGCGCCTTCCTCTCGGACCCGCCCACCGGTCTCGAGGGGGCCGCCCGCGAGGCCGCCGGCAGCGTGGCCTTCGCGGGGCGGCTGGAGCACGAGGAGGTCGCCCACCTGGTCCCGGCCACCGACGCCCTGGTCTTCCCGAGCACCTTCCCCGAGGCGTTCGGCATGGTTGCGGCCGAGGCGGCAGCCGCGGGCGCCCTGCCGGTCTCGGCGGCCCACTCGGGCGCCGCGGAGGTCAGCCGCGTGTTGGCCGCCGCCCTGCCTGCGGAGGTCGGCGGGTTGGTCTCGTTCCCGCTCGACGACGGGGCCGTGAGGGGGATCGCGGAGCGGCTCAACGCCTGGCTTCGGCTTGACGAGCCCACTCGCGAGCTGGCGCGGCGAGCGCTGGCGGATACCGCGTCGGAGCGGTGGAGCTGGGAGGGCGTGGCCAGCGGGGTCCTGGCTGCCTCCGGGGGGCGGCTCGACGAGCTGACGCCTGTCCGCGAATAGAATGGCGGCGCCGCATGACCCGCGCCACCCTTGTCAGGCTGCTCGCCGCGATCCTGGTGCTGACTGCCGTCTCAGCGGTGCCGATGACGCAGATCGCCTGGCACGGCACCCAGGCCTCCGCGGAGGCCGACGACATCGACACGCTGCTCAACGTGATGATCGTGCTGTCGTGCTTCGTGTTCGCGATCGTCATGGTGATGCTCGGCTACAGCATCTGGAAGTACCGGGCGAAGCCGGGCGACGAGTCCGACGGCGAGCCGATCCACGGCAACACCAGGCTCGAGATCACCTGGACCGTGATCCCGACGGTGATCGTCCTCTTCGGGGCGATCTACAGCTGGATCATCCTCGGCGAGATCGAGAGCAAGGCCTCGAACCAGCTCCGCCTGGACGTCACGGCTCAGCAGTTCAAGTGGACCTTCAACTACCCGCAGCCGAACGGCAAGGTGGTGAGCTCGAACGTCCTGGTGGTGCCGGACGGACGCCAGCTCGACGTCCACCTGACGGCGCTCGACGTCCTTCATTCGTTCTGGGTCCCCGAGTGGCGGATCAAGCGCGATGCGGTTCCGGCCGGCCAAGGAGGCAACGACGTCGACAACACCGTCCAGGTGACCCCGAACCGAATCGGCACCTACAACGTGGTCTGCACCGAGTACTGCGGGGCCGGCCACGCCACGATGCGGGCGCTGGTCAGGGTGGTGTCCGAGGAAGAGTTCACCCGCTGGCTGGGACGACAGGAGCGAGTCGAGCCGCAGCCGGGGACCCCGAGCGGGTCGAGCACCGGTGCACCTTCCCAGGAGGCCGCGGGCTCGACGGGTGGAGCGTGACGATGGCTAGGCTCTCGACCCGAGGTAGGACATGGCAGCGGCGCTGAAGACACCGGGAATGGCACGCGGGGGGCTCGGCCTCCTGCTCGGCATCGCGTTCGGCTTCGGCCTGGTGGTCCTTCTGCGGGCGCTGGCCGGCCTCGAGATCTTCCAGACGGAGCAGACCGGCTACCCCCACGTGATCGTCCCGGCGATCTTCGCGCCGATCGGCTTCCTGGCGGGGCTCGGCGCCTTCGACTACTGGACCCGGTGGGCGACCGGGGGTCCCACCTACCCGGCGGATCTCGAGCACGCCGATCACGGCGCCCACTCGTGGCGGGACTACTTCAAGTTCAACACCGATCACAAGGTGATCGGGATCCAGTACATCTGCACGACCTTCGTCTTCTTCTTCATCGGCGGCCTGCTGGCGATGCTGATGCGCGCCGAGCTGGCCCAGCCCGGGACCCAGATCGTCGAGCCCTCCGCCTTCAACGGGCTGTTCTCCACCCACGCCGCGATCATGATCTTCGTCTTCGTGATCCCGGTGTTCGCGGGGATCGCCAACTACGTGCTGCCCCTGATGATCGGGGCGCCGGACATGGCGTTCCCGCGCCTCAATGCGCTCAGCTTCTGGATGCTGCCGTTCGCGGGCCTTTTGTTCGTGGCCAGCTTCCTGGTCCCCGGCGGCGCGTTCGATGCGGGCTGGACGGGCTACGCGCCGTTATCCACCGGCGCGCCGCTGGGCCAGTCGTTCTTCAACCTGGGGGTGCAGTTCGCGGGCTGGTCGTCGGTGGCGACGGCGCTCAACTTCCTGGTGACGATCATCACGATGCGTGCGCCCGGAATGAACTTCTGGCGCCTGCCGCTTCTGGTCTGGGCGAACCTGTCGACCTCGCTGCTGGTCGTCGCCGCCACCCCGTTCATCGCCGGCGTGCAGTTCCTGGTCCTCTTCGATCGCGCGCTGGACACGAACTTCTTCCAGGCCGCGAACGGTGGCGACGTGCTCAGCTACCAGCACATCTTCTGGTTCTACTCGCACCCGGCCGTCTACATCATGATGCTGCCGGGCTTCGGGATCGTCTCCGAGGTGATCTCCACCAACGCCCGCAAGCCGATCTTCGGCTACCGGTTGATGGCCCTGGCGCTGATCGGGATCGTCGTGCTCAGCTACACCGTCTGGGCCCACCACATGTTCGTCTCCGGGATGTTCAGCTGGCTGCGGGTGCCGATGATGATCACCACGCTCCTGATCGCGGTGCCGACGGGAATCAAGATCTTCTCCTGGCTCGGGACCCTGTTCGCCTCGAAGCTGCACATGCGGTCCACCGCGATGCTGTTCGCGCTCGCCTTCATTGTCACCTTCACGATGGGCGGGATCAGCGGCGTGATGCTGGGCATGGTGCCGCTCGACATCCACGTCTCCGACACCTACTTCATCGTCGCCCACATCCACTTCGTGCTCTTCGGGGGCTCGGTGTTCACGATCTTCGCCGGCATCTACCACTGGTTCCCGAAGATGACCGGGCGGATGTACGACGAGAAGCTCGGCCGGGTCCACTTCTGGCTGACCCTGGTCGGCATGTACGGCACCTTCCTGCCGATGCACTGGATCGGGATGGAGGGGATGCCGCGCCGGGTCGCCGACTACTCGGCCCAATTCGGCGACTGGAACCTGCTGATCTCCTGCTTCGGCTTCCTGCTCGGCGTGGCCCAGCTCATCTTCCTCTACAACATGGTCGTCAGCTGGAAGTGGGGGCCGCTGGCCGGCGACAACCCGTGGCGCGCGAAGACGATCGAGTGGCTGGTGTCCTCGCCGCCGCCGGTCTTCAACTTCGATCAGATTCCCCGCGTCGTCGGCGGGCCCTATGAGTTCGGCGTGCCGGGAGCGCGCCACGCGATCATTGGCCCGGCCGAGGCCGAGGTCGGCGCCTCAGAGCCCACGGTGGCCGGGACGGCGGGGGGCCGGAGCCCGTGAACCAGGACCCATCCCTCAGCGGACCCGCCGGAGCCGAAGGCTCTGGCGGAGTGATTCTCGCCTTCCTGAATGAGGTCGCGGGCGGGCGCAAGCTGCTGGAGACCCTTCGCGAGCGGGTCGAGGCAGGCGCCGAGGGGGTGGCGCTCGCCGCGCCGCAGAACCAGCCGCTGGCCGGCCAGATCGTGGACCGCGACGAGGTGCGCGAGGCGGCCCTCAGCCGGGTCGAGGTTACCCAGGCCGTGCTCCGAGACTTCGGGATCGAAGCCCCGGGGGCGGTGATGGACCCCGACCCGGCCCTGGCCCTGGACGACGCGATTCGCGCCTTCGCCCCCCGCGAGGTCCTGCTCTCGTGCCTGTACGACACCCGCTTCGGGATGACGCGCAAGGACCTGGTGGAGTGGGCGAAGCAGCGCTTCGACGTCCCCATCACCCACATCCCCGTCCGGATCGAGGACGACGCGATCCGCTGGGACGTGACCCACACCCTGGTGGTCGCCACGCAGACCGTGGCCGGCGCCGACCTGGTCGGGCACCTGAAGCGCAAGGCCGCGGAGCGGCCCCACCGCTACACGTTCATCAGCCCGCCGTCGGGGCAGCTCAGCCGCGAGGAGGTCTGCGAGCGCCTCGCCCGCACCCTGGCGGAGCTCTACCGCTCGGAGATTGACGCCACCGGCCAGCCGATGAGCCCGGCGCCGCTGGCCGCCGTGCAGAACGCGATCGAGCACTACCGCGTCGACGAGGTCCTGATCTCGACCCTCGCCGGAGAGCGGTCGAAGTGGCTCGAGGAGGGACTGATAGACCAGGTCCGGGAGATGACCGACAAGCCGGTGGAGCACGTCGAGGCAGGTCGTGAGGAGGTCCCGGCCTGATGGAGGCGCACGCGGCCGCCGCCGAGCATCACGGCCCGCCCGAGGCCCACCAGAGCTCCCGGATCGACCGCCAGACGCTGGGCATCCTGCTGTTCATCGTCTCCGAGGTGATGCTGTTCGGCTCCTTCTTCGCCTCCTACTTCTTCCTTCGTGTGGTCGCCAACGTCGAGCCCTGGCCGCCGGAGGGCCTGGAGCTGCCGAAGGCGGTCGCCGGCGTCAACACGGCGATCCTGATCTCGTCGAGCTTCACCGTCCACTGGGCCCTGGAGTCGATCCGCCACGGCAACCGCCGCGGATTGATCATGGGCCTCGCCGCGACCTGGCTGCTCGGGGCCACCTTCCTGTTCATCCAGATGAACGAGTACTGGCACATCGGCTTCAGCGCCCGCGACGGCGCCTTCGGGTCGATCTTCTACGCGCTGACGGGCCTGCACGGCGCCCACGTGACCGTCGGCTTGGGGCTGCTCGCCGCCGCCAACATCCGCGCCTGGCGTGGCCACTTCGGGTCGGCGCCGAAGGAGCACCTCGGGGTGGAGGTGCCCGGGATCTACTGGCACTTCGTCGACGTGATGTGGATCGTCGTCTACACGACCGTTTACATCCTCTAGAGCGGCTGCAAAGCGGTCTACATCATCTAGAGCGGCTGCACGCCTTCGCATCTCGGCGTCCTGATCCCCACCCGGGTCGAGTTGCGATTCATATGGAATCGCAACTCGACCGGCGGCACTCGCGACCGCCGGCATGTGATCGAGGACCGTTGCTCCTGGCTGGCCAGCCAGTTAAGATGCTTGGGAAGGGCGTCTCCAGAGACGACTTCAGGCGCACGGCGGCTGGGCTGGTCCCTCCTCCTTGTCACCCAGCCGCCGGCGCCACCGCGCCTTCTCAGGACCGCCCGGGTCTCATTCCGCATACTGATGGCAGCGGGGCGGTAAGTTCTAATGGGCACGACCTACCGAGGAGGGTGAGATGCACAACCCGCTGCGGTCAGAGCGAGACGTCTTCCGGGCGGTGGTGGTGATCGGCATCGGGGCCGGAGCGGTGATCGCGGTCACGCTCCTCACCCGTCCGGCTGTCGGGGCGGTGCTCTTCGCCCTCGAGGTCGGCCTGGGAATCTGGGTTCTGTGGCGACGGGCGCGGGGCACGCTTCCGCACCAGGCCGAGGTCGCGCGGGAGGCCGACGACGCCTATCGCTTGATCGTGATGGCGAACCAGACGGTCGGGGGCCGGGCGCTGCTCGAAGAGATCAAGGGCCGCTGCAAGGGCCGCCGGAGCGAGATCCTCGTGGTGGTGCCTGCGCTGACCAGCTCCCCGCTGGAGCACTGGGCCTCCGACGTCGACGCGGCGATCGCTGAAGCAAGGCAGCGGCTACAGGACTCGCTGCGCGCCATGGAGTCCGCCGGCCTGACCGCGCGCGGCGACGTTGGGGATCATCACGAGCCGAACGCAGCGCTCGAGGACGCCTTGCGGTACTTCGCCGCCGACGAGGTGATCATCTCCACCCACCCGCCCCACAAGTCCAAGTGGCTCGAGCGGGGTGTGGTCGATCGGGCGCGGCGCGAGGTGCCGCTGCCGGTCACCCACGTGGTCGTCGACCTCGAGGCGGAGGCGGCCGGAGCGGCGGGGGCGGCGGAGACCGCGGTCTGACGGCCGCTCACCGGGTCGGCGCCTACTTCTGTTTCTGCTTGCCGCCCTGCTGGTCCGAGTAGTCGAGCAGGAACTGGACCAACGCATTCAGCTCCTGCGCGCTGATCAGGTCGCCGAAGTTCTTGGGCATCACGTCGGCATAGCCGTCCGTGAGCTCGGCGCTGGGGTCGACGATCGACCTCCTGACCTCGGCCGCGCTCTGGCGCGGGATCACCTCGTCGAGGTCGGGGCCCGTGGTGCCGGAGGCGCCGGCAGCGCCCAGCGTGTGGCAGCCGGAGCACTGGTTGTTGGCGAACACCGGCGCCCCGGGATCGTCGGGTAGCTGCGGCCCCTCGATTCCCGGCGCCCCGGCGACGCTGGCCACGTAGCTGGCCACGTCCTCCAGATCCTCTCCGGTCACCAGGTTGGCGGGCATGGAGACACTCGGGTTGTCGGTGCTCGGCCGAGGATTCTCGACCTGGGACTTGACCACCCCCGCGATGGTGTCGGAGTCCATGCCGGAGGCGCGGGCCTCGGCGAAGGCAGCGTCGAGGTCGGGGCCCTGAAGCGCGCCGGTGCTGCCCGAGTCCTTGAGCGCGTGGCAGCTCGCGCACTTGCTTGTGAAGAGCTGCTGGCCGCGTTCCACGTTGCCGCTCTCCGCGACGCCGCAGCCTGACGCGGTCAGCAGTGCCAGCCCGGAGAGCGCGAGGGCCGTGCGGCGCGCTGCTCGCCGGGGCATGAGCATCCGTCTCGCCACTGGACCGGATCCTATCGTCGGCGTGCGGCGCCAGGCGGGCCTGACTTGGTGCTCGCCGCCGGAGGCGACGATACCCGCGGGGGCGAGCACTTGGCGTCCGGGGCGCTTTCGGCTAGGGTTGCCTCAATACGCACTAGTGGTCACATCACCTAGGGGGCGCGCTGAATGGAAGTTCGCGAAGGCATGTCGAACCTGGTCCTCACGCTTGGTCCCGGCCACACCCTGCGCGACGCCGCGACGCGCATGGTCGAGAAGGGGGTGGGGGCGGCGGTGGTGATCGACGAGGAGTCCCCGGGGCCGCGGATCATCAGCGAGCGCGACATCCTCAACTCGCTCGGCAAGGGCGAGGATCCCGATTCGGAGGCAGTCGGCGAGCACATGAGCGACACGTTGATCGCCGCGGCGCCCGACTGGAGCCTGGAGCGGGCCGCGGTGGAGATGGCGCAGCGCCACATCCGCCACCTGGTGGTGGTCGAGAGCGGTGAGCTCGTCGGCATCCTCTCGATGCGAGACATCGTTCGCGTCTGGACCTCGGAGGGCGCGACCTCGGGAATGACGCCCCCCGAGAACGAGGCAACCGCGGCATAGAGCGGGGCGGCCGCTAGGAGTCGCGCCCGCCGTGCCGCAAGGGCACGGCCGGCAGCACGGCGGAGGTCAGGTGCTGCTCGCGAGGAAGCCGCGCGATCTGGTCGCGGGTGTCGCGGATCCAGGCGCGCAGCGTGGCGAGCAGGAGGATCGCGGCCGCGATCGCATACGGGGCGCCGGCGAACAGGCCGACGAGCACTCCTGCGAGGCCGGCGGCGGTGAGCACCGGTAGCCAGGAGGGGGCCGGCAGGTAGACCAGCTCGGAAGGCTGAGGTGGCTGGCGACCGTCGCTCATCCGGTGTCCTAGCCGAGGTAGAAGGCCGTGATCAGGAAGCTGAGGCCGAAGAAGAGCAGCGCCAGTCCGGCCGCAAGAAGCCCCGCGATCAGATTCCGCTCCGCCAGCCTCCGGTCCATCGGCGCTCTTCTATCACACCGTCGACTCGCGGCGACACGGCTTCGGCCCCGAGCCGGGCGTCAGTCGCCTGCGGCCGGCGGTAGCGCCGAGGCGGCCTCCGCCTCGCCGTCGAGCATGCTTCGCTGGGCCAGCGCGTACAGGAAGCCCAGTGCCGGGAGCACCATCACCACCGCGATGCCGAACACGATCAGCACCGCGGTCAGAGTCCCCTCCGCCGCCGCCCCGTCCTCGATCTCCAGGGTCTGCGGAAGGAGGTACGGGTACTGCGCGGCCGCCCAGCCCCAGATCACAGCCGCCACCGCGCCGACCGCGAGCGGCCGGGTCCCTCGCAGCTCGCCCCGCCAAAGCAGCGCCAGCACTCCGAGCCCACAGGCCGCCGAGACGATCACCAGCGGCAGCCCCTCGCCGGTCAGGCCGTCGTAGATGAACCGGGCGTCGGCGCGGTAGACGAGGATCCCCGCGAGCGCGATCGCCCCCGTCACCAGGCCTGCGCCCAGGGCCCGGGCCGAGAAGTAGCGCTCCAGGTCCGGATCGCCCGCGCGGCGGGCGTCGCTGACCAGGAACACCGCGGACAGATAGGCGCCGGTGCCCACGAACAGGGCGCCCGTGAGCAGTGACGGCACATTCAGCCAGCTGGTGACCGCGTCCCCGGCAGCGTTGCCGACCGGGACCCGCCCGGACGCGATGGCGCCCACCACGGTGCCCATGAAGAAGGGCGTCAACAGGGAGGAGAGCCCGAATATGCGCTCGGCGAGCTGGCGGTTGCGCAGCCGGCGCGCCATCTTGTGGAAGGCAAAGCCCGAGCCCCGCAGGACGATCCCCAGCACGGCGAGGCTGAGCGGAATGAACAGCGTCGACATGATCGCCGAGAAGGCCACCGAGAACGCGGTCCACAGCACGACCAGCACGAAGATGAGCCAGACGTGGTTCGCCTCCCAGACCGGGCCGATGGCCCAGTCCACCAGGGCGCGCGCCCGCTCGCCGCGCTCGCCGCTGCCGGCGAACAACGCCCAGAAGCCGGCCCCGAAGTCCGCCCCGCCGAAGACCGCGTAAAGCGTCGCGCACAACCACAAGACGCCCGCCACGGCGTCGGGGGTGCTCATCGCGACCCCCCGTCAGCCGGGGGTGTGGCGGGCGGCGGCGCGGGCGCGCCCGGCCCATACGGCACGTCGGCCTCCCCGACCCCCTCGGCTCGCCAGCGGCGGGCCATCGTCCGCAGGATCAGCACGGTCGCCACCCCCAGTGCGGCATAGAGGGCCAGTGCCGCCGAGAAGGTGAACCAGACGCCGCTGGCGCCGGTGACCGCGTCCTCGGTGCGCATGATCTCGTACACGACCCAGGGCTGGCGCCCCACCTCGGTGACGATCCAGCCGCATTCGAGGGCGACGATCGACGCCACGCCGGAGACGGCCGTGGCCCGCAGGAACCAGCGCGAACGCGGAATGTCGCGACGCCGCCACCAGGCAAGGCCGAGCCAGGCCCCCAGCCCGATCAAGAGGACACAGATGCCGACCATGGCGTCGAAGGCCAAGTGGAGCAGCGTGTTCGCCGGCGGGCGGTCGCGGGGAGGGACGGAGTCCAGGCCGATCACCTGGGTGTCCGTGCTGTAGTCGACCAGGAACGAGTTCAGGCCGGGAATCGGTATCGCGCCCTCGACCCCGTCCGAGGTGCAGATCCCACCCAGGTACTCGGTCACGTCCCTGTGGGTCGTCTGCACGCACTCCATCGCGGCGAACTTGACCGGCTGGTCGTCGGCGATCGCGCGGGTGGCGGTGTCCCCGACCACGAACTGGATCGGCGTCGCGATCGCCGCCACCGTGAGGGGGATCAAGAGGCCAAGACGATGGTGGCGGTCACGCCGTCCCCGCAGCATCCCGACCGCGTAGACCGAAGCCACCAGGAAGCCGGTTACCAGGTATGCGGCCAGGATCATGTGGGGGACTTCGTAGGGGACCGCGGGGTTGAAGATCACCTTCAGCGGCTCCACGTCGGTCACCGTCCCATCGGCGCCGAGCGTGAACCCCTGCGGCTGGTTCATCCAGGCGTTGGCGGCGACAACCGAGAACGCGCCGCCCAGCCCGGCGATCACGACTGGGACGCCGGTCCAGAAATGCGCCCATCCAGAGAGGCGCTTCCAGCCGAAGATGTAGATCGCGATGAAGATCGCCTCGAGAAAGAAGAAGATCCCCTCGATCGCGAACAGAATCCCGAAGACGCTGCCGAAGCGCCCGGTGAACTCAGGCCACAGGAGGCCGAACTCGAACGACAGCACGGTGCCGGTGACGGCGCCCACCGCGAAGGTCACGGCCGTGACCTTGGACCAGCGTCGCGCCAGCTCCATGGCGTCGGCGTCGTTGCGGCGAAGCCCCAGATAGTTGGCGATCAGCATCATCGCCGGGAAGGCGACGCCCAGGCACGCCAGGATGATGTGGAACCCGAGCGTGAACGCCATCTGGCTGCGGGCGGGCGTCAGCTGGGAGGACGCCGCGAGCGTCGTCAGATCGGTGAGCAGGGGGATGCCGGTTGCCACTCGGTGGCCGCCAGCTTATGGCCTACCCAGTAGACCTTGTGGGCGGTTCAGCCGAGGATCACCCGGTCGGCACCCATCGCACAGAACAGGAGCGCCAGGTAGGCGAGCGAGCCGAGGTGAAGGCGAACCGCGGCCGTCCGTGAGGGACGCCGGGCCAGGTGCACGGCGAGGCCGACGAAGCAGGCGCCGAGCGCCAGCGCCGCCGCAAGATAGAGCGCTCCGAACAGGCCGGTGAAGAACGGCATCACCGTGAACGCCACCAGTGCCAGGCTGTAGGCGAGGATGTGGCGCCGCGTTGTCGCCTCGCCCCGGGCGACCGGCAGCATCGGGATGCCGCTGCGCTCGTAATCGTCCTTGACCAGCAGGGCCAGGGCCCAGAAGTGGGGAGGCGTCCAGAGGAAGACGATCGCGAACGGATAGAGCGCGTCGACGGTCAGCCCGCCGCTCGCCGCGGCCCATCCGACCAGCGGGGGCACAGCCCCCGCCGCGCCCCCGATCACGATGTTCTGCGGCGTAAGCGGCTTCAGCCACAGGGTGTACACGAACACGTAGCCCAGCAGCCCGGCGAGCGCCAGAGCCGCGGCGAGGGCGTTGACCGCCAGGGCGAGCACGGCGATCGCCAGCGCGCCGAGCGCGATCCCGAATACCAGCCCGTGGCGTGGCTCGATGCGTCCTGCGACCAGGGGGCGGCCACAGGTCCGCGCCATGCGCGCGTCCCGGTCCCGCTCCAGGTAATGGTTGATCGCCCCGGCGCCGCCGGCGGCCAGGTATCCGCCCAGCACCGTCCAGAGGATCGTCGCCAGCGCCGGCCCGGAGGGGTCGGCGACGAACATGGTGGTCACGGTGGTGACCAGGAGCAGAACGATGATCCGCGGCTTGGTCAGCGCCAGGTAGTCGCGCAGCACGTCTGCCCGCGGCCGCCGGGCCGCGAGCGGCGCTCCTATCGACTGCGCGAGCTCGCCGGTGTTCGTGGCGCTCTCCATGGCCGTTAGGCGGTTGCCGCCTGGGTCTTGGTTGCCCCGGAGCCTTGGAGGCTTCGCCGGGCGCCGGCGGGCACGGCGAGCAGCGATGCCCCCGCCTGGACAACCGTCGCCCAGAGCACCGTCGCCAGCGTCAGGTGAGCGAGGATCAGCGCGGGATGCTCGCCTAGCCACACGTTCAGCGCCCCGAGCAGGATCTGCAAGGCGAGCAATGCGGGCGCGAGCAGGAAGGGAAGGAAGCGATTCCCCGTGGCGGCGTCACGCGGACGATGCCGCAGCGCCACCGCGGTCATCGCGACGACTGCGATCGCGGTCAGATACATGAACAGCCGGTGGGTCAGGTGGATGTCGACCAGCCGCCCGTACTGGAACGGCATGAACCCGTCCAGGCAGCTCGGGAACTGCTCGCCGCAGGCGAGGTGAGCTCCGAGCACCGGCTGGTTGGACGTTCCTTCGCCCTCCGTCCCGGCGACGTAGCCACCCGCGACGATCGTCGCGAGCAACAACACGGTCGCCACGGCGGCGGTCGCGCGCAGGGCGCGTGAGCCGTCCAGGGGCGGCGAGCTCTCCGACGGCCGTGCGATCCGGTGCAACGCGATGAGCAGCGCGAGCAGCAGCATCGCCAACCCAAGATGGGCGGCGACCAGGGCGGAGTGGAGGCCGTGCTCGACAGTCAGGCCGCCGAGCCCGGCCTGGGCGAGAACGAGGAGGACCGCGGCGACCGAGCCGCGCACCAGCCAGCGATGGTCGCGGAGGCGCCGGAGGGCCTGAATGGCCAGGGCTGCGATCAGCACCGCCACGATCGTCGCCGCGATGCGGTGGCTGAACTCGATCAAGGCGTTCTGCTCCAGGAACGGCAGCGCACGCCCGCCACACAGCGGCCAGCCCTCGGTGCCGCTGCCGGCGGGGCCGCAGCCGAGGCCGGAGTCGCTGACCCGGACCAACCCGCCGATCACGATCAGGGCGAAGGTGGTGAGCATGGTCGCGTTCAGCCAGCGGCGGAAGCGAGCGAGCTCGTCCGCTTCGCCACGAGAAGCGACGCGGTTCATCGAGCTCAGGCTACCGGGGCGCCGCCGGAAGGGTCTTCGCTGGGGGCATCGTCGCCGCCGTTCGCCTGCGCCGGCTCCGGCTCGAGCTGACGGGCGGGAGGCTCAGTCACTTGCGGCTGCCCTGGCGGGCGCCAGCTCTCGGTTCGCTCGCGGATCGCACGGCGGATGTCGTCGAGGGGCTCAGCGCTGCGGACATCGGGGACGGCGTCGAAGTTGTGCTCGGGCGGGGGGGACAGCGCGAACCATTCCAGTGTCGTGGCACGCCATGGATCGGGCCCGGCGCGCACGCCGTGCCCCCAGCTGCGGGCGACGTTCGTGAGCTCGAGCAGGACCCCTGCGGCCAGCACGAAGGCTGCGAGCGAGGCCACCAGGTTGAAGCCGTCCAGCCCATTGCCCTCGAAGAACTTGTAGACGTCCACCGGCTGGCCCTTGAGCCCGGCGAAGAAGCTGGCCAGCGCGTACGCGTAGATGCCGGCGAGGATGGCCGCCAGCGAGGCCTTGCCAATGCTCTCGCCCATCAGGCGGCCGGTGAGCTTTGGGAACCAGTAGTGGAGCGCGGCGAAGCCGCCCAGGACGGCGCCGCCGGCCAGCACCGCGAAGGTGTCGCCGTGGGCGGCCATGGTGTTGTTGAGCTGCCAGCCGACCGGGATCACCGAGTAGGCGAGCTCGCCGGAGAGCCCGATCGCCATCGAGCCGATGGCGCCCAGGGCGAAGAGCGGTGCGGCGCGGAAGTGCAGCGTGCCGCCCCACAGCGTCGCGACCCAGTTGAAGAACAACAGACCGACGGGCACCGCGAGCGCGAGCGCGAACACCATCGCGAAGATCTCGAAGCCGAGCGGGATCGGAGCCGTGTACATGTTCTGCATCCAGGCAAGCGGCCCCAGCAAGCCCATGGCCAGCAGCGAGAGCATCGCGCCGCGATGGCTGAACAGAGGCTTGCGCGCGAAGGTCGGCAGCACGTCCGAGATCACGCCGGCGGCCACGATCACGACCAGCATGTAGGCGCCGGTGAAGAAGAACCACGCGAGATGCTCGTACAGGAGCGGCGCGCCGCCCTCGCCGGCGTCGAAGAAGGCGCCGCCGTGGTTGCGGTCGATGAACAGCATCGTCAGCGCGGCCAGCATCACCGGCCCGATCGCGAGCAGCAGGTAGCCGCCGACTCCGGCCGCCCACGACAGCATGGGCATTCGCCGCCAGGCCATCCCGGGTGCTCGCATGTTGTGGAGCGTGACCACGAGGTTGATCGCGAAGCAGACGAATCCGAGGATCGCGAGCGCCGAGCCGACGATCCAGGCATCGACGCCGGCGACCTCCGAGAAGGTCTGCTCCGACAGCGGCGGCAAGGCTGCCATGCCGGTGTCGGCCGGCCTCCACAGGAAGCTGGCGTACACCGTCACCGCCCCGGCCGCATAGAGCCAGAACGAGAGCAGGTTGAGGCGCGGGAAGGCGACCCCGCGGGAGCCGATCTGGAGCGGGACGATGTAGCCGATCAACCCCAGCGCGAGCGGGATCGCGAACAGGAGCACCGCAGTGACCCCAAACGCGGACAGGAGCCGGTCGAAGATGTCGGGGTGGATCGCCGTGTTCTCCGGAACGATCAGCTGCACTCTCAGCAGCACCAGCTCGACTGCCGCGAGGGCGCCGAAGCTCAGAGCGGTGCCGAGGTAGAGGATCCCGACCGACTTGTGGTCTGAGCTGGTCGCTCGTTCGATCCAGGGGGGCCGGCGGCTCGGGATCCCCTCGGTGACGACCTCGGGGCGGGGTGGGGAGATGGTGGGCGGGGTCACGGCTGGCGCCCGGTCGCGCTCTCGATGACCGGCCCCTCCACGTCCTTCTGGGCTGCGTCCAGCTCGTCCCCCTTCTGCTCCACGTATTCCTCGTAAGCGGCGGGGCTGACCACGCGGACCCAGGCGCGCATCACCGAGTAGGCGCTCCCCGCGAAGAAGGTCGACTGCCCTCGATAGACACCCTCCCGATCGGCTCGGAACCAGGTCTCGGAGGTCTTTCCGGGGACAGCGTCGACCTGGCCGCCGAGGGCGGGGATGAACCATCGGTGCATGACGTCGGTGGATGTGATGCGAAGCACCACGGCGGTGTCCACGGGCACGACGAGCTCGCCGTAGGAGAACACCCGGTTGCCGGGCGCACCGCCCGGATACTCGAACCGCCATAGCCACTGCTGGCCGATCGCGTTGATCGCGAGCGGCTTGGCCTCGGCCGAGCCTGTGAGGGCGCCCACTTGGGCCACCAGGTTCCTCGATGCGCCGAGGCCATTGGGCCCAGTCGGCCTCACGTCGCGCGCTTGGCCCGCCATCACGACCCCGAGCACGAACACGCCAGCCGCTACGACGGCCAGCGGAACGGTGGGTCGCGTCAAGGCGCCGGGCCCGGCCGAGAAGCGCCGCGGCGTCCGCCCGCGACCCGCCCGGAAGCGGATGATCGCGACGACTCCGACCACGTGGACCGCGATCACCAGCAGCGCAGCGATCGTGATCGCGACCCAGTACGCCGTCCGGATGTCGTCGGCGTTCGGCGAGTGCCCCGCCCGCGGGCCGAAGACCGTCGCCTCCGCGGGGGCCGCCAGCACCGCCAGCGCCAGCAAGGCGAGAAGCAGGACGAGACCGAACCCCGTCGCCCCCGCGTTCGGCTTCGCCGAACGATCGGTCGCCTGCGGCTCCCTGAAAGACGAGGAGGCGGCGGGTTTCGTTCTTGGTGGCGCCAAGGCGCGAGCATCATAATCCGGCGCCCTGCCCGGCTGCGCCTCAAACCGCACCGCCCCGGCCTGCACCGCCCGGGTCGAGTTGCGATTCAGATGGAATCGCAACTCTGCCCAGGCCCGAAGGGGGGCCGTCAGATCAAGCCCTCCGCCCGCAGCCACTCCTCGGTGCGCCGCATCCCATCCTCGTAGGCGACCTGCGGCTCCCAGCCGAGCTCGTCGCGCGCCTTCGCCGCCGACACGATGCCGCGACGATCGATGAAGGTCACGGCGCGGGCGGTCAGGGAGGGCGGCTTGCCGCGCAGCTTCGCCCAGCCCTCGGCGGCCGTTCCCGCCAGCTCGAGCACAGGACGCGGCATCCGTCGGGCCTCGCGGCCGCCGGTGAGCCTCGCCAGGCGGTTGAAGTGCTCCTCGAAGGTCACCCGCGCGCGGTCGTCCCAGACCGCGTACGCCTGGCCGGCCTCGCCCTCGGCAAGCGCCAGGACGACTGCCTCCGCCAGGTCGTCGATGTAGAGCGGAAGCATCAGGCCGTCGCCGCGGCCGGGAACGGCGAGCTGTCCCGCCCGCGCCATCTGGAGCGGGCGAAGCGTCCACGGCACCGAGCCGGGGCCGTAGACGTCGCCGGGGCGGATCACCACCGCGCCGCGCCGGCAGGCGAGCCGATCGGAGGCCGACTTCGTGTCGATGTAAGGGTTCCCGTGGACGCGGCGAAAGGCCGACTCGTCCTGCTCGGAGCGGCTCTCATACCCGTAGACGACCACCGAGCTCAGGTGGACGACCCGAGCCGCGCCGACCTGCGCACAGGCGTCGAGGAGATGCGCGGTGCCGGCCACGTTGACCCGAACGAAGTCCTCCATCGAGCCCCACTCGCGCACCAGCGCCGCGGTGTGCACGCACAAGTCCGCTCCGTCGAGCGCCGCGCCCAGCGCCTCGCGGTCCGCGACGTCCGCCTCGGCGAAGGCCGCCCCGGCCTGCCTGACACGATCGGCGGCGGCCGGGTCCACGTCGAGCCCCAGCACCTCGGCCCCCTCGCCGGCGAGCCGGCGGCAGACAGCGTTGCCGATGAAGCCGCCGGCCCCGGTGACCGCGGCCCTGCGACCCTCGAAACGCTGACGACCCACTGGGGCGCGAGCTTATACTCGCCGCGCCTTGCTAAGCCCTCGGCTCAGACTGAGGCGCCGCCGCCGCACAAGCCCGGCCCTGCGGGCGGCGGTCCGGGCGGCGGCCGGCCTCGCGCTCGCGGGCTCCGTAGCGGTGCCTTTGGTTCGTCGCCGCCTGCGTGTCCCGCCTCCGGTCACGATCGCCGCGACGGCGGCGGGCCCCTTCGCGCTTGCCGTGCTGCTTCCCCGCTCCAAGGCTCGCGACGCCGCCCTGTTCGGCCTTCAGATGTGGGCGTTCACCATCGTTCACGAGCTGCCCTACGACGATCCTGAACGGCTGCGAAGGCGGCTCCGGGTTCGCTATCCGATCCCCATCGATCGGGTGCTGGGCCTGGGTGAGCTGCCGAACGTCCGCCTTCAGCGTGTCTTCTCGCGCCCCGGCGAGGTCACCGCGCTGGATCGGGTGCTGGCCATGGCCCACTGGGCCTGGTTCGTCGAACCGCACCTGGCGCTGGCCTGGATCCTCGCCCACCGCGAGGAAGGGTTCGCGCGAGCCGCTCGGCAGATGGCGGCCGTCTACGACCTGGGGTGCGCGGTCTACTTCGCCCTCCCCACGGCCCCACCGTGGTGGGCGGCCGAGCAGGGATACCTTGCGGACGAGCCGGGTGAGGGCAACGCCGAGGTGGTCGCGGGGGCCAAGACGCCACGCCTGCGACGGGTGATGGTCGAGGTCGGCGAGAGGACCTGGGGGCGCGCCTGGCCGGCGCTCTATGAATCCCTCGGCGGAAACCCCTGGGCGGCCATGCCCTCTTTGCACTTCGCGACCTCGATCCTGGCGGCGATCCTGCTCTCCGAGGCCGACCCTGGGGCCGGGGCAACGGGTTGGGGCTATGCGCTC
The DNA here is from genome assembly GCA_038040415.1 of Actinomycetota bacterium. Lineage (GTDB taxonomy): Bacteria > Actinomycetota > Thermoleophilia > Solirubrobacterales > 70-9 > AC-56. The sequence continues at coordinate 19,055 of JBBPIK010000017.1, forward strand.
ACGCTCGGCTTCGCGCTCGTCTATCTCGGCGAGCACTATGCGGTCGACCTCGCCGCGGGCGCCGCGCTGGTGGCGCTGGTGCGGCGAGGCGAGCCGCTCGTGGAGCCCCTGGCGCTCCGGATCAGCGCCGCCGTGCAGCGGCTTGAGCGGGTGGCCAACGGCTGACTGGCCTGCAAGTATTCGGAGAGATGGGGAACGACCAAGAGGTGGTCGATAGCGACTTGGAGGTACTCGAGGAGGAGGAGAGCCAAGAGGCCGAGCCCTCCTTCTTCGCCGATCCAAAGCGGATCGCCGAGACGCTGTTCGTCGTGCTGCTCATGGTGGCGGCGATCTACGTCCTGGTGCCGAAGGTCTTCGACACCCAGAACGCTCTCGACAAGCTCGGCGATGCCAACGCGATCTGGATCGCGGTCGCGCTCGCCTTCAACGTGCTCGCCTTCTTCTCCTATGTCGCCCTGTTCCGGGGGGTGATCGGCGAGCGGGTCCTGCACCTGGAGTGGCGCGAGTCGTACCAGATCACGATGGCGGGCTTGGCCGCGACCCGGCTTTTCTCCGCCGGCGGCGCCGGCGGCATCGTGCTCACCTACTGGGCGCTTCGCAAGGCCGGGATGCCGACGCGCCAGACCGCCTGCCGGATGGTGGCCTTCCTGGTCCTGCTCTACGCGGTCTACATGCTTGCCCTGGTGCTCGACGGGATTCTGTTGCGCACCGGCATCCTCAATGGGGCCAACCCGGCCGGCCTGACGATCGTCCCGGCGGCGCTTGCGGGCGCTGCGATCGCGGTCATCCTGCTGCTCGCCCTGATCCCGGAGGACGTCGAGCGCCGCTTGGCGGGCTTCGCGCGGGGGTACCGGTTCGCGCGCTACGCGAAGCGCCTGGCCAGCGGGCCGGCCACCCTCGCAAGCGGCACCCGTACGGCGATCAGCTTCGTCCGCGACCCGTCGCGAGGCGGGCTCGCGGTGCTCGGCGCCGTCGGCTTCTGGGCAGCCAACATCGCCATCCTGTGGGCGGCGTTCCACGCCTTCGATACCGAGGTCCCGCTCGGAGTCGTGGTGCAGGGGTTCTTCGTCGGCATGGTCGCCAACCTGTTCCCATTCGCCCCCGGGGGGGTGGGGGCCGTGGACGCGGGGATGATCGGCACCTTCGTGCTCTTCGGCGTCCCCAGCGCGGAGGTGTTCGCTGCCGTGCTCACCTACCGGTTGATCGCCTTCTGGCTGCCGATCCCGCCCGGCATCGTCGCGTTCCTCCAGCTCCGCAAGACGGTGGCGCGCTGGGAGGCACAAAGGACCGCGGCGCCAGTCAGCCCCGGGATCACGGAAGCATTTCGCGGGCCTGCGCCGCCCATTACTTCAGAAAGTAAAGTATAATGCCTGATCGCAGGCTGATCGGAGGCGAAACGGATGGGCCCTGAGCAAGACGGAGCGAACGTGAACGAGAAACGAGTCGAGAACGTGATCATCGTCGGCGGCGCCTGCGCCGGCTACACGGCCGCCGTCTACACGGCCCGCGCCAACCTGGAGCCGCTCCTGATCGAGGGCTTCCAGTGGGGCGGCCAGCTCCAGAACACGACGGATGTCGAGAACTACCCCGGGTTCCCCGATGGGATCATGGGCCCGGAGCTGATGCAGGGCTTCCGCGCCCAGGCGGAGCGGTTCGGGACCCGGTTCATAACCGACGACGCGACCCGGATCGAGCTCTCCGACGGCGGCATCCACCGCGTCTGGGTGGGCGACACCGAGCACCTGGCGAAGACGGTCATCCTCTCGATGGGCGCCGAGCCGAAGCGGCTCGGCATCCCGGGAGAGGTGGAGCTGGGCGGGCGCGGTGTCTCGACCTGCGGCGTCTGCGACGGCGCCTTCTTCAAAGACGAGAAGGTGGTCGTGATCGGGGGTGGCGACTCGGCCATGGAGGACTCGATCTTCATCTCGAAGTTCGCCTCCGAGCTGGCCATCGTCCACCGACGCGACGAGTTCCGCGCCTCGAAGATCATGCTGGAGCGCGCCCAGGCCACTCCAAACATCAGCCTGAAGACGCCGTACGTTCCCGAGGAGTTCGTGGCCGGGGACGACGGCAGGCTCGCCAGCGTCCGCTTGCGTCACGCCGAGACCGGCGAGGTCGAGGAGTCGGAGGTTGGCGGTGCGTTCGTGGCCATCGGCCACAGCCCCCGCTCCGAGCTCGTTCGCGACCAGGTCGCCACCGACGAGCAGGGCTACGTGCTGACCCAGGATGGCTCCACCCGCACCGACCTAGCCGGCGTCTTCGCCGTCGGGGACCTGGTCGATCACACCTACCGCCAGGCGGTCACCGCCGCCGGCACCGGCTGCATGGGAGCGCTGGACGCCGAGTGGTACCTGCGCGACACGCCTCCCTCGCCCGAGGCTCACTGGGCCGGCAAGGCCGGCCAGGCACTGGAGGGCGAGCCAACAACGGTCCAGAGCGGCGAGCCCGCCGCAGCCAAGCTCGCATAGCGGCTTACCTGTATCCGCGGCAGGGGCCGGGTAGCCGTTCGACTTTGCGTTTCGCCGGGTGCAGCGCGATCCGGGCCCGGTAGGTGTTGTTCGAGTTGTCGGACTCGCGCAGCAGGTTGGCCGGATCGGCCCGCGATACCAGGCAATAGCGCCCGCGTCGCAGCCCGGTCACGTTGAGCTGCTGTCCGGGCAGGCTGTAGCGGTAGGTGTCCGTCCAGCCGATGGAGAGCCCATCGATCGAGTCACGGTCGCAGTCCGGGCTGCCCGCGGGGTAGTAGGCCCGCGGCGGCGAGCCGGGCAGGCGCGCGAACCGATGGTCGGTGTCGACGATGCAGAAGCTGATCTTTCTCGAGCGGACCACGGTGCGGCCGCTCTTTGAGCGCACCAGCTTGTAGCGGGAGAAATTGAGCACATGCCAGTGGTCGTGTGGCCGGTGATACCGCTCGCAGCCGAACCGGCGGTGGCGGGACTGGCCGTCCAGCTCGCGATCGAAGACGTTGTCGGCGTTCGAGTCCAGGAAGATCCGCTGGTAGGTCGTGCGGTCGTTGGCGGGGTTCCCGTCCCCGTCGCAGTCGCTCGAGCGCGCAGCCGGGTAGACCTCGAGCGGGCCGCGGCCTCTGTTTCCGATCTCGTTCGTGAGCCGCAGGAGAAGCCTCCCCCCGCTGCGCTCCAAGAGCAGGTCGGCCTGGCCCACTCGCAGCGTCACGAGGTCGGGCAGCAGGGGAGGCTGGCTGGCCGCACCGGCCCCCGATGCGGTCGTGCTGCCCGCGATCAGGAGGGTCGTCCCTGCAGCGGCTAGAGTTCGGCCTCCGACCGTTAGGAGGAAGGTGCGGATGGCCGTCGTCGATGTTCCCAAGGTCAAAATCGAGAGTATCGGGCTGCGTCCCTTCCACGAGTTCGACCAGGCCAACGACACCTGGCCGCGCGGCGACCGCCCGGCGGCGATTCGAGAGGCCGCGGCGGAGTTCAGGGCGCGCTTCGCCACGCCGGAGAACCAGGTACGCGCGATCCGCACGGTGGACATCGCCTCGGCCGGCTACCCGCTGAAGTTCGCCTTCGGCGGCGCCGCCAGGGCGCCGAACCCGTACATCAACATCATCAACCGTCTCCAGGTGGTCCAGTTCGAGGACTTCGACGGTCGGTTGCGGACGCTTGCCTACGAGCCCACCGTCCCCGAGGGCCCTGCCGAAGCGCCCTATTACGCGCAGCAGATCGAGAAGCTCGGCGAGTTCCTCTCCTACAAGGTCCTGGCGACGATCTGGAACCATCCCGACGAGGCGCTGGTCAAGGTTGGGTTGCGCCCGGAGGACGTCGACTACGTCAGCTTCGATCACCTCCACGTCCAGGACCTGCGCTTCGTGCTCGGCACCACCGAGCCGATTTCAGGCGAGCCGGCGCCGCGCCCGCCGCTGTTCCCCAACGCGAAGCTGATCGCCCAGCGCAAGGAGTGGGACACCTTCGCCTCGCTTCACCCGATGCAGTGGGCCTGGTACGTCGAGGACGGGATCAAGGACCTGGTCACCGACAACGTCGTTCTGGTGGATGGCGACGTCGAGCTGGGCAAGGGGGTGGCGCTGGTCTGGACCCCCGGCCACACCGACGGTAACCACTCGCTGTGCGTCAACACCGAGGACGGCGTCTGGGTTTCGTCCGAGAACGGCGTCGCGGCCGACTCATGGCACCCTCACCTGTCGAAGATCCCCGGTGTCCGCAAGACCGCCGAGTTCTTCGGGCGCGAGGTGATCCTCAACTCGAACACGCTCGAGGACTCGATCGACCAGTACGACTCGATGCTGAAGGAGAAGGCGCTGGCCGACCCCAACAAGCGCGACCCGCGCTGGCTGAACGTCTTCCCGTCCTCGGAGATGGCGAGCTGGAAGCGCCAGTGGCCCGCCGTTCCGACGTTCGTCTACGGCGGCATCAACTCCGGCACGATCGCGCGCCCCGAGTCGGGCAACGGCAAGCGCCGATAGCGTCGACCCAGGGAGGCGCGTCGAGTGAGCGATTGGGGACACATACGGTCCCCAAACCCACACTCGATCTGAACACAGCCCGCATCACGCGTTTGCCGTCCCCCGGGACGACTATCGGGTAGCCCCTGGGCGCGGGCTACCCTCGGGGCGTGAGCCGGCGTTCGTGGATGTGGCTGTTGCTGCTCGCCTCGATCTGGGGGGGCGAGCTACATGTTCATCAAGATCGGCCTCCGCGACCTGTCGCCGCCGATGGTCGCCTGGGCGCGGATCGCCCTGGCGGCGGCCGTGCTGGTGCCATGGGCGGCCTCGCTGGGAGCCCTCGGGTCCGTGCGCGGCCGGGCCGGAACGGTGGCGCTGGTCGGCGCCGTGCAGGTGGCCGCCCCGTTTCTGCTGATCGCGCTGGGGGAGCAGGAGATCTCCTCGGCGCTGGCCGGGATCCTGGTGGCCACCGCGCCGATCTTCACGGCCGTGCTGGCGATCCGGGTCGACCACGAGGAGCGCTCGGAGGGCGTCCGGCTGCTCGGCATCGTGATCGGGATCGCCGGGGTCGTGACTCTGTTCGGCCTCGACCTGAGCGGCTCCGGCTCGGCGCTTCTCGGCGGCCTCGCGATCGTGCTGGCAGGCCTCGGGTATGCAGTGGGCGGCTTTCTGGTCAAGCACCGGCTCGGCGACGCGCCGCCGATTGGAGTCGCGGCCTGGGTGATGGTGGCGAGCACGATCTGGCTGCTGCCGGCGGCGCTCGCCACGGCGCCGGACTCGGCTCCCGCCCTGGGCCCGGTGGCCGCGGTCGTAGCCCTGGGCGTGGTGGGAACCGGCTTCGCGTTCGCGATCTTCTACACCCTGATCGGCCGCGTGGGGCCGGCGCGCTCGTTCATCGTCGCCTACCTGGCGCCGGGTTTCGCGGTCGCCTACGGCGCCGTCCTGCTCGGCGAGCAGATCACCGTCGTCACAGTCGCGGGGCTGGGGCTGATCCTGGCCGGCTCCTGGCTGGCGGTCGAGGGTGCCCTTACTCCGCGGCGCGGGGAAGCAGCGGCGCTACCCGATAGCGCTCGGCATCAAGCTCGGATCCCAGCGCGTCCAGGACGCTGACCACGCGGTCCGGGCCGATCGCCTCGGCCCACTCGAACGGCCCGCGTGGCCAGTTGAAGCCGAGCCGCATGGCCACGTCCACGTCCTCGGGTGTGGCGACGCCCTCGTCGACGGCGAAGTGGGCCTCGTTGACGATCTGGCAGAGGATGCGCCCCAGGACGAGCCCGGGAGCGTCGCCCACCCACTCGACCTGCTTGCCCATGGAGCGGAAGTAGGCCTCTGCGGCTTCGGCGTCCGCGGAAGTCGTCGCCGGCGCGCGCGCCAGCTCGACCAGCGTGGCGGCGTCCAGGCTCGGTAGGGCCAGGAACCGGACCGAGTCCTCGATTTCGGCGCTTCGGCTCCAGGCTGAATCGCGATCCGCCGGCTTTGGGTCGTCGGGCCTGTGTGCGCCGCGGCCGTAGTCGTAGTAGCCGCGCCCGGCCTTGCGGCCCAGACGCCCCTCGGCCACCATCCGAGCCTGGATCGGGTGCGGCTGCCAGCGAGGCTCGTGGGAGCCCTGCTCCCAGAACGACTTCGCGACCTCGAAGTTGACGTCCACGCCCACCAGGTCCATCAGCTCGAACGGGCCCATGCGAAAGCCGCCGCCGATTCGCACGATCCGGTCGATCTGATCGTGCGTTGCGATCCCCTCGCCCAGCAGGCGCAGAGCCTCCAGCGTGAAGGGGCGCGCCGTCCGGTTGGCGACGAAGCCGATCGCGTCGGCGGCGCGAATCGGCTCCCGGCCCATCGCGCGGGCCACCTTGGTGGCGATCGTGAGCGCGCGCTCCGAGGTCCGCTCTCCGGCGATCACCTCCACCAGCCGCATCGCGGCCGGCGGGTTGAAGAAGTGCATGCCGCAGACCCGCTCGGGCTGTGGCACCCCGGCGGCGATCGCGGTTACCGACAGCGACGAGGTGTTGGTGGCCAGGATCGCCTCCGGCTCGCAGATGGCGGCCAGCCGGCCGAACAGCTCGCGCTTCAGCTCCGGGTCCTCGGGAGCCGCCTCGATCACCAGCTCGCACTTCGCCAAGCTCTCGAGCTTCGAGGCTGCGCGGAGGCGAGCCGACGCGGCCTCGGCCTCCGCCTGCGTCCAGCGGCCGCGGTCGGCTCCTTTGACCAGCGCGTCGCGAAGCCGGGCCGATCCGGCATCGAGGGCATCGGCGACCGGGTCGTGCAGGTAGGTCTCGAACCGCCCCAGGCACGCGAGCTGCGCGATCCCCGCGCCCATCGTTCCGGCGCCGACGACCCCCACGCGCTCGATCACCGGAGTTGTGGCGGCGACTCGCCCTCGTAGTAATCGACCGCGTCGTCCAGCCGCCACGGGTGCGAGATCTCGTCCGGGCCCGGCGTGAATCCCCCCAGGCGAGCGTCGGCCATGATCTTCCGGGAGTCGGGGTACCCGCACACCTCCGGGTCCTTGCTCTCGCTCAGGAGCAGGATCCGTACGGGCTCATGGCTGCGATTGGCAACCTGGTGTGCGCCCTCGACGCCGGTCGCGAAAGCGACCACCTCGCCGGCCTCCAGGTCGCGCCACCCTTCGGCTGTGCGCAGGCTGGGCCGGCCCGAGACCACGACCAGCATCTCCTCCTCGGCCCCGTGCCAGTGGTACGGGCAAACCGCCTGCCCGGGATCGAGCTCATAGAGGCTCGCGCCGAGCTGAGCGCAGCCGGCCTGCCGCCCCAGCCGGGCGCGGCGGTGCGCGAACCCCGGCTGCTCCTCCGTGTCGTCGAAGACGGGTTTGAAGACATTCGGGGCGGTCATCGAGCCTCTCCGGGCGGCTCCTCGCCCTCCCAGTAATCGACCGCGTCGCCCGGCTTGAAGAAGCGCTGGCCGCCGCTTCCCCGGGCTCCTGGCGCCCGCTCGAGCGCGCCGACCTTGCCGGTGTCCAGGTACTCCGTGATCTCGGGGGCGATCATCGTGCTGAGCACGAAGAACGTCGCCCGGTCCTGGCCGCGGTTGACGATCTGGTGAGCGCCATCTTCTCCCGCCCGAAACGCGACCACTTCTCCTTCGGCGAGCTCCCGCCAGCCGGACGGCGAACGCAGGCTGGGCCGGCCCGAGAGGACGATCAGCAGTTCCTCGTTGGCCGCGTGCCGGTGATACGGGAAGCTCGCCTGGCCCGGCGGCAGCTCGTAGAGGCTGGCACCCAACCGCTCGCTCCCCGCTTGCCAGCCGACTCGTGCGCGCCGGTAGGTGAAGCCCGGTCGATCCTCCTCGTGATCGAACGCGGGGTCGAAGACGTTCGCCACCCTCACGTTCCCCTGAACCGCGGCTTTCGCTTCTCCAGGAACGCATCCATGCCCTCGAGCCGGTCCTCGGTGGCCATCGACAGCTCGTACAGCCGCCGTTCGTGCTCGAGGCCGGCACTCAGCGTCGTCTCCTCGGCGGCGAGCACGGCCTGCTTGGCGAGCCGGGCAGCAATCGGAGGGCGCCTGGCGATCCGCTGTGCCAGCTCCAGCGCCCGGTCGAGCCACTCGCCCGCGGCGGCGACCTCGTTCACGATGCCCAGCCGGGCAGCCTCGCCGGCGCCGATCCGCCGGCCGGTCAGCACCAGCTCCATCGCCCGCTGCTTGCCGACCACGCGAGCCAGCCGCTGGGTCCCGCCGCCGCCCGGAATGATCCCGAGGGTGATCTCCGGCTGGCCGAGCTCGGCGGTCTCGGAGGCGACGATCAGGTCGCAGAGCAGGGCCAGCTCGCAGCCGCCGCCCAAAGCGAAGCCGGAGACGGCAGCGATCAGCGGTGTCCGGCAGCCGGCCAGCCGCCCCCAGAAGGCGCGCGCCGGGTGCCGCAGCGACTCCTCGAAGGTGCGCTCCCGCAGCGCACCGATGTCGGCTCCGGCCGCGAACACCTCGTCGGAGCCGGCGATCACCAGGCAGCGGATCTCCGGGTCGAGGTCGAATCGCTCGACCGCGGCGGCGAGCTCCTCCATCAGCTCGGGCGACAGCGCGTTCCGCGCCTCGGGCCGGTTCAGCCGGCAAAGGGCCACGCTCCCGTCGACGCTGGTTTCGATCAGCCCGCTCACGCTTGGGCGCGGGGGGGAGTCATCGCGTTGATCCCCGTTGCCTCGCGGCCGATGATCAGCTTCTGAATCTGCGAGGTCCCCTCGTAGAGCGTGGTGACGCGCGCGTCCCGCAGGTAGCGCTCGACGGGGTAGTCGTCGACGTAGCCGGAGCCGCCGTGCACCTGGATCGCGAGGTTGGCGCACTCGACCGCCGACTCGGTCGCGTAGAGCTTGGCCACCGAGGTCTCGAGCGTGTTCGGCTTGCCCTCGTCCTTGAGGATCCCGGCCCGGCGCACCAGCAGGCGCGCCGCGTCCCGCCGCGTGACCATGTCGGCGATCATCTCCTGGACGAGTTGGAAGCTCGCGATCGGGACCCCGAACTGCTCTCGCTGCTTGGCGTAGTCCACCGAGGCCTGGACGCAGCCCTCGCAGATCCCGACGCACCCAGCCGCCACCGAGTAGCGACCCGAGTCGAGCGCCGTCATCGCGATCTTGAAGCCGTCGCCCACTTCCCCGAGCAGCGCGTCCTCGGGGAGGTCGATCTGGTCGAGGGCGATCGAGGCGGTGTCCGAGGCGCGCAGCCCGAGCTTGCCGTGGATCTCCTGCGAGGAGTAGCCCTCGCTGGAGGTCGGGACACAGAAGCAGGCAATCCCGCGATGGCGCTTGTCCGGGTCGGTTTGGGCGAAGATCAGCGCCAGCTCGGCGTGGTTGCCGAGCGAGATCCACATCTTCTGGCCGTTGATCCGCCAGCGGCCGTTCTCGAAGGAGGCCCGGGTTCGCATCGATGCCGGGTCCGAGCCCGCATCCGGCTCTGAGAGGCCGAAGCAGCCGAGCGCCTCGCCCGAGCACAGACGCGGCAGCCAGCGCCGCTTCTGCTCCTCCGATCCCCAACGCTCGATCGAGCCGCAGACGAGGGAGGTCTGGACCGAGACCACCGTACGGCAGGACGAGTCGCCGCGCCCCACCTCCTCGACGATGAGGCCGTAGCTGACGTAGTCGAGGCCGCGGCCGCCGTATTCCTCGGCCACGGGCGCTCCCAGGTAGCCCATGTCGCCGAGCCGCTGGGCGAGCTCGCGGTCGAAGCGAGCGGCACGGTCGTTGTCGCGGGCGCGGGGGACGATCTCGTTGTCGACGAAATCGCGCGCGGTCTCCTGGATCAGGCGCTGCTCGTCGCTGAGGTCGAGGTCCACCTTGCCTACGCGCTCGCCTGCGAGGCTCCGAGCGCTTCCTCGACGGCTCGCCTGAATGCCTGCTCGGCCTCGAGCGTCCGCGGCCCCGGCGTCTCGAGGGGACGGTCGTCGATCGCCGACACCGGCTGCACCTCGCGGACGGTCGAGGCCAGGAAGGCCTCGCGGGAGCCGAGCAGATCCTCGACCGGGAACTCGCCCTCCTCGACGTGGAGCGAGCGCGCGATCTGCGCCCGGGTGATCGACTCGAGGATGCCGGAGGCGATCGAGGGCGTTCGAAGCCCCGCCTCCGGCGAGACCCAGAAGATCGTCGAGGTCGGGGCCTCGAGCACGATGCCGTCGGGCCGCACGAGCACGGCCTCGTCGGCGCCGCGGCCCTGTGCGATCCGGGTCGCCTCCATGTTGGCCGCGTAGGAAAGCGACTTGACGCCGGTCAGGATCACGGAGGGCGAGTAGGTGACGGTGGCGAGGCGCACGCTGGCTCCCCGCTGCGGGAGGCTCTCGGTGAGCAGGATCCGGCGGCCCGCCCGGGTGAGCACCAGCCGAAGCTGCGCGTCTTCGGTCCCGAACTCGGCCAGCAGCGCCTCGAGCTCGCGCTCGATCGGGGACCGCTCCACGGGCAGCTCGATCGCCGCCGCCGAGCGCTCCAGGCGGTCGAGGTGCTCGCGAAGCGCGAAGGGGTGGCCGCGATACAGCCGGATCACCTCGAACACGCCGTCGCCGCGGTACACGCCGTCGTCCGGCAGGGGGATGGTCGCCTCGGTCGTCGCCGAGATTCGCCCGTCGACGCTCGCCAGCTCCTTCGCGGCCATGGACCCGAGGCTATCCAACCTCGGGGTTCTCGACGATCGTCGCCACGCCCTGCCCGACCCCCACGCACAACGCCGCGATCCCGTAGCGGGCGCCGCGCCGGCGCAGCTCCCAGACCAGCGTCGTCAGGATGCGCGCCCCGGAGCAGCCGAGCGGGTGGCCGAGGGCGATCGCCCCGCCGTTCACGTTCAGCCGCTCCTCCTCGACCCCCAGCTCGCCGATGCAGGCGAGGACCTGGGCGGCGAACGCCTCGTTGATCTCGATCAGGTCGATCTGGTCGATCCCGAGGCCGGCGGCGTCGAGCGCCCGCCGGATCGCCGGCACGGGCCCCATTCCCATGTAGGCGGGGTCGACGCCGGCGACCCCGATCGAGACGATCCGCGCCAGGGGGCGGGCCCCGATCGCCTCGGATCGCTGCTGGGAGGCCAGCACCAGGCAGGCGGCGCCGTCGTTGAGGGTCGAGGCGTTGCCCGCCGTCACTGTGCCGCCGTCGCGGAACGCCGGCCGCAGCCGGGTCAGCTTCTCGAGCGAGGTGTCGGTGCGCGGCCCCTCGTCGCCGGCCACCACGACCGGGTCGCCGCCGTCGGCCGAAGGTGCCTCCACGGGGACCAGCTCGTCGGCGAACCGCCCCTCGGCGCCGGCTGCGACGGCGCGGGCGTGGCTCTGGAGCGCGAAGCGATCCTGCTCGTCGCGCGCGATCCCGTAACGCTCGGCGACGTTCTCGGCGGTCTCACCCATCGACTCGGTCGAGTAGCGCTCCGCCAGCCGCGGGTTGACGAGGCGCCACCCGAGCGCCGTGTCGTGCATCGTCTGCGGCCCGCGGGGCAGCCCGGCCGCCGGCTTCGGCACTACCCACGGGGCGCGGCTCATGGACTCCGCGCCGCCGGCCAGGTACAGGTCCCCCTCGCCCAGGCGCAGGGCGCGCGAGGCCTGGTTCACGGCCTCCAGGCCCGAGGCGCAAAGGCGGTTGACGGTGACCCCCGGAACCTCCGCCGGCAGGCCGGCCAGAAGCGCCGCCATCCTGGCGGCGTCGCGGTTGTCCTCGCCCGCCTGGTTGGCGGCACCCAGGTAGACGTCGCAGACCGCTGCGGGGTCGATCCCGGTTCTCTCCACCGCTTGCGCAAGAACGTGCGCGGCGAGGTCGTCGGGTCGCACTCCGGCCAGCGCCCCGCCGTAGCGGCCCATGGGCGTGCGAACGGCGTCGACGATCAAAGCGTCTATGGTTGAGAAGGGCTCCATGGACTTCATTCTCCTAACCCTGGGAATGGTCGGCTTCATCGCCTTGGTGCTCGTCCTCTTGGCGCGGGCGTATCCGGGCAGCGGCGCCGATCTCGTCGACTGGCGGCCGACGCGCTCCTACGAGGACGAGGCTCGCTTGGAGAGCGAGGACATCCAGCAGATGATCGAGGCGCAGAACGAGATGCGCCGCCGCCGCGGCGCGCGCGAGCTGACGCGGGCGGATGCCGCGCGAATGGCTCGGGAGGACGAGGTGCTCCGGGAGCGCCAGCGGCCCCCGCACGACGAGCGGCTCACGGAGCTCGAGGACTAGCCTGGCGCGGGCGCTGATCGTGGGCTGCGGATGTCGCGGCCAAGAACTGGGCAAGCGCCTGGTGGGCGCCGGATGGCAGGCTCGCGGAACCACTCGCGCTCCGGGCACTGCCGAGGACATCCTGGCTGCCGGGCTGGAGGCGGTCATCGCCGACCCCGATCGCGTCGGCTCGGTCCTCGACCACGTCGGCGACGTGACGCTGGTCTTCTGGCTGCTCGGCTCCGCGCTCGGCGAGCCCGAGGGGATCGCCGCCATCCACGGCCCGCGGCTGGAGCGCCTGATGGAGGAGATCGTCGACACGCCGGTTCGCGGCTTCGTGTACGAGGGCGGGGGGGAGGTGCCGCGCCACCACCTCGAGCGTGGCGCCCAGATCGTCCGTGAGGCGGGGGAGCGGTGGCGGATCCCCGTGGAGGTCGTGGCGGACGACCCCGGCGACTGGGAGGCCTGGACCGAGGCGATGCTGGCCGCCGCCGAGCGGCTGACCGGCGTCCCGAGAAACTGAGAGTCAGCCGGGCCCCAGCCGCTCCAGCAGGTCGCCCACGATGCGGCCCGTGGCGCCCCAGATCAGGTGCTCGCCGACGACGTAAGTGGGGGCGCGGATCGGGATGCCGCGGCGCACCAGGCGGCGCATCGCGAAGCCGGCCCGGAGCTCGTCGAGCCGGAAGAGGAGGATCGCGGCCACTTCGCTGGGGCTCGGCTTGAACGCGAGCCCCTCCGGGATCAGGCCCACGAACGGGTGCACCTTGTAGCCGGTAACGAAGGTGCCGACCGGGGGCAGGGCGCCGATCACCTCGACGTCGGCGGGGTCGAGCCCAATCTCCTCTTCGGCCTCGCGCAGCGCCGTCGCGATCAGGTCCTCCCCCGGATCGTCCTGGCGGCCGCCCGGAAACGAGATCTCGCCCGGGTGGCGCCGCAGGTCCGCGCGGCGCTCCGTGAAGACCAGGCCGGGCTGCTCGGGGTGTCCGAAGATCGGGATCAGCACCGCCGCGTCGGTCCCGCCAGGCGCCTTCATCGCGGCCGCCTCCACCGGGTCGAGCAGGACGTTGCGAAGGGCGTCGACCACTAGAGGGCGACCACTAGATGATCACCTGCACGGTCCCGCCGTCGACGCTCCAGGCGGCGCCGGCGACGTAGGAGGCGCGCTCCGAGCAGAGGAAGACGATCGCGTCGGCGATCTCCTCGACCTCGGCGAGGCGGCCGATCGGCCGCTTGGCGCCGGCCGCCTCGAGCGCTTTCTCGCGGCTGTCGTGGCCTTCGACCTGCTGCGACTGGTCGAGCAGGCCGCCCTCGGCCATCCAGAGCTCAGACTTGGTCGGGCCCGGGCAGACGGCGTTGACGAGCACACCGTCGGGGGCGTAGCGGTCGGCGAACAGGCGCGAGAGCGAGAGCTCGGCGGCCTTGGCCACCGAGTACTCGGGCATCAGCGCCGAGGGCCGCTTGGCGGCGGTCGAGCTGACGTTGACGATCCTCCCCCAGCCGCGCTCAGCCATGGCCGGCACGGCAGCGCGCATCGCCCGCAACGGCGCCATCACGTTCAGCTCCCAGGCCGCGTGCCAGTCCTCGTCGGGCACCTCGTCCAGGGGGCGCCACTTGGCCGTGCCGGCGTTGTTGACCAGCACGTCGAGCTGGCCGAAGCCTTCGGTTGCGGCAGCGAGGATTCGCTCGCCGGCGTCCGGCTCGGTGACGTCGAGGGCCAGGGGCTCGGCCCTGCCGCCGGCGAGCTCGCACTCTCGCGCGGCCTCGGCGAGCGAGTCGGCGGAGCGGGCCACGAGCAGCACCCTGGCGCCCTCGGCACAGAGCCGGCGGGCGACCCCGCGGCCGATGCCGCGGCTGGCGCCGGTGATCGCGCAGGCTTTGCCGTCGAGCCCCAGGTCCACGTCAGACCAGCTCGACCCGGTCCTCGATCGAGATCTCGGTCTCGTGGCGCAGGGCGCGGTGGACCGGGCACTTCCCGGCGATCACCTTGAGGCGCTCGGCCTGCTCGGAGGTCAGTCCCTTCGGCAGTCGCAGCATGACCACGAACGAGCTCGGCACGGGGGAGGAGCCGTACTCCATCTCCACCTCTACCTCCACATCGCCCAGCTCCCAGCCCTTGCGGTTCGCGTACATCTCCATCGTGATCGCGGTGCAGGCGGCGAGGGTGGCGGCAAGCGCGCGGGTGGGGGAGGGGCCCTGGTTGGCGCCGCCGGACTCCTCCGGCTCGTCGATCACCAGCCGGTGGCCGCCTTGGATCTCGACGTCGTGCGTGTACCCCTGGCGGCGGCGAGCCGTCGCCCTAACCATCCCCGGCCTCTCCGGCGCGGCCCTCGAACAGCTCCGGATCGTCGACGTCCGCGAACCGGGCCATGGCGAAGGCAAGGTCGGAAGCTCGGTTCAAGAAGCGGAGGACGGCCTGCGAGGCGAGCCCGTCGGCCTGCTTCAGGGCGACGACGCGCCGCTCCGCGCGACGGATCACTGTGCGGGCGACGTCGAGCTGGGCGGAGAGCGTGGTGCCGCCGGGGAGCACGAACTTCGGCGGCAGGTCGACTTGCTCCATGTAGCGGTCGATGATCGGCTCGAGCCCCTCCACCATCGCGTCGGTGACCCGGCTGACCCTGTCCTCCAGGCGCCCGGCTGCCTCCGGCGCCGTTGCCAGCTCGGCGCCGGCCACGAACAGCTGCCGTTGCAGCTCCACCAGGTCGACGGCGAGCTCGGCGTCGTCGGGGCCGCAGAGCGAACGGGCCACGCCGAGGGCGGCGCCGGCTTCGTCGAGGGCGCCGTAGGCCTCGGTGCGGGCGTCGGTCTTAGCGACTCTGCCGCCGTACCAGAGTGAGGTGGTGCCGTCGTCCCCCTTGCGCGTGTAGATCTTCATCAGCTCAGTGGATTGAACACCACTCCCGTCAGCACCTTCGGGAAGAAGTAGGTGGACTTGGGGGGCATCGTCTCGCCGTGGGCCGCGATCTCGCGCACCTGCTCGACCGGCGTGGGGCGAAGCAGGAAGGCGGCCTGATAGGCGCCCTCGTCGAGCCGGCGCAGCGCTTCGGCGACGTCCTTCGCGTAGCCGAGGCCGCGCTTGGCGGCGATGTCCGCGTCCGAGAGCCCGAGCGTGCGCCTGAGGATCAGCTCCTCGAGGATCACCGCGTCGAGACGCCGGTAGGCCTCCGAGCGGTCGGCGAGCGCCTCGTCGATCGCGGCGGTGTCCTTGAGCCGGAGGCGGAAGCCGCGGCGGTGGTGAGCGTCGACGTAGCCGAAGACGCCGCTGCCGTCAATGCCGGCGGGATCGAGCTCGTCCGGGTCGACCTCCTCGAGCTCGAAGTGCTCGCGTATCCCCTGGGCCAGCCGCTCCTGGGCACCGCGGTCGAGGTCGCTGAGCAGGCGGTGGGTGCCGAAGATCGTCAGGCCGGGGTCCTGGAGCGAGACCAGGCACATGAGCGTGTATCGATGAGGACCCTCGCCACCGATCTGGTCCGCGTAGGTACGGGAGGTCTCGTAGCGGTGGTGCCCGTCGGCGATCAAGAGCTCGGCGTCGGCCAGCTCCGCGGCGAGCGCCTCGTGGACGGCGGGGTCGGCGATCCGCCAGATGCGGTGCGCGGTGCCGTCGGAGTCCGTCACCTCGCCCCAGGGCGCGGCGCCCAGCTGGGGCTCGATGTGCCGCCAGGCATCTCCGGGGTGCAGGGCGAAGATCGGCGACAGGTTGTGGCGGGTGGCCTGGGTGAGCCGCAGGCGGTCCTCCTTGGGGCCGGGCTGGGTGCGCTCGTGGGGGCGGACGAGACCGGGGCCGTATTCGGTCACGCGCACCCGGGCGAGGAACCCGTGGCGGGTGCGCGGCTTGCCGTCGGGCCCCTGGTAGTCCTGGGTCAGCGCCCAGATCGCCGGCTCGCGGTCGGCCGTCAGCACGCCCTGGAGGGTCCAGGCCTCGAGCGTCTCGTCGGCGTGCACGTACGGGTCTCCGCCGGCCAGCGCCTGCGGCAGATCGATCTCGACCACGTTCAACGGCGAGCGGCCGAGCAGCTCCGCCCGCAGCTTCGGATCGATGACGTCGTAGGGCGGCGCGGTGACGTCGCCGAGCGAGGGGATCGCGCTCAGGTTGTAGTGCAGCGCCTGGAGTGGCCGGACCTCCGCCATCGCGGCGGAACCCTAGTGCTGCTTGCTTGAGTCGGGGTGCCGGGATTTGAACCCGGGATCTCACGCCCCCAAAGCGCGCGCGATACCAGACTTCGCCACACCCCGATTACGCAGCCGAGTCTAGCCTCAGGTCTCCCGCAGTCTTGAAGGACCGGGGCAGTGCCCCCGGGAGGACTCGAACCTCCGACCTGCTGCTTAGAAGGCAGCCGCTCTGATCCAGCTGAGCTACAGGGGCTCAGCTGCAGGATAGGTGGAAAAACCGGTGAGGCGAGCATCGACGAACGCTTGCGCACGGCGCTTGCATGTCCGGGGATCAAGACCTCTCAGAGAGCCCGGCGGCTTCGAGGGCACGCTCGCGGTCCGCAAAGACCTTGACGCGATACGGGGTCCCGTCTCGCATCCAGGCAACGTGCGCGATGCGCTCCTCGACTTCGGCCCCGCTCCCGTGGCCGACCGCAACCGAGCGGATGAATGAAACGACGGCGTCCCCGGCGTCAAGCAACTCCTCCACCTCGACGCGAAACTCAGCCCAGACGTCAAATCCCCCTTCCAAGAAGGACCGGTACGCCTTGCGGCCGCGGAAGACGCCTTCGTCCGGCAGGCGGTCGGAAACGTCGACCTCGACCTCGGGGTCCATCCCGGCGAGCATCCCGTCGATGTCTCCTCGCTCGTACAGGTCGTAGAGCCGCGCTGCAGCCTCGACGTTCTCCCGCGACATGGTCCGCGCAGTATTCCGCCTCGTCGTTGCTGCGGGATGTCTCGATCCCACGGCACGCAGGCATCATTCGGCGGGCGCCCCTCCCGGTACATTGAGTGGCGCGCGGTGAGCGTAGCTCAGTTGGTAGAGCTCCTGGTTGTGGTCCAGGTGGTCGCCGGTTCGAGTCCGGTCGCTCACCCTGAAGCCCCTGCAATCGACGGAGACCACGACGCCGATCGGGACCGTAGGGTGCGCCGGTGCCCCGGATCAGCTCCTTTTACGGCATCGCGATCTACATGTATTGGAGCGAAGCCCACCACGCGCGGCCGCACTTTCATGCTCGTTATGCCGGTGAGGCAGCGTCGGTCGATCTCGACGGCAACGTTATCGCGGGCTCGCTGCCGCGGCGCGCGCTTGGGCTCGTGGCCGACTGGGCGAGGCTCCACAGCGAGGATCTGGTCGCCAACTGGGAGCGGGCTCGGCGCGAGGAGCCGCTTGAGGCGATCGACCCGCTTCCGTAGCATTGCTGACGTGGAGCAGCTCGTGGACGTAACGGCGGTTGAGGTCGTTGGTGACTATCGACTACGGCTCACGTTCGACGACGGAACCGTGGGCGAGGTGGACTTCGCTGAGCGCGAATGGCGCGGGGTGTTCCAACCCCTTCGCGACGCGGCGTACTTCGCCCGGGTTCGGGTCGACGCCGACGCCGGGACCATCGCGTGGCCGAACGGCATCGACATGGCCCCCGAGCCCCTCTACGAGGAGGCCTGCCGCAACATCGTGCAGCCGGCCTCGAGCACTCGCTGAGTGGGGCCACGCCGCCGAGGAACCTCGCCGCACGACTCGACGAAGCCGCGCACGACCATCCCTGGCAGTCGCCCGGGCTGGCGATGAGTTTGAATCCCCGGAGCGGTCTTCATGGACATGAGCAAGGTCAGAGTCCAGATCACGATTTCGGCGGACGGCTACGTGGCCGGGCCCAACCAGAGCGAGGAGAATCCGCTCGGCGAGGGCGGCGGGAGCCTGCACGACTGGGCCTTCCCCCTCAGGGCCTTCCGCGAGCCCCACGGCATGGAAGGCGGAGAAGTGAATGCGAGCACCCCCGTATTGGAGGAGGCGCTGGCGAACGTCGGCGCCGAGATCATGGGCCGGGGGAAGTTCGGGGGCGGGCCCGGCTCATGGGGCGACGATCCCTGGACGGGATGGTGGGGCGGGGACCCCCCTTTCCACATGCCCGTCTTCGTGCTCACCCACCACGAGCGTGAGCCGCTGACGCTCTCGGACACGACGTTCACCTTCGTCACCGACGGGATCGATTCGGCCCTGGAGCACGCCAGGGCGGCGGCCGCCGGCAAGGACGTCACGGTCGGCGGCGGCGCCGATGCCATCAACCAGTACCTGGCGGCCGGGCTCGTCGACGAGCTCGAGCTGAACATCGTCCCGCTGGTGCTCGGTGGTGGGGCCCGGCTGTTCGAGGGTGTTGGCCCCGACCTGACGCTGGAGCAGGTCCGGGCGGTCGAGGGCCCCGGAGTGACTCACCTGAAGTACCGCGTGGCGCCTCAGACGTGAGCGATCACGGGGCCTCGTCGTACTCGTCGTGGCGGTTCCACCACGCATACGGCGGAGTCTGTGGATAGCCCTCCGGCGAGTCCTCCCACTCCTCCTGGCGCCCGAGGGCCGTGATGTCGAGGTAGGTCCAGGTGCTGCCCATCGCCTCGTCGCCGCGGTTGTCGACGAAGTAGGTGCGGAAGATCCGCTCGCCGTCGCGGAAGAAGGCATTGGTGCCGTGCCACTCGTCCACGCCGAAGTCGGCGTCGAAGCCGTCCGTGATCGTGTACCACGGGATCTCCCAGCCCATCCGCGCCTTCAGGCGCTCGATGTCGGGCTGCGGCGCGCGCGACGCGAACGCGAGGGTGGTGTCGCGGGCGTTCAGATGAGCGAGGTCGGCGACCTGGTCGGCGACGAAGGAGCAGCCGACGCAGGCACGCTCGGGCCAGCCGGCGACGCCGGGCTCGAAGAAGGCGCGGTAGACGATCAGCTGACGGCGCCCGCCGAACAGGTCGAGCAGGCTCGCCGGGCCGTTCGGGCCCTCGAAGGCGTACTCCTTCTCCACGGCCATCCTCGGCATCCGGCGGCGCTCGGCGGCCAGCGCGTCGCGGGCGCGGGTGAGCTCCTTCTCCTTCAGGAGCAGTTCCTCGCGCGCGGCCTCCCACTCCTGCGACGACACCACCGGCGGCATGTTCATGGCCCTTCCTCCTTCAGGTAGTCCTGGGCGAGTTGGCCCCTCACAGTAGACCGCTGGGGCCAGCGAAAGTCATCGCCTGGCCCCGGGAGCGCTCAAGGACCGCAGCGGTCGGCACTCTCGGCCAGCGGCCCGCGATGTAGCTGCTAATCTCGCGCGTATGACGCTACATCGCGGAGGCTACGAGGTTGGCGTGCGAGCACTGCATGACCGGCTCAGCGAGCATCTCGACCGGGTTGAGCGCGGCGCGGACATCGTCGTGACGCGGCGCGGTAGGCCGATCGCCCGACTCTCTGCCCTCGAGGGCGAGGATCCGCTGGACGAGCTCGTCCGACGGGGTCTCGTCACGCCGCCAAGCAAGCCGCGCCGAGCGAAGCGCCCGCGCGTCAAGCCAGGAGGCTCGGTCTCCGACCTCGTCGCCAAACAGCGTCGCTGACGCTTTACTTCGACACCTCGGCGCTCATCAAGCTCGTCGTGGTGGGGGAGGGCTCCGAGCTCGCGGCCGACCTGTGGGAGACCGGCCACCCGGCAGCCTCGAGCATCCTGGTCTACCCGGAGGGGCGCGCCGCGCTCGCGGCCGCTCTACGCGCCGGCCGGCTAACCGCCGACGAGCACCGCATGGCGCTCCGGGATTTCGAGGCCATGCGGCGCGAACTGCTCCAGGTCGGGATCGACGAGCCGCTGGCCCAGCACGCAGGAGAGCTTGCTGGGGATCTGGGACTTCGCGGCTACGACGCCGTCCACCTCGCAAGCGCGCTCGCATTGGGCGCGGGTACGACCTTCGTCACATGGGACAGCGACCTCCGCCGGGCTGCGATGAAGAGCGGGTGCGCGGTCGCCCCTGTGTCCTGATCCGGAGGGCGCTAAGGGCTTCGACGGCGCTCGACCAGGTAATAGTGGCCGGCGCCGGCGAGGAAGATCGCCGAGGTGCCGAAGTGGAGCAGGGCGTCGGCCTCGTTGTTGGGGAAGTAGAAGAGGCCGGCCGCGACCTGGTTGTCGAGCAGGGCCCAGACGCCGGTGGCGATCAGGCTTCCGGCCGCGGCCATGACGAAGAGGGCCGAGAGACGGGGACGAGGGGCGACAAGAAAGCCAGGGATCGCCACGAGAAAGCCCGAGAGCGCGTGCCAGCCGTTCATGTCAACGGCGAGGACCCGCTCGGCGGTGGCCGCGTCCCCGGTGGCGAAGTCCGGGTTGACGATCAGGCCCGGGACGCTCCAGACGAGCACCGCGATCGATCCCAGGATCGCCGACCACTGCACGGGGGAGAGCGGCCGCTGGATCTCGAGCAGCGTGCCGTCGTACTTGTGCGTCGCGTCAGCGGTCGCCATAGGGCATTCCCCTCTTCCTGTCTCCGTCGTGTCGTAACCTAATCGCGGTTAGGATATTACCTAGGGAGCGTTAGGTTGACAACCAAGGGGAAGACAAAGGCGCAACCCCGCAGGCGCCTGAGCGCCGAGGCCCGCCGCGAAATGATCGAGGGGGCGGCGCTCGAGGTCTTCGCCGAGCGCGGCTACCACGGCGCCTCGATCGACCAGATCGCCAGGCGCGCAGGCGTCACGGCGCCGGTGATCTACGACCACTTCGCCTCCAAGCTCGACCTCCACAAGCGGCTCCTGGAGCGGACTCGGGACGAGTTCCTGGAGATGTGGCGCCGGCAGCTTTCCGGTGACGATCCCGCCGAGCAGCGGATCCCCCGGGCCATCGACGCTTGGGCCCGGTACGTGGAGGAGCATCCCTACGCGCCACGGATGTTCTTCCACGAGACCACCGGCGACCCCGAGATACGCGCGGTCCACAAGGAGGTCCAAGCCGAGGCGGTCGCGGCGCTGGGCGCGATCCTCGGCGGGGAGCCGGGTGCGGAGCGGATCGCCGGCTCGGCCGATCGGGTGGCGCTCGAGATGGCCGCCGAGGTGATCCGCTCCGGCCTCACCGGGCTGGCGATCTGGTGGGCCGAGCACCCCCAGGTACCGCGCGAACGGATAGTCGCCACCGCGGTCAACGTCATCTGGCTCGGCTTCGAGCGCGTTCGCCGCGGCGAGACCTGGGCGCCGTAGACGCCCCACTCGGCTGAGGCGGTAGACCCGGATCTTGCACCGAGGGCCGATGGGTGTAGGCCCCGCTCCATATCCTCGCGCGAGCAGGCCCTGCGATGCCCACTGCGACCACGATCAAGCGGACCTACTACACGCTCCTGCTGGGGAACACCCTGGCCGCGTCGCTGATCTGGGGCATCAACACGATCTTCCTCCTCGACGCGGGGCTCAACAACCTGGAGGCCTTCGCCGCCAACGCGTTCTTCACCGCCGGCATGGTGTTGTTCGAGGTGCCGACGGGGATCGTCGCCGACATGTGGGGTCGGCGGGCCTCCTTCCTGCTCGGGACGGTGACGCTGGCGGTGACGACCGTGCTCTACGTCCTTCTTTGGGAGATCGAGGCCCCATTCTGGGAGTGGGCCGCGGTCTCGCTGCTGCTGGGCCTCGGCTTCACCTTCTTCTCGGGCGCGACCGAGGCCTGGCTGGTCGACGCGCTCGACGCCGCCCACTTCGAGGGAACGCTGGAGTCCGTCCTGGCCCGCGGGCAGGTGCTCACGGGGGTGGGCATGCTGACCGGGTCGATCGGCGGCGGCTATCTGGCCCAGGCGATCAGCCTTGGCGCCCCGTTCGTCCTCCGAGCAGCGGTCCTCGTGGTGATGTTCGTGTTGGCGGGGGCTCTGATGAGGGACATCGGCTTTACGCCCAAGCGGGGCGCGCGCCCGTGGGCCGAGATCAAGGGCATCGCCGCGAACTCGATCGAGTACGGCTGGCGAGTGCCCGCCGTCAAGTACCTGATGCTGGCCGCTCCCTTCACCGGCGGCGTCGGCATCTATGTCTTCTACGCCCTACAGCCGTATCTGCTCGAGCTCTATGGCGATCCTCAGGCCTACGGGGTAGCCGGCTTGGTGGCGGCGATCGTCGCCGGGTCGCAGATCCTTGGCGGCCTGGCGACTCCGCAGGTTCGCAAGCTGTTCCGGCTGCGCACGTCGGCCCTGCTGGTCGCCGAGGCGCTGAGCGTCCTGAGCCTGGCGTTGATCGGTCTGATCGAGAGCTTCTGGGCCGTGATCGGCCTGATCGTTGCCTGGGGCCTCCTGTTCGCCGCGACGATGCCGATCCGCCAGGCATATCTCAACGGCCTGATCCCGTCGCAGCAACGGGCGACGATCCTCTCCTTCGACTCGCTGATGAGCTCGAGCGGCGGGGTGGTTGCCCAACCGATCCTCGGTCGTGCCGCCGACGTCTGGGGCTATCCCGCGTCGTATCTGCTCTCCAGCGCGATTTCGGCGTGCTCGCTGCCCTTCATCGCCAGGTCGCGGCGGCAGAACGCTCCGGCCGATCTCGGCGATCGGACGACCCCGGCGCTCGCCGTCGCCGACTGAGCGACAGTTGCGATCGCCGCCGCAATCGTTACGGCATAACGACTGACCCTACTCGGCGCCGCGCCCGAGCTCCGGTGGTAGTTTCCAGTGCCCATGGGGAGGAGGACCGTGGCTGTTGGAGCAGCGCTGATCGCGCTCGCGTTGCCATGCGCCGCGCTGGCCGCCTTTCCCGGCAGCGACCCGGCCGAGAGCCCGCGGGCCAACACCCCCAACGACCCCGGCTTCGATCGCTGCGAGGGCGACGATCCCGATCCCCCTGCGGCGGAGTGCGACAGCTATTTCGAGGAGCAGTTCGGGTCGTTCGGCTTCCGGCCCGACTCGGCGCAGGAGGCGCCGGGCGTAGAGACCCAGTACGTCAACTGCGCCCAACTCGACCAGCAGGGCCGAGACGCCAACGTCGATGCCGGAGATCCCGCCTGCTCCCAGATCTCGGGGGTCCGCGCGGACACCGCCTGGAAGTATTCGTCCGGGCTCCCGAGTGTGTCGGTCGCCGTCCTCGACACCGGGATCCGCTGGCAGGAAGAGGAGCTGGTGGACAAGGTCCGCCTCAACACGGGGGAGCTGCCGCTGCCCAAGCACGCGAACGGGACGGACTGCGCCGCCTACAACTGCAACGGGGACGGCGCCTTCAACGTCAGCGACTACGCCGACGACCCGCGCGTATCGGACAGTGCCGGCGAGGACACCTCGGGCCCGGGCCAACCGTCGCCGAACGCCGACACGATCCTCGACGCCTCCGACCTGATCGGCACCTTCTCGAACGGTGCAGACAGCGACGCCAACGGCTATCGCGACGACATCGCCGGCTGGGACTTCTTCGACAACGACAACGACCCCTTCGACGCCTCGAGCTGCTGCAGCGCCGACGGGCACGGAACCGGGCGCGCCCTGGAAGCGCTGGCCGAGACCAACAACGGGGCCGGCGAGACGGGGCTTTGCCCCAAGTGCCAGCTGATGCCGCTGCGGATCTGGGACTCGTTCGTTCCGCCCACCGACAACTGGGCGCTCGCCGTGACCTACGCCGTCGACAACGGCGCGAGCGTGGCCGAGGGGGCGATCGGCGGGCTGACCAACACGCGGTTCGCGCGCAGCGCCGTGCGCTACGCGGACAGCAAGGGCATGGCGCTGATGCTCGTCTCGAGCGACATCAACAGCGCCAACCACAACTACCCGACGAA
>JBBPIK010000018.1:0-3512 GCA_038040415.1 Actinomycetota bacterium
TCAACGAGATGACCGCCCAGGCGGCGGACGCCTCCTCGACCTCGACGTCGCGGCCGACGCTGTACATCTGGAGGTGTCGGGCGACGGCCGCGGTCGCCTCGGGCTCCGTGTCCAGCCAGATCTCCCCGGTGCTCAGCCGCAGGACTCGCATGTCCGCCTGCATGTGGCCCTTGCGGTCCAGGAGCGCCGCGTAACAGCCCTGGTCCGCTTCAACGGTGTCGAGGTCGTTGGTGAGCTGGCCCTGAAGGAGCTCGGTGGCGTCCGCTCCTTTGACGAGCACAACCCCGCGCCGGCGGCCGAGAAAGCCCGCCTCCTCCCGCAGGGCGCGGTACTGGCCGTCCAGCTCGATCGCGGCCTCCATCTCCACGGATTGTAGGAGCGGCGGCGAGACCTCCTTTTGATATGTCAAAATTCGTTTTGTGGCAGATCGAAAAGATCGGCATGGCGAGTCCCCGGGTGGGCGTCCCGCGGCAGCCGGCCAGGCGCCCAGGCGCTTCAGCCGCCGCAAGCTCCTGGTCGGCGGGGCGGCGAGCGCCCCGGCGCTGGCTCTCCTGCACCAGGCCGTTCCCCACCAGGGAGTCCACCGGGTGCTTGGCGGCAGCCAGGCGACGGCCGCCGGGACGCCGAACGGCGCCCATCCGGCGCATGGTGGCGCCGGCGGCACCGTGGCTCATGCCAGCTTCGCCGGCGGCAGGGTCGATCACCGCGCCAACGGCTTCAACCCCACCGAGATCCTGCGCGACTTCGATCACGGCAAGACGCGGCGGCTGGCAAGCGGCCGGGTTCTGCGCCAGTTCGAGCTGGTCGCGGCCGACAAGGAGTTGGAGGTCGCGCCGGGAGTCAGGTTCGATGCCTGGACCTACAACGGCCGGGTCCCCGGGCCGACGCTGCGCTGCCGCGAAGGCGAGCTCCTGCGGATCAGGTTCGCCAACGGCTCCGAGCACCCTCACACGGTCCATTTCCACGGGATCCACGCGGCTGCCATGGATGGCGTGCCGGGGGTCGGTGAGCGCAGCGGCGGGGGCCTGATTGAGCCGGGCAAGAGCTACACCTACGAGTTCGACGCCTCTCCGTTCGGGCTGCACCTCTACCACTGCCACGTGATGCCGCTCGAGTCTCACATCTCCAAGGGCCTGTACGGGGCGTTCGTGATCGACCCGCGGCGTGGCCGCCCCGAGGCCGACGAGCTGATGATGGTGATGAACGGCTTCGACACCAACTTCGACGGCTCGAACGAGGTCTACGCCGTGAACACGGTTGGCTTCCACTACATGGACGAGCCGGTCCGCGTGCGCCGCGGCGAGCTGGTGCGGATCTACCTCGTCAACACGCTCGAGTTCGACCCGATCAACTCCTTTCACATCCACGCCAACTTCTTCCACTACTACCCGACCGGCACCTCGCTCGAGCCGACCGAGCTCACGGACACGGTCGTGCAGGCGCAGGGGCAGCGCGGCATCTTGGAGCTCCGCTTCCCGAAGCCGGGCCGCTACATGTTCCACGCCCACGTCAGCGAGTTCGCGCAGCTCGGCTGGATGGGCTTCTTCGAGGTCAGCGGCTGATGGAGGCGCGCGCCGGCACCGAGCGCCCGCCCTTCGCCGCGCGCGCACCGGCGTGGGCGCTGGGTCTGATACCGCTTTCCCTGATCGTCGGGGCCGCGGCGCTGCTGGCGCTCGTGGGCGCCCCGGGGCTGGGTGAGCGCACCGGCCCCCCGGTCGAGGAGCTGGCGATCGAGCGCACCGTCCTGCGTCCGGGCGAGATCGAGCTCACGGTGCGAAACGACGGGCCGGACGCGGTGGACGTGGCCCAGGTCGTGGTCAACGACGCCTTCGTCCCCTTCACCGCGAGCGACGGCCAGCGCGTCGGCAGGCTCGCGGCGACCACTCTCGGCATCGCCTACCCGTGGATCGAGGGCGAGGCGTACGAGATCTCCCTGCTCACCTCGACGGGCGGCACGATCGATCATCAGATCCCCGTCGCGACCGAGACTCCCGAGTCGAGCTCGCACTTCTTTGCGCTCATGGCCCTGCTTGGCCTCTACGTCGGCGTGATCCCGGTGACCCTCGGGATGCTCTGGCTGCCCTTCGTGCGCCGGATCAGCGACAGCTGGATCCGCCTGCTGATCGCCTTCACCGTGGGCTTGCTCGTCGTCCTCGGGGTGGACGCGGGCCTGGAGGGCCTCGAGATAGGGGCCGCGGCACCGTCGGTGTTCGGCGGGCAGGCTCTCGTCTTGCTGGGGGCGCTGGCCGCCTACCTCGCGCTCGCCGGGGTGGACTCGTACCTCTCCGCCCGTACGGCGCCTGCGGCATCCACCGACCCGGTCGACCGACAGCCGCCCGCGGCGGCCGGCGGTGCGGCCAGGGGCGGTGCCTATCTCGCCCTGCTGGTCGCGATCGGGATCGGCCTGCACAACCTCGGCGAGGGCCTGGCGATCGGCTCCGCATACGCCGTCGGAGCGCTCGCCCTCGGCACCTTCCTGGTGATCGGCTTCGCCCTTCACAACACCACCGAGGGTCTCGCGATCGTGGCTCCGCTGGCCAAGGGAACACCCAGCCTCGGCCGCCTCGCTGCGCTCGGGCTGATCGCGGGTGCCCCTGCGATCCCGGGTGCGTGGATCGGCTTCGCCGCCTTCAACCCGAGTATCGCGGCGCTGCTCTTCGGCGTCGGCGTGGGAGCGATCGCCAGAGTCGTGTGGCAGCTCGTCCCGGCGATGCGCGACGAGCGAGGACGTGCCCTCCACCCCGGTGCGATCGCGGGGCTGGCCGCCGGCATGCTGGCCCTCTACGTGACCGGGCTCGTGGTGCCGGTCTGATGGCCCAGGGCAACCCGCACTCGGGCTTTCGGCACAGTCCCGCGGCCGCGAACTCGGAGGCGGTCGAGGACTACACGAAGGCGATCTACGCGCTTGCCCCTCGCTCGGAGCGCCCCGTGACGACCACCGCCCTCGCCGCGAGGCTTGGGGTGTCGCCGGGCTCGGTGACCGCGATGCTGAAGCGACTCGACGAGATGGGCCTGGCCCGTTACGCGCCCTACCGCGGGGTGGTGCTGACACCGCCGGGCGAGAAGGTGGCGCTCGAGGTGATGCGCCATCACCGGCTCCTGGAGGCCTTCCTCTCCGAGGCTCTCGAGATGCCCTGGGACCGGGTGCACGACGAGGCGGAGGTGCTCGAGCACTACATCTCCGAGGACCTCGAGCGGCGCATCGCCGAGAAGCTCGGCAATCCGGCGCTCGATCCGCACGGCGACCCGATCCCGACACCGGAGCTCGCCCTGGCGGCCGACCGGACGACGGGCCTCGCGGAGCTTGAACAGGGGCGTGCAGCGACCTTCGCGCGGGTCTCGGACTCAGATCCCGAGATGCTCCGTTATCTCGCCGATCGCGGCATCCGCCCGGGCGCCCGCCTGCGGATCACCGGCGCCCAGCCGTTCGGGGGCCCCCTGTTCGTCGAGGTCGAGGGGCGCGAGCACGCCCTGGGCGGTGAGCTCGCGGAGAAGATGCGGGTCCAGGCCGA
>JBBPIK010000018.1:3612-29214 GCA_038040415.1 Actinomycetota bacterium
GGCGCGAGCACGCCCTGGGCGGTGAGCTCGCGGAGAAGATGCGGGTCCAGGCCGAGGACCAGCTCTAGCTCGGCTCTAGCTCGCCAGGGCAGCCGGGGAGCGGAACAGAGCCAGGATCACCGAGCCGAACTGGTTGGAGATGATCCGGGCGTGGTTGATCTCCGTGCGCGTCCAGGGCCGCTCGAGCCGGCTGTACGCCTCCACGATGCCGAGGCTATGGCCCTGGCTGACGACGGGCACGATCAGCAGCGAGCGCTGCCCCAGGGAGAGCAGCAGCTCGACCTCCCGGCGGTCGGCTTCCGGATCGCCGACCAGGACCTGCACCGCCACCTGGTCGTGCAACACGCGCGAGGTCAGGGGGAACTCGTCCAGCGAGAAGTGCTCGTCGCCGGCCCCGCCGGTCTCGGCCAGCGTCTCGACGACGCCCTCCTCCGGGTGCCAGTGCGAGAGGGAGACCATGTCGGCATTGAGCTCCGCCGCGATCAGGGCCATGGCGCCCTCCAGGTCGGTTCGGGAGCGGGCGCTGGCCAGTTGGGCGCTCAGGTGCTCGAGCCTGCGGTCGCCGGCGGCGATCCTTCCGTGGCCCGCCGAGCCGGCACGCAGCGCCTCGGCCAGGGTCGCCCGGCAGACGCCGGCGGCGATCGGCGTGACGCCCGCCCAGGGGGCCTGCGGACGGCCGACGGCGAAACCCTGTCCCCATTGGACGTCGAGGTCGCTGACGACCTCGAGGTCGTCGAGGCTCTCGATTCCCTCGGCGCACACGGTGGCGCCTATCCGTCGCGCGAAGCGGACGAAGGACTCCACCAGCGCCATCCTGGCCGGATCGGCATGGATGCGCTTGACCAGGTCGCGATCGAGCTTGACGATGTCGGGCTTCACCCGCATCATCTGCTTCAGTCCCGCGTAACCGGCCCCGGCGTCGTCGATGGCGATCTGGGCGCCGCGGTCCCGCAGCTCCGCGACAGCCCCCGCGAGCGTCTCGTCGTCCGGCACGAACTCGTGCTCGGTGATCTCGATCACGAGCCCGGTGAGGTCGCTGGGAAGGGCCTCGCTCACCGCCTCTGAGGCGAGGGTCGACGGGCTGACGTTCAGGGCCAGATGGGTGTCGATTGGACGGCCCACGGGCCCCAGCGCGGCGCGGATCGCCGCCGCGTCGAATTCCGCCGCCATGCCGCAGCTGTGGGCCAGCGCGAACCACGCCTCCGTTGAGCGTCCCGGCGAGCTCTTGAAGCGGGCCAGCGCCTCGTATCCGACCAGGTGCCCGCTGGCGAGGTCGACGACCGGCTGGAAGACGGGCTGGATCCCCTCCGGCTCCGCGATCAGGGCGGCGATCTCGGCCTCCTGCTGGTCCGAGGCCGCCGCCACCACGTGCTCGGGGTCGAAGCGGCGCGTGCGCTGCTTGCCCTGACGCTTCGCCCAGTACAGGGCGCCATCCGCGAGCTTGCAGAGGCCGGAGGCATCCTCCGCGTCGTCCGGGTAGGTGGCGATGCCCGCCGAGCAGTTGAGCCGCAGGTCGTGGGCGGCGGTGTCCGCAATGGCCTGTCGCGCTCGCTCGGCAATCGGATACGCGACCTCGCCACCGGTGCCGGGGAGTATCAGCGCGAACTCCTCGCCTCCGACTCGTGCGGCGGTGTCGGTGCTGCGGACGACGCCCCGCAACGCCTTGCCCACCGCCCTCAGCACCTCATCCCCGTACGGGTGCCCATGAGTGTCGTTGACGGCCTTGAAGTTGTCGAGGTCCATCCACACCAGGGAGATCGGATGGTCGCCGCGCCGGGCTCGCTCGAGCTCCGCCGCCAGGACCTCCTGAAAGCCGCGGTGGTTCGTGAGGCCGGTGAGCGCGTCGGTTGCCGCCAGCCCTCGCAGCTTCCTCACCTGCCGCCAGTGAGCCCCGGGGAGGAGAGCCGCCGTCCCCACCAGTCCCATGCCGCTGAGGAGGAGCAGCGGCGCGCCCTTGATGCCGGCCGCGGCCATCGCCACCAGGCAGATCCACAGCAGGCCCAGGCCCACCGCCGCGGCACCCAGCACGTCGTGGCGAGCCGGCCGGACCTTCAACGGTGTCCCCACAAAGCGCTTCAAATCAAAGCGCTTCAAATTCGCGTCGCCTCAGTAAGCAACAAATCCCTCCCTGGTAGAGCAGATCGGCGCGACGGGCGGTTCCCTTGAGCGGACCGCCAGCGGTACGCTCTCGTCGATGGAGCTCGCCTCGGCCTTTCAGGAGATCCTCGATTCGCTTCCCGACGACTGGACCGATCTGGAGATCGACCTGCGCCTGGTCGACGAGGAGCGCTACGTCGACGCGGCCGTGCTGCTCACTCAGGTCAACGCGCAGCCCTACTCGAAGGCGGACTGGCACTGGCGGGTGCTGGTTGCCCATCGCTTCGGACATGCCGCGGCGGCCGAGACCGTGAAGGGAACGCTCGCCCTGCTCGACCAGGAGGGGATCGACGGCGAGATGGTCGTGCGGGAGGTTCGCGAGGGCCGCGCCGAGGTGGTCCAGATGTGGGGCCGACCGGAGTCGGTGCGTCGTGAGTTTCGCCGCAGCCGAAGCCTGTGATCTAGCGGGCCAGTGGCGCGCGTAGTTGCGATGGTCGCTGACCTGATGCTCGCCAGCCGCGTGGAGGCAACGCTCGCCGGCGCCGGGCACGAGGTCATCCTCGACCTCGGCCAAGGGGCCGAGCCGAGTGCCGATGCCGACCTGATCGTGGCCGACGTTGACGAGGTCGATCCCGCTTCGGTGGTGAAGCTGGGCAAGCCGGTGTTGGGCTTCTACCGGCACACCGACCCCCAGCAGCGCGAGCGCGCTGAGGCCGCAGGGGTGAACCTGGTCGTGCCGCGCTCGCGGCTGGCCCGGGAGTTGCCCGAGCTCGTCGAGCGGCTACTGGGCGAAAACTAGTCAGCCCCTAGTCAGCCGCCCGGCGCTCGAGCGTTCATGGGCTGGGTAGGGGAGGAACCGCCCACTTGGCGCTTTTGTTGCGCACGTCAGCAACAAAGGCGCCAACCTCAGTCGGCGAAGCGTCGGTCGAAAAGGGCTCCCAGGTCCGGCCTCGAGTCGAGGATGCCGTGCGCGATGTCCCAGCGGGCCCACGCGCGAAGCGCCCCGGGCTGGAATTCGTCCGGGTCCAACGCTTGCGCGCGAAGCAACGCGCGCAACTCGGCGAACTGCTGGGCGCGATCGAGCCCCGGGTTCTGATCGAGGAGGTCGCTCAGAGCTTGCCCCGGCCGCTCGACGCTGAGCCGGTAGCCCCGTTCGGTGGCGCCGACGACCGAGCGGACCAGGCCGGGGTCGCCCTCGATCAGGCTGGAGCTCGTGCAGAGGACCAGCTCTGGGTAACGGGGGGCGCCGTAGTCGTCGACGCGAAACTCGCGAATCGGAATGCCCATCCTGCTCAGCGTCACGCCCTCCGCGTTCCAGAAGCCCGTCGCAGCGCTCACCTTGCCCGATGCCAGCGCCGAGGCCGCCTGAAAGCCGATCGTGACCCGGTCAACGGCGTCGGGATCGGCCCCGTCAGCCTCCAGCACCGAGTCGAGGACCGCATCGTCGGAGGGAAGGCCGGTGACTCCCACGGTTCGACCCTCAAGGTCACGGGGCCGGCGGACGCCGATCAGATCGACCAGCACCGCCGCCAGCGGGCGTTGCACGATCGGCGCGATTCCCACCACGTCGAGGCCGCGCTCCCGCGCCAGGCCCAGGTCGTGGATGTCGAGGATTGCGAACTCGGCGCGGCCCGCCTCGAGCAACTTCGGGGCGTCGGTCGACGCCGACGGCTCCTGCACCCGCAGGTCGATCCCGGCGTCGCGGTAGTACCCGCGCTCAAGGGCCGAATAGATCCCGGCGTGGACGGCATTCGGCTGAAAATCGAGGACCAGGGTCGCTTCCCTGGAAGCGCCCGGTTCAGCGCCATCCCCGCCGCAACCGGCTTCACCGGCCGAAACGACGATGGCCGCCAGCAGCGCGGCGACCCATTTCATCGAGGCGCCCAGGATAGCCTTGCGATCGATGGCCCAGCGTGGGAACGAGCTGCTCGCCTACGTAGAGATCCCGAAGGGGAGCCGCAACAAGTACGAGTACGACCAGGAGCTCGGAGGCCTGACCCTGGACCGATTCCTCTCCTCATCCACGGTCTACCCCACCGACTACGGCTACCTGGTCGGGCATTTGGGCCGCGACGGCGACCCGCTCGACGCAATGGTCTGCGTCTCGGAGCCGACCTTTCCCGGCTGCATGATCCGCGTGAAGCCGATCGCCCTGTTCAAGATGCACGACGAGAAGGGCGTGGACGACAAGATCGTCTGCGTGCCGCTCAACGATCCGGGCTGGAACCACGCGGAGAGGCTCGAAGACATCCCGGGGCAGCTCCAGCGCGAGATTGCTCACTTCTTCTCGATCTACAAGCAGCTGGAGGACAAGAAGGTGGCGGTCGAGGGGTGGCGCTCGCGCGAGGAGGCGCTCGAGGTGATCGAGGACGCCAGGATGCTTCAGGAGCGGGCCGACCGCGAAGGCGGATAGACTCCCGCGCCACATTTGCCCGACGACGACCCCGCTAGGAGGTTGCCCGCAGTGCAGGATCGAGGACTCGCCGCTTACATCACCGAGCTGATCGGCACGCTGATACTGGTGTTCAGCATTTGCACCGTGGTGACGCTCTATGTCGCCACCGCCGCTGACGCTCAGACCGGGTCGGACTTCGCGGTCGTCGGTCTCGTGCACGGGGTGGTCCTGTTCGCCCTGATCATCACGCTGGGCGCCGTCAGCGGGGGACACTTCAATCCCGCGGTAACGATTGCCGCCGCCGTCACCCGGCGGATCGACCCGGTGGACGCGGTGGTCTACATCCTCGCCCAGCTCTCCGGTGGCGTGCTCGGGGCATTGCTCGTCAAGGGGCTGCTTCTGGACGAGGGCCGCGCCGGCGACTACGGAGCCGCGACGATCAGCCCGCTCCTGGGAGGCGACTTCGCGGGAGCCGTGGTCGAGGGGCTGGGAACGTTCTTCCTGGTGCTCGCCGTCTGCGCCGTCGCCTTCAACCCCAGGGCACGGAAGGAGTGGGCCCCGCTCGCGATCGGGCTCACCCTCGGCCTGAACGCGATGATCTTCGGCCCGCTCACCGGGTCCGCGGTCAACCCGGCGCGCTGGTTCGGTCCCGCCCTGATCGGCAACGAGTTCGGCGGCGTTTGGCCGTACATCGTCGGCCCGCTGGTCGGCGCGCTCGCGGCGGCGGCCCTCTACAGGTTCGTGATCGCCGGGGCGCAGTACGCGCTCGGTCCCGAGCCGCCCACGAGCGGCGCGGAAGTGGTCGAGAACGTCGCCGCGGACGTCTCGACCGTGGCGCGCCAGCGACCCAAGTAGTGCGGGCGCCCACACTGCGCTAGGTTCACGGGCGTGCGGCGCGTCACCTTCTCGCGCAACTACACGCTCTCACTGTCACGCACCTGCCGCTGCTACTGCAAGTACTGCGCCTTCGCGACCCATCGGGCGCACCTGTATGAGCCCGAGGAGGTGGAGCGCCGGCTCGACGAGGCGGTGCGCCGCAACGCCAAGGAGCTGCTCGTGCTCACAGGCGAGCGGCCCGAGGTCCACCCCGAGGTCGCCGCGCGGCTTCGGTCCTGGGGCCACGACGACTTCGTCTCCTACGTGACCTGGGCCTGCGAGCGCGCGCTGGAGCGCGGGCTCCTGCCGCACACGAACCTCGGCGTCCTGGAGCCGGAGGACCTCGCCCGGCTGCGCGAGGTGACCGCCTCGCAGGGGCTGATGCTCGAGTCGATCTCCGAGGGCCTGATGGAGACGGTGCACGCCGGCTCGCCGAGCAAGCACCCGGCCGAGCGGCTGAGGACGATCGAGGCGGCCGGCGTGCTTCGGATCCCGTTCACGAGCGGCATCCTCGTCGGCATCGGGGAGACCGAGGAAGAACGGATCGCCTCGCTCGAGGCGCTGGCGGCGGTCAACGAGCGCCACGGGCACATTCAGGAGGTGATCCTCCAGAACTTCGTCCCGCATCCGAGCTACTACGGCCGCGAGGTGGCCGAGATCGCCGACGAATCGGCTCGGGCCCGCTGGACCGGCGCTGAGCCGGCTCGGGCGAGCGACGAAGTCGCGGCAGATGCGGAGGTGCCTGCCGCCCCGTTGGAGCCCGAACCCGCCGGAAACGTAGCCGCAGGCGAGGCTTCCGGCGGAGTGGTTCTCCCGGAATGGGCTACCCCGATCAGCTTGGACGACATGAAGCTGCTTGTTCGCGAGTGCCGGCGGCTGATGCCCGAGGTGGGCATCCAGGTTCCACCGAATCTCTGCGACTGGTGGGAGGAGTTGGTGGGGGAAGGCGCCACCGATCTCGGCGGCCTGTCGGCCAACGGCGATCACATCTCTCCCGAGCAGCCTTTCCCGAGCCCGCATCAGGTCAGGAAGCGCCTTCAGCCGCAGGGCTTTGCGCTGACCGAGCGGCTTTGCACCTATGCCCAGTACCTGGACCCCGGTTGGATGGACCAGAGTGTCCTCGACCTGGTCAAGCTCAAGTACTGGAGCTTCATCCCGCGAAAGGGCTCGGGGCGCCGCACCGAGCGGTTGATCTCACCGGACGTGGCTCCGCGAGCGATCGAGAAGGGCCGCCGGGGGGAGGCGCTGAGCGAGGAGGAGCTGACCGGCCTGTTCGCGGAGACCCGGCCCGAGGTGATGGAGGAAATGCGCCTTGCTGCCGACGAGCTGCGCGCCGAGCTCGCCGGCGAGCGGGTGACGTTCGTGGTCAATCGCAACATCAACTTCACCAACATCTGCGTCGTCGGTTGCGCCTTCTGCGGCTTCGGCCAGGGCCGCCGCTCGCCGGACGCCTACCACGTCAACCCCGACGACTTCCAGGCCCGGGTTCAGGAGGCGGTCGACTACGGCGCCACCGAGGTCTGCATGCAGGGCGGCATCCACCCCGACTACACGCTCGAGCACTACGGGCGCTGGCTGCGGCTGGTGAAGGAGGTGGCGCCGCAGATCCACCTGCACGCCTACTCGCCGATGGAGATCCACTTCATGTGTGAGCGCTCGGGACGAAGCCCCGAGGCGGTCTTCGACTACCTCGTCGAGTGCGGCCTTGGGTCGACGCCGGGAACCGCGGCGGAGGTGCTCCACGACGGCGTCCGGGCGCGGATCTCACCGAACAAGCTCCCGGCTTCCCGCTGGGTGGAGATCATCGAGGCCTGCCACCGCTCCGGGCTGCGTTCCACCTCCACCGTGATGTTCGGCCACATCGAGGAGCCGTGGGAGCTGGCCCGCCACATGCGGGTGGTGCGCGAGCTCCAGGAGCGCACCGGCGGGATCACCGAGTTCGTGCCGCTCAGCTTCATCCCGTTCAACACGCTGCTCGGTCGCACCCACGGAATCGAGGAGATCTCCCGCGACGAGAACCTCAAGCACACGGCGGCCTTCCGGCTGGCCCTCGGCAGGACGATCACCAACCTCCAGGCGAGCTGGGTGAAGATGGGCCTGGACGCCGCCACCGAGAGCCTCCGTTGGGGGGTCAACGACCTCGGCGGCACCTTGATGGAGGAGAACATCTCTCGCATGGCCGGCTCGCACCACGGCGTCCGGCTCGACCCGCCGGAGCTGATCGCCGCGGCTCGCCGCGCCGGCCGCCAGCCCGCGCAGCGCACCACCCTGTACGAAATCGTCGAGACGTACTGATCCTCCGCGACGCGAGGCGGTAGAAAGACCAGGCCGGGGGCACCAGCGTCCAGTGTGGGATTCACCGGAGTATGTCCGGTGAATCACTCAGTCGACCCGTTGACGGGGCCATCGCGAGCCTCGCAGGCCGCCAGCACGGCGTGGTGGCGAGGCGGCAACTGCTGGATGCGGGCGTAAGCCGCGATCAGATCGACTGGCGACTCCGAAACAAGAGGCTCCACGAAGCACATCGCGGCGTCTATCTCGTGGGTCACATGGTGCCCACGCAGCACGCTCGCGACATGGCCGCCCTGCTTGCATGCGGCCGACACGCGATCCTCAGCCACCGAAGCGCCGCGGCGCTCTGGGACCTGCTGCCCTACCCAGCCGCCGCGCAGGCGTGCGTCACCGTTCCGCCGGGGCGGAGCGCCACCCGACCCGGGATCGAGGTGCATCGCGCCCGGATCGCGCGACGGGATGTTCGCCACCGGGAGGGAATGCTTCTCACCAGCCCACCGCGGACGATGCTGGACCTGGCCAGCGAGCTCGCTTCGGAGGATCTCGAGCGTCTCGTCGCGGAGGCCGAATACCGGCGCCTGGCGAGTGCGCGTGAGCTTCGAGACCAGCTCGAACGCAACCCCGGCAAGCGCGGCAACGCCACGCTGCGCGCCGTCCTCGACCTTCCTGGCGGCCCGCGTCGCACCCGCTCGCCGGCAGAGCGGCGGATGCTTCGCTTGCTTCGTCGGGCAGGCTTCACCGGCTACGAGTTGAACCGGCGCATCCACGGCTTCGAGGTGGACGTGCTTTGGCCGGAGCTCGACTTCGCCGTCGAGATCGACGGCTATGACGCCCACTCAGGCCGGCTCGCCTTCGAGCGGGATCGGCTGAAGGTGGCAACCCTGAAGGCTCAGGGCCTCGACGTGATGCCGATCACGCCACGCCAGCTCCGCGACGACCCGGACGGGGTGGTCGCACGACTCGTTAGCGCGCTCGAGCGGGCTGGGTATCGGCGCAAATCCACCCGTGTCCGGCCGTGAGTGTCGACTTGAGGACACATACGGCCCCCAACTCCACACTCGGTCGGGATGCGCTACTGGTGGGTGCTACTCCGTCCCGGCCTGCCCGCGCGCTGGACGAGCGCGCCGCTCATAGCCAGGATCGCGATGCCGAAGGCGGCGATCGGCAGGATCAGGCCCAGGACGCCGTCGCCCGCGAAGACGCCGCTGTCGGTGAGCATCGCGCCGACCGCGAACGGCTGCGCCAGCGCGGCGAGCACCAGCAGCGTGCCGATCGCGCTCGAGAAGGCGCCGTGGCGAAGCGCCACTTTGGCGCTGGCTGCGAACAGCGCCGTCAGCCCCGCCAGCGCGGGCGCGCCTGACACGACCGCCAGATCGTTGATCGCCGTGGTCACCTGCGGGGTCGCCTCCTCGGGGCGGAAGGCGGCGCCCGCGATCAGCGTGATCAGGGTGAACAGGGCCCCGGCGCTCACCAGTCCGCCGGCGAAGGCGATTGACGAGACCCGGCCCGTGCCGCCCTCGGCGGTCCTGAGCGCGCTCCGCAGGCTGCCCAGGAACCAGATGAAGAAGAAGAGGGCAGCGGTCACCAGCACCATCGAGGCTCGAATGCCGTCCTGCTCTTCGGCGTAGTAGGCGTGGACCTCGATCGCCGATGCGTCCACGTCGGGCGGCGTGGGGATGATCGCGAAGCCGACGATGAACGCAAGCACCGAGAGGGCGCCGGTCGCCGCTCCGAGTCGCTCCCAATCCCTCATTTAGTGCTCCCTTCGGTCGGGTTCGGGGAGAACCCTTGCGCAGCCGGCGGACGTGTCAACTGCGCGGGCGTCGGCGGGCGTCCCAAGTTGCCGCACTTCCCGCGTTGCGCGCGCGATGATGGGCGAGTGCGTGCGATGGTGCTCGAGCAGCAGGGCCGGCCGCTGGTCGCGAGTGAGGTCCCCCGGCCGGAGCCTGGGCCGGGCCAGATGCTGGTGCGCGTGCACGCGTGCGGCGTCTGCCGCACCGACCTCCACGTGGTCGATGGCGACCTGCGCGACCCGAAGCTGCCCCTGGTCGTCGGGCACCAGATAGTCGGCACCGTCGAGGGGGCGGGGGAGGGGGCGGAGCGCTTCGCCGCCGGGCAGCGGGTCGGGATCCCGTGGCTGGGGTGGACGGACGGCGAGTGCCGCTACTGCCGCTCGGGCCGGGAGAACCTCTGCGAGCAGGCCCGCTTCACCGGCTATCAGCTCGATGGCGGCTACGCAGAGCAGGCGGTCGCCGACGAGCGCTACTGCTTCCCGATCCCCGAGGGCTACCCCGACCTCCAGGCGGCGCCGCTGCTGTGCGCGGGGCTGATCGGCTACCGGTCGCTGCGGCTCTGCGGCGGCGCGGAGCGGATCGGCTTCTACGGCTTCGGCGCCTCGGCCCACATCGTCTGCCAGGTGGCGTCGCACCAGGGCCGGCGCGTGTTCGCCCTCACCCGGCCCGGCGACGCCGAGACACAGCGCTTCGCCCTGGAGCTCGGCGCTGTCTGGGCGGGCGACACCGAGGGCGGCTCGGAGGTCTCGGATCTGGGCCAGGCCGGGCCACCCGAGGCGCTCGAGGCCGCGATCGTCTTCGCCCCAGCCGGGGAGCTGGTGCCGGTCGCCCTGCGCGCCGTCGCTCCGGGCGGGACGGTGGTCTGCGCCGGCATCCACATGAGCGACATCCCATCCTTTCCGTACGAGATCCTCTGGGGGGAGCGCACGCTGCGCTCGGTCGCCAATCTCACCCGGCGCGACGGCGAAGAGTTCATGGCGCTGGCGCCCGAGGTCCCGGTGCGGACGCAGGTCGCCGAGTACCCGCTCGAACGCGCAAACGCCGCCCTCGACGATCTGCGCGGCGGTAGGGTTCGTGGCGCGGCTGTCTTGGTCGTGAATCGAACGATGAGAGAGGAAAGCTGATGGCGGACGTGACCGTAAAGCGGCTGGACGAGTTCGAGGCGATCTTCGGGGGCGGCTTTCGGCGCGTCCGCGCCGGATTGGGCGTGAGCTCGTTCGGGCTCGCGGTGATGGACCTGCCGCCCGACTTCGAGAGGTACCCGGAGCACGACCACGGCCCCGACGGGCAGGAGGAGGTCTACACGGTGATTGCCGGCACTGCCACGCTGACCGTCGGCGGAGACGAGTACGAGCTCGAGTCTGGTGTCTTCGCGCGGGTCGGGCCGCAGGAGACGCGGAAGATCAGCACCGGCGACGAGGGGGCGCGGCTATTGGCGATCGGGGCCTCCCCGGGGAAGGTCTACGAGGCCCCCGAGTTCACCGAGGAGGGCCAGCCCGACCCGATGCTGGCTAGCGGCTAGCGGAACAGGTCCTCGGCTTCTGGTCGCTGGATCGCGCGCGCGCCGGGCCCGTCCTCCGCGCTGACGAAGCGCCCCAGCCCGCGCACCAGGCAGGCGGGGACGCCCGCGTCCTTGCCGCGCACCAGGTCGGCAGCGGCCGCCACCTGGTCAGCGATCGCGATCACCGTCGCGTCAAGCTCTCGACCCTCGTGGTCCCCCCGGCCGCGCCAGTCGTCGAGCGGCGCCATCCCCGCGCATCCGATCGCGACGTCGGCCTGGCCGAGGCGCCACGGCCGCCCGAAGCTGTCGCTGACCACCACCCCCGGTCGCACGCCGGCCGCCGCGCCGAGCTGTGCCCTGATGCGCCGCGCGGAGGCATCGGGGTCCTCGGGTAGCAGCGCGACCCGATCGGTGCCCGGCACGTTGGAGGCGTCGATGCCGGCGTCGGCGCAGATCCAGCCGCTGCGTGTCTCGACGATCAGAAGGTCGCGCTCGGCGCGGACGACGGCACGGCTCTCGCTCAGGATCAGCTCGACCAGGTGCGGGTCCTTGCCGAGGCGTTCGGCCAGCCGCCGCGCCGCGGGGCCAGGCACCACGTCGTCCAGCTCGCGCACCCGGCCCTCGGCTTTCGAGACGGCCTTCTGGGCGACGGCCACGACGTCGCCGGCCACCGGCTCAACGCCCGCGTCGGCGAGGCCTCCGGCGATCAGCTCCCCGAGGCGGTCGCCGGTGGCGATCTCAGGCAGACCGTGCACCTGGACGACCTCGAGGCGGTGGCTCATGCAGGAGCCACGCCGCTGAGCCGACCGAGTCGGGCCAGCTCCGCGGCCGTCGCGTGGGCGCGGTCAGGCGCGAGCTCCAGCGCCTCGGCAAGCGCCCCGAGGTCGTCGGGGGTATCGACGTCGAGCCCCAGCGAGTCGAGCGGCTCGACAGCGACCTCGTGCCCGGCGCGACCCGCTCGATCGGCATGACGGCTGGAGCTGTCCGGGCCGAAGGCGGGGCCGATCGCGTTCGGCGGCGAGAGCAGGAGCGCGTTGGTTCCGGTGCCGTGGCGGTCCGGCACGATCGCCACCCGACCGCTTCGCATTCGCTCGAGCGCCGCGTCGAGCTCTGCCGGATCCAGCAGCGGGCAGTCCCCCGGCAGCAGGGTGACGCAGGAGGCTCCGAGCGCCTGCGCGCGGACGATCCCCAGCGTCGCTGCCTCCGAGTGGCCGATGTCCCTGGGATCGCGAAGAACTTCGAGCGGTTGGGTGGCGTGGCGAGCGTGGCGGAGCGCGATCCGCTCGGCCCGCCGCTCGCCGGTGACCACGATCACCCGCTCGGTCAGCTCGGCTCTGGCGGTGGCGGCCAGCACGTCGGTGAGCATCGCCCTGACGAGTGCCGCGCGCCCCGGCCCGTCGAGGGCTTCGAGGAGGCGCTGCTTGGCGGCGCCGAAGCGCTTCACCGGGATGATTGCCGTGGCGCGCATGGATTAGGCGAGCATCTGGGCGAACTCCAACACGCGCTCGGCGAGCTGGCGCCTGCCCTCGGCCCCGTTCATCAGAGTGGGGCAGGAGAGCACCCGGACATCCTCGGGGCCCGGGTCGGGATCGTCGGCATCGACGACCATCGCGTCGATCATGCCCTCGTAAAGCGAGGCCACGCCGGCCGCCGTGGAGGGCCGGCCCACGGCTTTGATGAACCCCTCGGTTGGACCCTTGACGGCCCGCCCGGCGACCAGCGGGCTGACGGCGATCACAGGCGCGTCGGACGCGGCCATCGCCTGCCGCATGCCCGGTACGGAGATGATCGGCCCGATCGAGATCACGGGGTTGGAGGGTCCAACGACCACCGCGTCGGCGGCCGCCAGCGCCTTGCGAACCTCGGGGCTCGGGACGGCGCGCTCCAGCCCTTGAACCTCGATTCCCTCGATCGGCGGCTGCGACCCCTCGGCGATCAGAAACTCCTGCAGCCCGCGCCAGCCAGCCGGCGTCCGGATGCGCGTGTGGACCGGCTGCTCGCACATCGGCAGCACGGCGGCGCGCACTCCGAGGCCCCCCGCGATCTGCCCCTGGGCGGCGGTCAGAGTGCCTCCCTCGGCCACGAAGTGGGTCCGGTAGAGGCAGGTGGCGAGGTCGCGATCGGAGAGCTGGAACCAGGCGGGGGCGCCGAGCTCGACGAGTCGCTCGTGGACCGTGAACGAGTCGCCCTTGATCCCCCAGCCACGCTCCTCGTCGATCTCGCCCGCCAGCCAGTAGGTGATCAGGTCGGGGTCCGGCGACACGTGGAGACCGTGAATCCGGGTGTCGTCGCCAGTGTTGGCGATCACCGCGAGATCGCCGCCCAGGAGCTCCTGCATCCCGGCCGCGAGCTTCGCCCCGCCGGTCCCGCCGGCGAGCAGCGCGATCCGCATCAGCGGTCTCCGGGTGCGGCTGGGTTTGCGCGGCCGGTCACTACTCCCAGGGGCTGCTGTCTTCAAGCCCCGTGATTCGGATTCCCGCGTGCCGCTTGTAGCGGGCGTTGACCGAGATCAGGAGCGGTGTGAGCTGTTCGACGATCCGCGCCATCTCGAGCGCGCCCGCGTTGACGGCTCGCAGGCCCGGGACGGTCTCCACGATCCCTGCCACCCGAGCCTTGTCCGCTCGTCGGTCGCCGCAGATCAGGACGTCCTCGTCGAGCTCCGCGTCGGGGTCGCCCAGGGTCGGGGCGCTCACCGTGTGAAGGGCTGCGACCACGGTCACGCCCTCGGGGACCATCTCCTGCGCCTGCTGTGCCGCCGAGCCCTGCCAAACCCCGAGCGAGCGCGTGGCCTTGCCGCTCACCGCCGCGGCGGTCGGCACCGTGCAGTCGACCAGGATCTGTCCCGGCTCGAGCGCCTCGCGGAGGTTGTTCAGGTTCTCCGACTGGGCGCGAAAGGGGACGGTGAGGAAGACGATCGGCCCGCGCCGCGCCGCCTCCTCGTTGACGACTCCCTCCGCGGCTGCGTTCGGCGCCGCCTCGAGCAGCCGCTCAACCGCCTGCGTTGCCCGCTCCGCGCTCCGGGAGCCGATCACGACCGGGCGCCCACTGACGGCTAGGCGGAGCGCAAGTCCCCAGCCCAGAGCCCCGGTGCCGCCGATGATCGGGATGGGTTCCGGCATGGCGGCGGAGTGTATTTCGCCCCATGGGGCCGCCACGCGCCCATGCTTCATATGCTCCGCGCGCATGAGGCTCGAAGGTCGCAAGGCACTGGTCACCGGCGGAGCAAGCGGAATCGGCGCGGCGATCGCGCGCCGGCTCGCGGCGGAGGCGGCGAGCGTCGTGATCGGCGACCTCAACGAGAAGGGGGCGGGCGAGGTCGCCGAGGAGGTCGGCGGCGAGGCGGTTCAGCTTGACGTCACCGAGGTGGCCTCCGTCGCGGCGGTGGTGGAGGCCTGTGGCCCCTTCGAGGTCCTGGTCAACAACGCCGGCACAGACGAGTTCGGCTTCTTCACCCAGACCGACCCGGATCTGTGGGAGCGGGTGATCGCCGTCAACCTGAAGGGCGTCCTCGCCTGCACTCATGCGGTCCTTCCGGCGATGCAAAATGCGGGCTATGGCCGGATCGTCAGCATCGCCTCGGAGGCCGGGCGCGTCGGCTCGAAGGGCTCGGCCGTCTACTCGGCCGCCAAGGGCGGCGTGATCGCGTTCACGAAGGCGATCGCGCGCGAAAACGCCCGCTACGGGATCACGGCGAACGCGATCGCGCCGGGCCCGATCGACACGCCGCTGCTGCGACGGGCCACAGAGTTCGGGGAGATCGGCGAGCGAGTGATAGAGACCATGAAGGGGGCCACCCAGCTGCGGCGCCTCGGCGAGCCCGAGGAGGTGGCGGCAGCCGTTGCCTTCCTCGCCTCCGACGATGCCTCCTACGTGACCGGCGAGACGCTCGGTGTTTCCGGCGGATTGGGGATGGTCTAGATGAAGGGGATCGGCTGATGGCGGAATCGCGGGGCTGGCCGAAGCCGCTTCGGGACTCGGTGCCGGCGAGCGAACGGCCAGACGAGGCCACCGTGGAGGCGGGCATCGAGCGGCTGGACGAGTTCGTGGTGGAGGACCGCCTGGTCACGGACGTCGGCGGGACGATCGGCGTCCGGGTGCTGTCGACGCCCGGCATGATCGCTGTTATGGAGCGCACCTCGGCCGTGCTCTCCTACGAGAACCTCCCCGAGGGCAAGGCAACGGTCGGCTTCGAGATCTGCGTCAAGCACGTCGCTGCCGCCGCGGAGGGCGCGCTCTGTCAGGTGCGCTCCACCCTGCGCGAGGTCGTGGACGGCCGCAAGCTGCGATTCGAGGTCGAGGTCCGCGAGGGCGAGCGCACGATCGGCGTCGGCACCCACGAGCGCCGGGTGATCGAGATCGGCGCGGTCAAGTCGACCTAGCGTCCGCGGCGGGCACCGGGTACCAGCGCTCGCCTCGCCTCGCGAACAGTCGGCCCTTGCCGCGGGAGAGGTGGGCCGAGACAGCGGATTGCCCCACACCGAGACCCGCTGCGACCTCGCCGGCGCGGGACCCTGGGTGGCGAGCCAGGTACTCGAAGACGTCCGCCCGTGTGATCCGGCGATCGATCTTCTCGAGCACACATGACATGTCATGGTGACTGTCACGGCCCCGCGGGGCTGCGCTGCCTGGATCACATGACAAGTCACCATGACTGTCATGGCCCCGCGGGGCCGTCGAGGCGCCATCCAAGTGGCGATGCTGACTGGAGTCGATCGCGGAACGGTACGAGCCCTGATCCGCCCATGCGTCGCGAGGGAATGTGGATACGGGATCGAACATATGTTCGTAGAGTACGGAGGGGTTCGGACGGAACGACCCGGCTCGCCCTACTCCTTGAGCCCGGCGGCTTCCCGTGCGTCGGCGTCCTGATGGGGGAGGTAGAACTCAACCCGCGTGACGAGGCCGTCATCATCGAGCGTCCAGACGGTGCAGGAGTCGAGGTTCAACTCGATGCCGCTTCCGGCTCCGCGTGCCGTGGCATGTTGGCGCACGAGGACCCGGTTGCCGTTGACGGTGAAATCGAGCGGCCTCGCAGTCTCTCGCCCCGGCCTCCGGGCCGGGATCACTTCTGCTGGGCGACCCAGGAGAGGATGGCGCGGGAGTGGGTGATCACGGTCCCGGCGGGCAGCTTGAGCGCCGGCAGCTTGGTCGCTCCAGTCGCATCGCGCAGCTCGTCACGCGAACCTTTGCGCAGAAAGGGGATCGGATT
Organism: Actinomycetota bacterium; assembly: GCA_038040415.1. Taxonomy (GTDB): domain Bacteria; phylum Actinomycetota; class Thermoleophilia; order Solirubrobacterales; family 70-9; genus AC-56. The sequence continues at coordinate 19,776 of JBBPIK010000018.1, forward strand.
GCCGTGGCCTGCAATCACCTTGTCGTACTCGATCCCTGCGGCGCGGAGCGCTTCCTGCACGCGGCGACACGGATGGATCCGTGGGCCGCCGTCATCGCCGTGGCAAACAAACAGCGTCGGGATCTCGGCCATCTTCGTCCTCCGGTTCGTGGGCTCAGGGGGAGCCTAGCGCCGCGGGGCGTTGCCCCCCGGAACGTCCAGAAGGAAGGCGAGGAGCTCGCCTAACTCGACGCCGGTCCGGCGGCTTCGAGGGCTTGCTCCTTGGTCGCGAACCCCTGCAGTCGCACGATCTGGCCCTCCCGAAACCAGAACACGTCGGTCTCGTCCATCTCCGTGCTCACCTCGCTGCCGCGCCCGGTTGCCGCCACCCTCGTGACCACGACAACAGCGTGCCCCAGATCGATGAACTCCAGCGGTTCCCAGCGAAGCTCAGCGAATACCTCCTGGGTCTTGCGCCAAAACTCCTTCGCCTCTTCCCGGCCCCGATACACCTTCGCGTCGGGGAGCTCGGAGCGTTCGTGGAATTCGAAGTCGGGAGCCAGCTTGGCCCACAGGTCCGGCGCTACCTCCTCGGGATCGATGAACTCAGGGCCGGTCCTGTCAATGGAGTTGGCGACCTCGTAGTTTCGGCGGACGATCTCCACGTTCTCCTGCGACATTCCCTACTCCGAGATCCCGGCGGCTTCGAGGGCCTCGTCCAACGTGTAGAAGGTGCGCCACCAAACGCAATTCCCGCGCCGCCATCGGCTTGCGTGCCAGATCGTGTCTTCGAAGGGCAGGTCGCTACCCGCGCCGTGGCCGACGGCACGCAGGGATGCGAGCGCCACGTCGCCGAGGTCGCGCACCTCGACAACCGCGATGTTGTAATCCGGGAACGCGTCGAGCCAGTTATCCCACCAGCGACGAATTCCGTCGTGACCGTGCAAACCGCCCTCCATGGCAGCGATGCGCGAAACGGACTCCACCTCGTCGTCCATCAGTGCCAGAAGGGCTCCGAGGTCGCGTCGGTTGATGGCATCACAGGCTCGGTGAACCAACTCCACGTTCTCCTGCGACATCGCCTACTCCTTGAGCCCGGCGGCTTCGAGGGCCTCGGCCTTGCTTCCGAAGGCGCGCCACGAGATGGCCTTCTTGTGGCGCCATACGCTGACGATCCACTGCCTTTGTTCGGTGGGGGCGGCGCTCCCAATGCCCTGGCCACGCAGTTTTGTCTGGGTAATCGTCATGTCTCCAAGGTCTCGTATCTCCTCGGTCTCCGCACTGAGGTCGGGGAAAACCCCGAAGACGTCCTTCCACCAGCTTCTGATGCCGTCGTGGCCGCGGTATGGGCGGCCGCGCTCCAGCTCCACGATGCGCGAGCTGAACTCCACGTCGGGGTCGAAGAGCGCGACGAAGGCATCGAGATCGTGCCGGTTGAATGCATCAGCCGCTCGATTGATCAACTCGATGTTCTCCTCAGACATCCCTACTCCAAGACCCCTGCGGCTTCGAGGGCTTCCTGCCGCTCCTGATAGAGACAGATTCGCTCGATCTTCCCGTTGCGGATCGTGAAGAGCCAGGTGGTCCGCGCCTGCACCTCGATGCCATCGCGGCCACGGACCTGAGTCGTGTGTGGCAAGACCACGTAATCGCCGATCGGAATCAACTCGTTGATCTCGATCCACGCGGACTCCCACAGGCCCCTTACCCCTTTGAAGAACTCGCGTGCCTCTTGGAGCGAAAAGACCGCCCGGTTATCTGCACCGATGGCTCGGGAGTTGTCCCACTCAAAGTCCGGCGCAGCGTCCTTGAACGCGGCGTCATAGTCCCCCTTGTTGGCTGCATCAATGGCAGCCCGGACGATCTCGACGTTCTCCTGCGACATCGCCCGCAGTATCTCGCCCCGGCCTGCCGGCCGCCAGCGCCCTGCCGCGACCCACCCCCGGCCGAGCCGCGCGATTAGGATCGGTGCGTGGCGCTCGGTGAGCGCGGGCGAAACCCGTTGATGGCGCGTAGCACGGCTGAGGGCGCTGCGTCGCTTCGCGCCGCCGGTGCGCTCGAGCCGGACTCAGCCGTGCGTTGCCCGGATGACATGGCGGCCGGCTTCCTCGGCGGCTTCAACGCGACGACCCTCGCGAAGCACAGGCTGACCCGCCCGCTCTACCTCCGCCGGGTGAACCAGATCCTGCCGGGCGCCTACCCGTACGAGATCGCCCGTTGCAAGTTCATCGATGAGGTCACGCTGAGCGAGGTCGGCGCCGGCTTGGACGACGTTGTGTTGCTGGGCGCGGGTCTTGATTCGCGCCCGTACCGGCTCGCCGATCGGCTCGAGCGAGTGCGGGTCTTCGAGGTCGACCATCCGGCGAGTCAGGCCACGAAGCGTGCGCGGCTTCGCCGTCTGCTGGGCGACGAGCCGCGCGGCCCCCGCTTCGTGCCTGTCGATTTCACGCGCGACGAGCTCGCGGCGGAGATGGCGCGGGCCGGACACGACGAACGGGCCGCCACGCTTTTCATCTGGTCGGGTGTCAGCCCCTACCTGCCGGAGGAAGCGGTCACGACGGTCCTTTCCTGGGTCGGCGCTCACACCTCCCCGAGGACATCGATCGTCTTCGACGCCATCTGGGCTAGCGTCCTCGGTGGCGAGAGCAACCTCTACGGCGCCCGCGAGCTCCTCCGGTCGGTTGACAGTGTCGGGGAACCGCTGCGCTGGGGCATCCCTGATGCAGAGGTAGACGAGACGCTCGAGCGCTTCGGGCTTCGCGCCGAGCGGATCCTCGACGACGAAGACGCCGTCGCCAGGTACCTAACGCGTGCGGACGGCTCGGTGTTGGGTCGCCCCTACGGCTTCGGCGTGCTTCTACACGCCCGGGTCGTCAGGGGGCCCGGAACCTAACCGCCGGCGCGGCACTACTCCGACAGTCCGGCGGCTTGGAAGGCTCGGTTTTTCTCAGTGTGGGATGAGATGCGAACGACCTTGCCATCGCGAAAGGTCCAGACGTGGAAGAGGCGGTTCCATATCTCGGCGTCGCTCCCTTTCATCCGCCCGCCATCCTGGACGGCGGTGACGACGTGCTCCTCATCGGCGTGAAGGACCTCTTTGAACTCGATGTGGAAATCCTCGAACGTGTCCCAGTACTCGTGCAGAGCCTCCTCTGCGGCTTCGACTCCCCGGACGATTCCGATATTCGGCGCGACGTCCCTCGCGTCGAACTCATAGTCCGGATCGAACAACTCCCGTGGGTCCTCCAGGCCGGCGTTCACCCGCTCGTAGAACCCCCGGACCATCTCGACGTTCTCCTCCGACATCGCCTACTCCGACAGCCCGGCGGCTTCGAGGGCTTCGTCCCTGTTTCGGAAGGCCTGTTCTCGCACCACCCGTCCGTTCTTGATCGTGAAGACGAAGGCGAAGCGGTCACGGTCCTCCATGGCGATCTGGCTCACAGGCCCCACTCCCTTGACTTCAGCTACCGCGACCACCTGGTCTCCAGTGTCGATCAGCTCGACGGGGACGACGTCGTAGCCGGACAGGGTCTTTTGGTTCTCCTCGTAGATCAGACGTATGGCCTCATTGCCGTGGTGGGTTCCCAAGAGGAGCGTTTCGAACACCGCGGCTGGGTCATAGACCTCGACCAGGGCATCGAGGTCGCCGCGGTTGTGCGCGGCGAATCCCGCTCTGATCAGCTCCAGGTTCTCCTCGGACACCGCCCGCGAAGTATCTCGCTCTGGCCTGTAGGCCGCTCGAAGCGACTAGCGAGTTTCGCCGGACCCATGCCCGGCGGCCCCAGCGACCTCGAGGGCCTCGGCCTCGGTCGGGCAGCTCCGCCACCAGACCGCCTTGCTGTCCCGCCACCTGGTGACCTGCCACTGTCTCTGCTCCATCTGGGCCCCGCTCTTGATGCCTTGGCCGCGAAAGTGTTGCCGCGCAACGGTCACGTCTCCCAGATCGCGTACCTCCTCGATCTCGGAGGTGAAGTCGGGGTAGACGCTGAGCAGGGTTTCCCACCAGCGCCGGACAGCGGCGTGGCCGCGCAGGTGACCGCTGCCATCCAACTCCAGGTGGCGCGAGACCAACTCGATGTCGGGGTCGCAGATGGCGAGGAAGGCATCGAGGTCTCGGCGGCTGAAGGCATCAGCGGCCCGGTATTGCTGCTCCACGTTTTCCTCTGACATCGTCGGCGCAGTATTGCGCTCTGGCCTCTTGGCCGCCCCCGCCACGGGGTCTATCGTGGGAGCGTGAGCGAGCTGCCGAAACGCGTCCGCATCAGGGAGGTCGGGCCTCGGGACGGCTTTCAGAACGAGCCCGAGGTGATCCCCACGGACGACAAGGTCCGCCTGATCAACATGCTCGCCGCCTCGGGCCTCGAGCGGCTGGAGGTGACCTCCTTCGTGCGCCCGGACGTGATCCCGCAGCTCGCCGACGCCGAGCAGGTGCTGGAGGGGCTGGATCGGCGGGACGGAGTCTCCTACTCGGTCCTGATCCCGAACGAGAAGGGCCTGGAGCGCGCGCTTGCCCACCGCGACCGCTTCGACGAGATCAACCTGTTCCTGTCCGCCTCCGAGACCCACAACCAAAAGAACGTCAACAGCTCGATCGCCGACTCCCTCGCGGGGCTGGAGCGAACGATCGCGCGGGGGCTCCAGGAGGGGCTTCGCTGCGAGGGGGTGATTGCTGTCTCGTTCGGCTGCCCGTACGAGGGCGAGGTACCGGCGGAGCGGGTGTTCGAGATCGCCGAACGGCTGGCGGAGGCGGGCTGCGAGGAGGTGGGGTTCGGCGACACCACCGGGATGGCCAACCCGCGGCAGGTGGGCGAGTTCTTCGCCGCCGCGCGCCGGCGGCTTCAGGGCGTCGAGCTCACCGCCCACTTTCACAACACCCGGGGGCAGGGCCTCGCCAACGCCGTTGCCGCGCTCGATCAGGGCGTGGATTCGTTCGAGTCGGCGTTCGGCGAGCTGGGCGGCTGCCCGGTGCCGCCGGGGTCGACGGGGAACATCGCCACCGAGGACCTGGTCTCGATGCTGCACGAGATGGGCACCGACACCGGGGTGGACCTGCCGAAGCTGATCGAAGCGTCGCGTGCGGTGCAGGAGCTCCTCGGCCGCCCACTCGGCGCCCACGTCCTGCGCGCCGGGCCGGTGGACTGGCGCCGGTAGGCTGCGGACGATGAAATACGACGCGTTCACATCTGCGATCGCGGCGAGGGACCCCGAGGCGCTCACCGACGCGCTCGCCGACGACGTCGTCTTCCGCAGCCCGGTCGTGTTCAAGGCGTATGAGGGAAAGCCGCTCGTGTCCGCGATCCTCACCGAGGGCGCGATGAAGGTGTTCGACGACTTCCGCTACGTCGAGCGGTTCGAGGACGGCGACGCTGCGGCGCTGATCTTCAAGGCGCGGGTCGGCGACCGTGAGGTCGACGGGCTGGACCTGCTGCGTTTCGACGGGAACGGCAAGGTGGCCGAGCTGGTGGTGATGGTGCGGCCGATGAGCGGGCTCAACGCCCTCTCCGAGGCCATGGGCCGCGAGCTCGAGCGGGTGGGGATCGCGCCGCCGGCGGCCGCGTAAGAGCCCCCAAGCCCGGTCCGATTCGCCGTAAATTGCGGGAACTTGCGCGGGGGATGTAAGAGATCCGTCCAGGAGCCGTTTACATGCGGCCGCCCATCCGCGATGCTGATCCTGCTCGCGCGCCCTTCCTGAGGATGCTGACCTGCCTCATGACCCGACGAAAGCGAGGACGTGGTGTCGTTGGAGCCGCGGACTCCGGCTAGCGGAGGATGAGGAGAGAAATGACTGTGAACAAGCGCCTGTCGCCGCTCGACGCCTCGTTCCTGGCGATTGAAACGCCGACCGCCCACATGCACGTGGGCTGGGCGGCGGTCTTCGAGCCGCCCGGCGATGGGGTCAGGCCCAGCTTCGAGCAGCTTCGCGAACACATCGCACGCCGGCTGCCGCGGGCGCCGCGGTACCGGCAGACGTTGAAGTCGGTGCCGTTCGGGATCAACGCCCCGGTGTGGACCGACGACCTCGATTTCGACGTTTCCCGGCACGTGGTGGCCTCCAGGTCCGACCGGCTCGGCGAGGTGATCGAGGAGTGCATGTCGAAGCCGCTGCCCCGCCAGCGCCCGCTATGGCAGGTCTGGATCGCCGACCGGCTCGATGACGGGCGGATCGGAGTGGTCGGCAAGGTCCACCACTGCATGGTCGACGGGATCGCCGCCGTAGAGCTCGGCAGCCTGCTGCTCGATCCAGACCCAGTTGCGCCGTCGCCTGCGCCGGACGCGTGGGCCCCGGAGTCGCCCCCCAGCGGTTCGAGGCTGATCGGGCGTGGGCTCACCGACCTGGCGCGCAGCCAGCTCGACCTGGCGGCGATTCCCGCCCGTGCCGCGCGCTCGCCCCGCCAAGCGCTCGAGCTCGCCTCGCGGGCTCGGCGGGCCGCAGCCGCGCTTGTGGATGCGGCCCGTCCGGCTCGGCCGACGCCCCAGCTCAACGCGCCCATTTCCCCGCTGCGCAAGCTCGGCCTGCTGGCCCGGCCGATGGACGATCTGACGCGGATCAAGCGGACGTTCGGCGTCAAGCTCAACGACGTCGTGCTGGCGGCTTCCGCCGGCGGCGTGCGCGCGTTCCTCAAGAAGCGCGGCGAGAACCCGATCCGCCTCAAGTCGATGGTCCCCGTCAACGTCCGGGGGTCAGGCGAGGCCGACGAGCTCGGCAACCGGATCTCGTTCATGTTCGTCGACCTCCCCTGCGACGAGCCCGATCCGGTGCGCCGCCTGCGCCAGATCCACGCCGCGACCAGCGACCGCAAGCGCGCCGGGAAGCCGGAGGGCGCGGACGATGTGGTGCGCTCGCTCGGCTTCATTCCCTCGCCGCTCCAGCGCGTGGTCTCTCGGTTGATCGCCAGCCCGCGTACCTTCAACCTCACCGTTTCCAACATTCCCGGACCGCCCGAGCCGCTGTACATGCACGGATGTCCTCTCGTCGAGGCCTATCCCGTGGTCCCGATCCCCGAGCGCCACGCGCTCTCGATCGGCCTGACCACGGTGGGCGACGGCGCCTTCTTCGGCCTCTACGCCGACCCCGAGTCGCTTCCCGAGATCGGCGGGCTCGCCGAGGAGATCGACCTGGCGATCGACGAGCTAGCCGAGCTCAGCCCTGCAATCAAGGAGCGCGAGGAGCGCGAGCCGATCCTCGCCTGATCGCGCGGGGGCGGTCGCAGCCACGCCCCGTGTAGGCTGCCGCTCGGCATGGAGATCAGCAAGGTTGGTGTCATCGGCTGCGGCCTGATGGGGCACGGAATCGCCCAGATCTGCGCCCAGGCGGGTTGGGACGTCGTGGTGCGCGAGGTGAGCCAGGAGAACCTCGACGGCGGCATCGGCAAGATCGAGAAGCAGCTCGCCCGCGCGGTCGAGAAGGGCAAGGCGGAGCAAAGCGAGGCCGACGCGGTGCGCGGGCGCATCCAGCCCACGCTCGACTACTCCGACCTGGCCGGCTGCGACCTCGTGATCGAGGCGATCACCGAGGACCTCGGGCTGAAGCTCGAGATGTGGAAGCAGGTGGACGGGATGGCGAAGGACGGGGCCAGCTTCGCCACCAACACCTCCTCGCTGTCCGTCGCCGAGCAGGCCGCGGTGACCTCCCGGCCGGAGCGTTTCCTCGGGCTCCACTTCTTCAACCCGGCGCAGGTGATGCCCTTGCTGGAGGTCGTCCGCGCCGACGGAACCGCAGACGAGGCGGTGGAGCTCGGCCTCGAGCTGGGTGCGAAGCTCGGCAAGACCACGGTCGCCGCGCAGGACAATCGGGGGTTCATCGTCAACCGGCTTCTGGTTCCGTACATGCTGGACGCGATTCGCGCCTTCGAGCAGGGCGTGGGCTCGATCGAGGACATCGACGCCGCGATGATGGCGGGTGCTTCTCACCCGATGGGGCCGCTGACCCTCGCCGACTTCGTCGGGCTGGACACGTTGGCGTCGATCGCCGACGTGATGCACGAGGCCTACGGTGAGGACCGCTTCGCGGCGCCGGCCACGCTCACCAAGCTGGTCGGCGCCGGTCACTACGGGCGAAAATCCGGCCGCGGGTTCTACGACTACTCGGGTGAGCGACCCACTCCCGCCGACCCGGGGCGATAGTCGCTCGCCGGACACACGGGAGGTGAGCTCGTGAGCACTCGCCAGGCAGGTGATCTGGCGCGGGCGTTCGAGGCCGCCCTGTCCGGAGGCCCGGAGCGCCATCACCGGAAGACCGCCGAGCAGGGCAAGCTTCCCGTGCGCGAGCGCGTGGGGCGTCTCGTCGACGCCGAGTCGTTCGCCGAGGAGGCGCTGCTCGCCAACTGGGAGCAGGAGGGCCTCGGCGCCGACGGCGTGGTCACCGGCTTGGCGCTGGTCGGGGGCCGCAGGGTGGCCTTGATGGCCAACGACCCGACCGTGAAGGCGGGCTCCTGGGGGCCGAAGACGGTGGAGAAGATCCTCCGGATCCAGGAGCGAGCGCTGCGGCTCGAGCTGCCGATGGTCTATCTGGTGGACTCGGCAGGCGCCCGGATCACCGACCAGGTGCAGATGTTCCCAGGGCGCCGCGGCGCCGGAAGGATCTTCTACAACGAGGTGGTCCTCTCCGGCAGGGTCCCCCAGGTATGCCTGCTGTTCGGCCCATCCGCCGCCGGGGGCGCCTACATCCCGGCCTTCTGCGACCTGGTGATCATGCGAGAGGGGAACGCCTCGATGTACCTGGGCTCGCCGCGGATGGCCGAGATGGTGATCGGTGAGAAGGTGGACCTCGAGGAGATGGGAGGGGCGAGCATGCACACCTCGGTCTCCGGCTGCGGGCACCTCCTCGCGCACTCGGATGCGGACGCGATCGACCTGGCCAGGCGCTACCTCTCCTACATGCCGAAGAGCTGGCGGGAGCCGCCCCCCTCGGCGCCGCCGGCCGAGCCGGTCGTGGACAGGCCGGTCTCCGAGATCGTTCCCCGCGACGAGAATGCCGCCTTCGATGTCGCCGACCTGATCGACGCGCTCGTGGACGCCGACTCCTGGTTCGAGGTCCACGATCGGTGGGCCAGGGAGGTGGTGGTCGGGTTTGCGCGGCTCGACGGCCGGGCGATCGGCATCGTCGCCAACCAGCCGAAGGTGAAGGGCGGGGTGCTTTTCGTCGACTCCGCCGACAAGGCGGCGCGATTCATCTGGACCTGCAACGCCTTCAACGTTCCCCTGCTCTTCCTCGCTGACGTCCCGGGGTTCATGATCGGAACCCAGGTAGAGCGCCAGGGGATCATCCGCCACGGCGCGAAGATGATCTCGGCCGTCTCCGAGGCGACGGTGCCGAAGCTGTCGGTGATCGTTCGCAAGGCCTACGGCGCCGGGCTGTACGCGATGGCCGGCCCGGCGTTCGAACCCGACTGCTGCCTCGCCCTTCCGACCGCTTCGATCGCCGTCATGGGGCCTCAGGCGGCGATCAACGCGGTCTTCT
>JBBPIK010000018.1:29314-42249 GCA_038040415.1 Actinomycetota bacterium
CCGACCGCTTCGATCGCCGTCATGGGGCCTCAGGCGGCGATCAACGCGGTCTTCTACAACCAGATCCAGGAGATCGAGGACCCGGCGCAGCGCGAGGAGTTCGTGCAGCAAAAGCGCACCGAGTACGCCGCCGACATCGACATCCTCCATCTCGCTTCGGAGCTGGTCGTCGATGCCGTGATCGAGCCCGACGAGCTGCGCGCCGAGCTGATCCGGCGCTTCGCCCTGGCGGAGGGCAAGGACCGCCGCTTCTCCGAGCGGCACAACCCGATCACGCCTGTTTGAGGCGGAATCGGGTTGGTTGCCCTTAGTCAGGATTAAGGCTTGCCGCTACGGTTTCGACATGCGATGGAGTGCCAGAGGGCCGCTGCTCGCGGCGGCGGCGTGCTTTCTCGGCTTCGCGGCCGTGGTCGCCTGTGCCTACGAGATCGCGCCGGTCGGACGTTGGGACGCCACCGCGCTCCACGACCTGATGGGGCTGAAAGGCCCGCTCTCGAACCACGTCGGCGAGCCGCTGACGCACTCCGCCGACCCGCTGCCGATCGCGCTCGCGCTCGCCGCGCTGTTCGCCTGGGGCTGGGCGCTTGGGCGGCGGCGGGAGGCCATCGGGGCGCTCGCGCTGGTTGCCGGCGCCAACCTTGTCGGCCTCGGGCTTCAGATAGCGCTCGCGCATCCTCGCTACCAACCAATCCTGGGAACCGAGCAGGTGGATGCCCAGGCCTACCCGAGCGGGCACGCGACGAGCGCGATGTCCATCGCACTCGCCGCCGTGCTGGTGGCTCCGGCGCGGCTGCGCGTCGCCGTCGCGTGCGCGGCGGCGGCCTACGTGATCGCGGTTTCGACCTCGCTGCTGGTGCTGGGCTGGCACCTCCCCAGCGACGTGCTCGGGGGGCTGCTGATCTCATCGGGCTTCTTCTTCCTGGCCGTCGCCGCCCTGCGCGTGGGCGCGGCGGGCCGCGCGGGGGCCGCGACCCAGAGAGTGGCGACGGCCACGCTGGCCTCTGATCCCTAGTGGTCGGTCGGACGGCCGACTAGCCGTGGCCGGGCTGGCGGTGTGCGGCGGCAGCGCTGTCCGGGGACTCGACGTAGTGTTGCCGGATGTCGCCTACCTACAGCGCCACGGCACCGACCGCTAGGCGCTCCCGCACCGGATCGAGCACGTGGGCAACATGCAATCCCTGGTGGACGCCGGCTGCGACCGCGTGCTGGCACTCGGCTCGGTTGGCGGCTTGCAGCCGGAGCTTGGCCCCGGGACCTTCGTCTGCCCCAGCGACTTCATCGCCTTGGGCGCCGGCCCGGTCGCCTTCGACGACGAGCGGGCCCACAGCGTGCCGCGGTTCGACCGGACCTGGCGCCTCCGCGTGGTCGACGCTTGGCGGGAGCGGATCGGCTCGCAGCTCGTGGATGGCGGCGTCTACTGGCAGGCGCGCGGCCCGCGGCTGGAGACGCCCGCCGAGATCCGCCTGATGGCGTCACACGCGCAGGTGGTCGGGATGACGATCGCTTCCGAGTGCGTGGCTGCCTGCGACGCCGGCCTTGCCTACACGGCGATCTGCGTGGTCGAGAACCTCGCCAACGGAGTTGGCGAGCGCGAGCTGTCAACCGAGGGGCTCTTGGCCGGGCGCGCCGCGAACCGCGAGGCCGTGGCGGGAGCGCTCGAGGCGCTGGCGCCGGCGTTGGCGTGAGCCTGGCGGTCAAAGGCGCCCGGCTCGACGGCGAGCTGGTCGGCCTGCGGATCGAGGAAGGCAGCATCGCCGCGCTCGGCCCCGAAGTGGACTCAAGGCCGGGCGATGAGGTGATAGACGCCGCTGGGATGGCGCTGGTCCCGGGGCTCGTCAACGGCCACACCCACGCGGCCATGACGCTGTTCAGGGGCCGGGGCGGCGACCTGCCGCTGATGGAGTGGCTCGAGAGCGTGGTTTGGCCGGTCGAGGCTCGCCTCGACGCCGACGACGTCTATTGGGGAACCCGACTGGCGTGCGTGGAGATGATCCGGTCCGGCACCGTGCGCTTCTGGGACATGTACTGGCAACCGGGCGCAACCGCTCGCGCCGTGGAGGACGCCGGGCTTCGGGCCACGATCGGCGCACCGCTATTCGACCTGGGCGCCGCCGCGGGCGCGGAGGGGCTGCGCGAGGTCGCCGAGCGCAGCCTGGAGCAGATCGGGACGACGCGCGAGCTGATCGCGCCCGCGCTTGCCCCGCACGCCGTTTACACGGTCAGCGAGTCGTCGCTGCGCTGGGTCGCCGAGGCGGCCGCCGAGCGCCGGCTGCCGGTTCACATCCATCTGTCCGAGACCGAGGACGAGGTGGCGCGTTGCGTCGAGGCGCATGGGGCCCGCCCGGCGGCCTATCTCGACCGGCTGGGCCTGTTGGGGCCGCGCACCCTGCTCGCGCACGGCGTCTGGCTCGACGACGCCGAGCTCGAGCTGGTCACCGCGCGCGGCGCCACGGTGGTCACAAACCCGGTGGCCAACCTGAAGCTTGCCGTTGGCCGCGCCTTCCCCTATCTGGCGGCACGCGAGGCCGGCGTCCGCGTCGGCCTCGGCACCGACGGGGCCGGGTCGAACGACTCCCTCGACCTGTTTGGGGACATGAAGACCTTCGCATTGCTCCACAAGAACGAGGCGCGCGATCCCGCCGCGGTCAGCGCCGCCGAGGCATGGGAGATCGCCACGGGGCGTCGCTCGCCGCTGCTCGAGGGAGGCGACCTCGCTCAGGGGAGGCCGGCCGACTTCCTGCTGGTCCGCTCGGACGGCCCCGAGCTCGGTCTCGGCGACTTCACCGGTGGCCTGGTCTATGCGGCTTCGGGGGCGGTGGTGGACACGACCGTCGTCAACGGCCGGGTCCTGATGCGCGGGGGGCGAGGTGGAGGGCGCCGACGAGGTCCTGGCGCGCGCGGTGGAACGTGCACGGAGGCTGGGGCTCGGCAAGTAGACAATCGTGACCATCGTCTGCTGGCTCATCGGGATCTCTCCTGTGATCTGATGTCGTCCAAGGCAATGGGCCCAGCTGCGCCCGCATCAAATCTACGAGGTTCCAGGGACTTCGGTTCACCATGAGTCGCGCTTCCTTCAAGGATCGCGCAGCGATCACGGGCCGCGTCCTGGCCGACCGAATCGCCTGGCGCGAGCAGGGCGAGCCTGTGCGCGTGTTCGAGGACCCGGCCACGATGGCCAGGACGTTCACCTACCTGTTCGGGATCGGGGCGACGCTCCTGCTCCTCAGCCTCGCGCTTCCCCATTCCACCGATCGCGACACGGCCGGGCTGGTGGCCACGGCGATCGCGGCGTACCTGGCGGCCCTGGGTTTCCTGGCCCTCTTCGACCGGCTGCCTCTCTGGTTCTTCGAAGCGTCGCCGCTGCTCGGCACGATGCTGGTCAGCCTGACCGTCTACTTCGGGGGCTCTGACGCCGCCGCGGCATATGCCGTGTACTACTTCTGGGTCGGGCTGGCCGCCTGTTACTTCCTGAGGCCGGGGCTCGCCGCCGCCCACCTCGCGCTCGCCTCCGCCGGCTACGCGATCGCCCTGCTCGCCAGCGCCGACGTCGAGGTCGGTGCCCTGAAGTGGGTGCTTGCGACGGGGTCGCTGTTCGTCGTCGGCATCCTGATCACGGCGCTGCGGGACCAGATGGAGAGGATGCTGACCGAGCTGGGTGCGGCGGCCCGGACCGACTCCCTGACCGGGCTCGCGAACCGCCGCGAGCTCGAGCACCGGTTCGCCGCCGAGCTCGAGCGCTCGACCCGGGGTGGGCGGTCGCTGGCGATCCTGGTGCTCGACCTGGATTGGTTCAAGGAGTTCAACGACCGGTTCGGCCATGCCGCCGGCGACCGGGCGCTGGTCCAGCTGGGCGAGGCGTTGAGGCGGGGGACGCGGACGAGCGACATCATCGCGCGCCTGGGAGGAGAGGAGTTCGCCGTGCTCGCCCCCGAGACGGACGAGCAGGAGGGCTACCGGCTTGCAGAGCGGCTGCGAGCCGAGGTCAGGGCGACCTTCGCCCGCCAGCAGGAGAAGATGACCGTGAGTTGCGGCGTGGCCGGCTTTCCCGTGCACGGCATCACCACCGGCGATCTGCTCCATTCGGCCGATCGAGCCCTGTACGAGGCCAAGGAGGCTGGACGGGACCGATCGGTCCTCTTCCGGCACGCGGCCGCCCCGGCGGAGGATGTCGACGAGCCCGCGATCGAGCAGACCAGCCCGAGGCTCGCCTCGCTCGTTTCGCTGGCCGAGGCGGTGGATCGTCGCAAGGGCTCTCCGGCCAACTCCCTACGGGTGGCCGGATACGCCGAGCGGCTGGCCCACGGCCTCAACCTTCCCGAAGAGGAGGTCGAGCGGGTGCGGATTGCCGCGCTCCTGCGCGACGTGGGGGAGGTCGGCGTGGCGGAGTCGATTCTCAACAAGCCGTCCCCGCTCAGCGAGGAGGAACGGCGGGAGCTGGAGCGGCACCCCGAGATCGGCGCGCGCATCGTCGGGGCCGCCCAGCTCGGTCGGGTCGGCGAGTGGATCCTGAGCCATCACGAGCGTCCCGATGGCAGCGGCTATCCGCGCAGCTTGCGCGAGCACCAGATCCCCCTCGAAGGAAGGATCCTGGCGGTCGCCGACGCCTACGCGGCGATGACCGCGGACCGGCCCTACCGGCAGCGCTTCTCGCCGAAGCGCGCCAGGGCCGAGCTCCAGGCGCGGGCCGGCAGCCAGTTCGACCACGACGTGGTCGCGGCCTTCCTAGCTCTCCTCGGCGAGCCTTCCGGCGAGGTCCACGAAGTAGTCGAGTGACTCGGGGTTGGCCAGGGAGTCGCGGCTGGCGGCCTGCTCGGCGGGCGTGCCCGTGAGGATCCTCTTCACGGGGACCTCGAGGACTTTGCCGCTCAGCGTCCGCGGCACCTCGCGAACCTGAAGCACCGCGTTGGGGACGTGACGGGGCGAGCATTGCTTGCGGATCAGCCGCTTGATCTCCTTGGTGAGCCGCTCGTCGAGGTCCACGCCTTGCTCGAGGACGACGAACAGCGGCATCCATCCCTCCGTGCCGGGGCGCGGGATGTCGACCACCAGGGCGTCGAGCACCTCGGGCACCGCCTGCACTGCCCTGTAGATCTCGCTGGTGCCCATCCGCACGCCCTGGCGGTTGATGGTCGAGTCGGAGCGGCCGTAGATCACCGCCGTGCCGCGCGAGGTGATCTCGATCCAGTCCCCGTGCCTCCAGACGCCGGGGAAGTGCTCGAAGTAGCTGGCCCGGTAGCGCGAGCCGTCCTCGTCCCCCCACAGGTACAGCGGCATCGAGGGCATCGGCTTGGTGATCACGAGCTCCCCGACCTGGTCGACAACCGAGCTTCCCTGATCGTCGAACGCCTCAACCGCGGCGCCCAGCGAGCGCCCCTGGAGCTCCCCGCGGTAGACGGGCAGCAGCGGGACGCCGCCGACGAACGCGGTGCAGACGTCGGTTCCGCCGCTGGTCGAGAACAGCCAGGTGTCGCGGCCGACCTGGTCGTAGACCCACTCGAAGCCCTCGGGCGACAGCGGCGAGCCGGTAGAGCCGACGGCGCGGAGGCGCTCGAGGCCGCGGCCCGAGGATGGCGCCACCCCGGCCTTCATGCAGGCGGCCACGTAGCTGGCGCTGGTGCCGAAGCAGCTCATCCCGGTCTGCTCGGCCAGGTCCCAGAGCACGTCCATGTCCGGGTGAGCGGGGCTGCCGTCATAGAGCACGATCGAGGCGGGCGTCAGCAGCACCCCGACGAGGAAGTTCCACATCATCCAGCCGGTGGTCGTGAACCAGAACACCCGGTCGCCCTCTTGTGCGTCCAGGTGCAGGTGGAGCTTCTTCAGGTGCTCGAGCAGGATCCCGCCGTGGCCCTGCACGATCGCCTTCGGCAGGCCGGTGGTCCCCGACGAGTACAGGACCCAGAGCGGATGGTCGAACGGAACCTGCTCGAACCGGAGCTCCGCGCCGTTCCCCGCGGCCAGCAGCTCGGCCCAGGTGGTGGCGGCTCGCAGGGGCGAGAGGTCTGGAGCGGGCTGAAGGTAGGGGACGACGATCGTGCGCTCGATCGTCGGCATCTCGCGCACCAGGCCGGCCACGGTCTCGATGCGGTCGAAGTCCTTGCCGTTGTAGCGGTAGCCGTCGACGCAGAGCAACACCTTCGGCTCGATCTGAGCGAAGCGGTCGGCGACGCTCGAGGCGCCGAAGTCCGGCGAGCAGCTCGACCACACGGCCCCGATCGACGCCGTCGCCAGGAAGGCGACCAGCGTCTCGGGGATGTTGGGGAGATAGGCGACCACGCGGTCGCCGCGCTCGACGCCCAGCTCGCGGAGCCCGGCGGCCGCGCCGGCGACCTGCTCGCGGAGCTCCCCCCAGCTCAGCTCGCCGAGCTGGCGAAGCTCCGAAGCGTGCAGCACGGCTACGTCGTCGTCTCGCTTGCCGCGGAAGATGTGCTGGGGGTAGCTCAGCTCGGCCCCTCCGAACCACCTGGCGCCCGGCATCACGCGTTCCGGCAGGACCTCGGAGTAGCCAGCCGATGCCTCGACCTCGAAGAAATCCCAGATCGAGCCCCAGAACTCCTCCAGCTCGGCCACCGACCACTCCCAAAGCGCCTCGTAGTCGCCGAACGAGCGCCCGCGCTCGGCTTCGAGCCAGCGCATGTAGCGGGTCATCGTCGCGCGCTCGATGCTCTGGGAGGAGGGCTCCCAGAGAAGCTCCCCCTGCTGCTTGGCGTTGGCGGCCGGGCGCGCCACGGGCCGCTTATATCACCGGGAGGTCCGCCGTCCGACGTCGCGGTCGAGGGCCCGAACCAGCTCGAGCGCGAAGCCGTGGGCACGGTCGAGCGCCGCCGGGTCGACCCGGTCGGGAGTGTCGTCCGGGGTGTGGCGGCCGGGGACGTAGCCCTCGTCGTTGCGACAGGTGATCGCCGTCGCTCCGAACCCCGCGATGCTGGGGGGCATGGAGTCGCCGGCGAGCCCGTGGACCAGCGGCCGCGCCCGATAGCGGTCTGATTCGGCGCGGTCGGCGGTGGCGATCGCCGCGCAGAGCTCCACCAGGCGCCGATCGAGGGGGTAGGTGACGATCCAGCCGGCGCCGGCCTCGAAGCGCACGGTGCCATGACCTACCGTGTCGACGTTGACGAAGTAGGTGGTCCCTCGGTCGAGGTCGGCGCGATGGGCGCGGATGAAGGAGCGCATGCCCTCCTGCAGGCACTCCTCGCCGCCGGTCAATAGCACCCACACGTCGAGGTTGGCGGGCGGCTCGGTGTCGAGCTGCTCGGCGAGCGAGAGCACGGTCGCCACCCCCGAGGCGTTGTCGTTGGCGCCGGGGACGACCTCGGAGAGCTCGATGTCGGTGAGCAGGAAGGCTCCGACCATGAGGACCAGGGTGGGGGGGAGCTGGAGGATCGAGATCAGGGCGGAGTCGACACCGGCCATCCGGACGCCGATGATCGGCAGCAGGAGGGCGAGCGACCAGAACAGGATCCGGAAGGGCCCGATGGGGACGGGGAGGCGAGCGCCGAGCCGCGTCCCACGCGCGACCAACCTGGGATTGAAGGCGGCTCCGGTCCGCGCGGCGTCGTAGTGCGCGCAGAGGAGGAGGCGCGCGGGAGCTTCGGAACGGCTTCCGGGGGCGACGACGTTCTGGGAGGCGCGACGGAAGAACAGCCGGCGCAGCAGGTAGACGCGATAGTTGAGGTCCAGGTACATCGAGACCGCGGTCCCGAGCACGATCGCGAAGCCGATCGCGGGCTCGAGGGTGGCCAGCAGGCTGCCCGCGAGCCCGAGCGCGCAGTGCCCGGCGTGAACGAGCCCGTAGCGGGGGTGGACGTACGTGGGCTCGACCTCGGCGCGGCGCCCGCCGTCGCGCAGGCGAGCCGCGAGCCAGTTCGCCGCCCGCCGCTCGGCGTCCGTGCCCGGCGCCCGGTCCTTGAACGAGCACAGCTCGCGGATCACCTCTATTCGCGCCCCGGCATCCACGAGCGGGGGATTATCGCGCCCGTGGCTGAACGCCGGTGAGGCCTTGTTCGAGATGCGGCGGGTGGGAGTCGAACCCACAAGCCCTTTCGGGCAATGGATTTTGAGTCCATCGCGTTTGCCGTTTCGCCACCGCCGCGGACGCGGTGCCAGTCATTGTGCCGACTCCAAGGCGCGGTTCGCCGACGGTCCACTAGCCTCGAAGGACCGTGTGCGGGCGCTTCACCCTCACCGATCCCGGCCCGGCGAGGATCCGGGCGCGCTTCGGCCTGGGCGAGTCCGCCGAGCTCAGCGCCGCCGAGCAGCCCCGCTACAACATCGCCCCCACCGATCCGGTGCTGGCGGTCCGGCGCCGGGAGCGCGGCGAGCGCGAGTTGGGCCGCCTTCGCTGGGGCCTTCTCCCAGGCCGCTGGGCGGAGCGCCGCTCGGGAGCGCCCCTGATCAACGCGCGCGCCGAGACGCTCGAGCGCCAGCCCGCCTTCGCCGAGTCGTTCCGGGAGCGCCGCTGCCTGATCCCGGCCGACGGCTTCTACGAGTGGCGCGACGGCGAGTCCGGGAAGGCGCCGGTGTGGATCAGCCTCCCCGACGGCGAGCTGTTCGCCTTTGCCGGAATCTGGGCCGCCCTTCCCTCGCGCGACGGTGCGGGCGACCTGCACAGCTGCGCGATCGTCACCTGCGAGCCGAACGAGCTGATCCGCCCCCTCCACGATCGAATGCCGGTGGTGCTGACGCCGGATGCCGAGGGGCGGTGGCTGGAGCCGGGTGCCGGCGCGCAGGAGCTGGCGTCCTTGCTGGTGCCGGCGCCCGAGGAGCTGCTCGTTCTGCGCGAGGTCGTCGATGCGGTCAACGACGTTCGCGAGGACGGTCCCCACCTGCTCGAGCCGCGCGAGGCGCAGCCGCAGCTCTTCTAACTCTTACCCGCCCGGGGGCCGGGGCGGCTGATCGGGGGGCGGGCGGTCTGGCGCGTCCGCGGGCGGCTCATACCTGGATGGCGGGAGCGGCTCTTCCGCGTCCTCGCCGGCCAGCGGCACGCCGCCGACCGGCCGCTCCTCCTCGACGTGCCAGTTCTGGTTGAAGCCCACCATCGCGACCGTGATCAGGAGCAGCTGAATGGGCACCACGAGGATGGTCAGCAGGCCGAGAAGGTCGTCTGGGAGGGGCGGCGGGTCGAGCCCATCCTTGGAGCGCTCGAACCACTCGGGGGCGGCGAGGGCGGCGAAGATCGCCAGGATGATCGCCAGGACCGCGGCGACCGGGAGGATGCCGCGCTGCCAGCGCGCGACCAGCACCGCGAAGACCACGTAGAGGCCGGCCCAGAGCAGCGACGTGACCGCCACGCTGGAGCCCTCGAGCCGGGTCCAGCCACCGAGCGTGATCAAGACCAGGAGGCCGGCGGAGACGAGCAACACGAACGCGACGATCGCCTTCGTCGTCTTGGCCTGTGCCTTTTCCCTGTTCGGACGCCAGAGCTCGTAGCCGGGCCGGACGCTCGTGACCTCCATCACGTGCAAGTCTAGAATCTTCCGGGGTTGCGCGCGGCGATCCTCTCGTCGCAGGTGTTCGCCCGAGCGGACGTGGCGGAATTGGTATACGCGCCAGGTTTAGGTCCTGGTGGGCCATTGGCCCGTGGAGGTTCGAGTCCTCTCGTCCGCATCTAGACTCAGGCGCCCGCCCACGGGGGAGTGATCTAGTGGCTATGAGCGCGGTCTCCAAAACCGTGAACCCGGGTTCGAATCCCGGCTCCCCCGCTGAGCGTCTGCCCGGCGTCGCCCGTCGATAACCTGCTCCCGGATGGCCAGGGTTGGTACGAGGCCGGCGCGGTGGACGCCGCGGGCGCTGCTCGCGCTGGCGGCAGCGACCACCTGCGTCTGGTTGACCCTGAGCCTGGGGCCGGGAATCGCCCCGGCCACCGCCGCCTGTCCTCACGCCAGGGCCCATCCGCATGACGTCCAGCTTTCCAAGATCCGCAAGGCGATCACCTGCCTGGTCGACAAGAAGCGCGCACGGCGGGACCGCCACCAGCTGGAGCCCAATGAGAGGCTGAAGATCGCCGCCCGCCGTCACACCAGGAGGATGCTCGCCCAGGACTGCTTCAGACACCGGTGCGAGGACGAGCCGGGCCTCCATCGACGGGTCAGGAGGTCGGGCTACGCCAAGGGGCAGAGGAGCTGGCGCTACTCCGAGATCATCGGATACGAGAACACCCCGAGCCAGATGATCGAGCGCTGGATGAACACCAGGTTCAACCGCCGCATGCTGCTCCACCGGGACTTCCGTGACCTCGGCGTGGGGGTCGGCTGGGGGGCTCCGGCGGAGGGTCGAGACGACAGCGACTTCGCCACGTACACGATCGTCTTCGGCTGGCGCAAGCCCCTCCGCTAGCCGCATGTTCGACCCCGGCCACGCCTGGCGGCGCCGACGGCTTGATCGCTGCCCGGGCGCGGCCGAAGCCGGAGTCGAATGGTGCTCCGGGCACGCAAGATCGCATTCGTCGGATCGTTGGCGCTCCTGGCAACGGCGGTGCTCCTTCTCGGGGGGCCGTTGAGCGAGGCCTCCGGCGCCAGCCCCTGCGTGCGCTACGGGAAGGCCATGCCCGGGGAGCTCAACAAGCGCCAGGGGCGTAGCGCGGTGCGCTGCCTGCTCAACCGAAAGCGCGAGAGCCACGGCCTCCGCAGCCTGCGGAGGAGCGGGGCGCTGAAGAAGGCGGCGCAGAAGCACACCAGGCACATGCAGAACCACGGGTGCTTCGCGCACGAGTGCCCCGGGGAGCCGTCGGTGCTCTCCCGCCTCAAGAGGGTCAACTACATCCACAACGGCCTGCAACGTTGGTCCTACGGCGAGAACATCGCCTGGGGCGGCAGCCACCTGGGGACGCCGAGGGCGATCGTTCGCGCCTGGATGCGCAGCCCCGGCCACCGCCACAACATCCTGAACCCCGACTTCCGCGAGATCGGGATCGGCTTCTCCCGCGGCACCCCCCCGAATCCGGGCGCCAGCGGCAGCACGATCACGACCGACTTCGGGATGCGGAAGCGCTAGCCGCCTCCGGGGCGTTCGCCAAAGGCCGGCGGGAGCGAACCTATAATCGAGGGCCGGTACGCGGGCGTGGTGTAGCGGTTGCACTAGACCCTTCCAAGGTCTCGGCACGGGTTCGAGTCCCGTCGCCCGCTCTGGTTCATATCTCCCTTCGTTGAAGACTTTCACCCCCTATGAGGGGGCCAATGCTTCAACGAACGCCTTGCAACGACTGGCCGAGGCCCGATAGGGCATCATTCGGCCGAGGATGGCCGAGGGCCGTTCGCAATCGGGGCGTGGCGCAGCTTGGTAGCGCGTTCGGCTGGGGGCCGAAAGGTCGTCGGTTCAAATCCGACCGCCCCGACTGAACGAAACCGCCGCAAATGCAGCGGTTTCGTGCGTCGAAGGGAGTGCTCAACACTAGGGCGCGGGGTCCAATTGGGGTCCAACTTCTGCGAAGCAGGTGGGAGACGGCACCCTACGCAGACCGCGCGCGTTGACGTGATCTGCCCGCGAGTCCGTCCCTAATGTGCCGCACGGGCGAGCCGTCGAATTCGCTAGCCCTTGCTGCGGCGCGGGTCGCTGCCGTAGCTGTTCTTCTCGCCGATAGTGCCATCGACTTTGTGGATCACATGCTCTGCCTTACGCGCCTTCGCTTGACTGCGCCCCGATTTCTCGGCGGTCGCCTTGATGCGATGGTTGCTGAGCACTTTTCCGCCGGGGAGCTTGTTCGCCCAGCCCTTGGGCGTCTTGACGGTGTGCACTTCCTTTCTGGCCATGGGCCCCTCCTACGTGGTTGGTGCCCTAGGTTAGCCCGCCGAGCGAGAGCGGGATGACCTCCGCTGACGTGAAACCGCTTGCGCGAGCGGGATCTGAGGTCAGCCGTCCCAGCGGCCTCCAGATTGGGGTCCAGGTGGTGGCCGGTTCGAGTCCGGTCGCTCACCTTCACGCTTGGTTGCTTTCTACGCTGGCGCTCCGTGCGACGTCATCAGAACATCGCCGGCCGGGCCGTCGATCCTCCCGCCGCCGCCCGTGACCCGATAGCCGTTCGGACACGCGACCGCCACGCTCCCGTCGCCCATCGAGGATGCGACCGCCGTGTCGCTGAGGTAGCGGAAGGGGCCCGCCGCCTGCGTTTGCACTCCCGCCACCTCGGGAACAGCGCCGCTCGCGCCGCTGCCCGCTAGTGCGGCCCCCGCCGCGGTCGCCAGCGTCGCCAAGCAAGCGATCGCCAGTGGCCCGAGCCTGCGATTCGTTCGGGTGCTTGATCGCGAGCCGAACTCGAGGCTGTTGAGGACGCCCATAGCCCGACGATTTCGACCGGGTTGAGGCAGTTTCCTCTGCGCTTGAGGCAATCGCCGGCGCGATGCCGAGATACGCCCCTAAGGGCGCCAGCAGCCGGAACGTCCGCTTGTCGGGGTCCGGGGGCGGGATGTGATGCTCCCGCTTGCGACCACGTCTAGGTAGACCGCTAGCCCCTCTACAATTCGTCGGGATGGATACCCCCAACGCGGCGATAACCCTTACCGACGGGGCAGAGGCGAAGATCAAGGAGCTGCTCGCGTCGCAGGAGGACGCCTCGGACCAGGCGCTGCGCGTCGCGGTTCGCGGCGGCGGCTGCTCCGGGTTCCAGTACGCGCTGGCGTTTGACAAGCGGCGCGATGACGACCACGTGTTCGAGCAGAATGGCGTCGCCGTCGTCGTCGACAAGACGGGCATGCAGTTCGTGCTCGGCTCGGAGGTCGACTACGTGGACGGCCTCCAGGGCGCCGGGTTCGCGGTCAACAACCCGAACGTCGTCGCGGCCTGCGGGTGCGGGTCCTCGTTCCAGGTTCGCGAGGACGCCGTCGAGCAGGCGGCAACCGTCTAGCCCGGCCGCTACCGGCGGGCTCAGTTCTCGATCTAGGATGCCTGAGATGGCCACCCCCGCGACAACCACCAAGGAGCTCGGCCCGAAGGTCGCCGAGCAG
>JBBPIK010000098.1:0-1776 GCA_038040415.1 Actinomycetota bacterium
AGATCGCCGCCTCGGCGCGCGACGAGGACGTCGACGTGGTCGGCCTCTCGATCCTGTCCGGCTCCCACCGCGAGCTGATCCCCGAGACCGTGCGGCTTCTGCGTGAACACGGCCTGGACGTCCCTGTCGTCGTCGGCGGCATCATCCCCACCGCCGATGCCGAGGCGCTGCTGGTGGAGGCGGGCGTGGCTCGGGTCTACACCTCCAAGGACTTCGACCTCAACCGGATCATGGGCGAGATCGCGGAGCTCGTAAGCGAGCGGGCCGAAGCGGCGACGTCCCAGCCCGCCTGATCCCGAATGCCGGAGCCGCCGCCTAGTCGCGCGATGCCCGGCGAGCTACGCTGAATGGGCATGAACGACGGCTTCTCCGGCGACCAGAGCGCATGGCTTCGCTGCTACCGCTGCTGGTCACAGCGGCTCGAGGCCCAGGTTCATTACGACGCCATCCTCAAGGTCGACCCCGAGAGCGGCGAGGCGGCCGACCGGGTCGAGGAGATCCAGGAGGCCGTGGTCCAGTGCCTGGACTGCATGCACGACCAACCCCACCTGACGGTCGAGGACGGGCGGGTCGTCCCGGTCGAGGACCGGTGGGAGCGCATGGTCGCCGGCAAGCCGTTCGTCGCCTCGTGCACGGTGGCCGTGGACCAGGACCAGATCGAGACCTGCTCCGGCCCAGAAGCGGCCGACAGCCTCACCTTCGGCTCGCTGGGCGAGTCGGGCACACGCGAGTTCTTCACCCACGTTCGCTTCCACAAGCACGACCAAGAGCGGATCGTGGTTCACCTGCTGGTCGAGCTCTACGCGCGCACCGAGGAGGAGGCCATCGAGGTGCTCGAGGGCTCGGCCCGCGGGACGCTCGAGATCACGTCGCTGGCGGAGGAGTCGCGCCCGCCCGCGCACGCCGCCGACGAGGCCCACTAGCACCGCCCCAATGGCTCGCCAACCGGCTGTGGCGGTGGGCGAAAAGGCGGGCGACGATCGCAGCCGCGAGCCGGGCAGACCCGGGAACCGCGGCGAGCGGCCGGCGGAGCTGGAAGGCGAGCCGGTCTGTGACCTCGCAACCCTCCCCCGCCGGCCTCACCGTTCGCTCGTGCTCCCAAGAGCTCATGCTCAACATCGTCGAGCGCTCCAGGAAACGGAAGCCCGGGCCCCGCTCGGCAAGCCCGAGGTCGTCGTAGTCGACCGGCAGCAGCCCGAAGAGCAGGATCCAGCTCCGCCCCAGGCGCTCGCCGAGCGGGGCCTCGGAGATGCTCATACCGCGCAGCGAGGGGGGCATCGTCATCCGCAACAGGGGCCGGAGCTCGTCGTTGATGCCCTCGGGCGTCACCGCCCGCGCCCAGACGGCCTCCGCGGCGGCGGGGAGGGTCGAGGCCTGGATGACGGTCTGCGGCACGCGCGCGATCGAGCGACGATATAAGTCCGACCGCATGCCGGGCATCGGTGCCTTCATCTCCGCCGGGAAGTCGGCCGACTCGGCGCTCGACCGGGTACGGCGAGCCGACGGCCTGGGCTTCGACGCCGTCTACACCACGCAGATCGCGGGCCGCGACGCGCTGAGCCTGCTGATGGCGTACTCCTCGGTGAGCGAGCGGATCCGGCTCGGCACCGGCGTGGTGCCGATCTTCGCCCGGACGCCGGTGGCGATGGCGCAGGCGGCGGCGACCATCGACGAGCTCTCGGGCGGCCGCATGGTCCTTGGGCTGGGCGTCTCCCACCAGGTCACGGTCGAGCACTGGTACGGCGCCAAGATCTCCAAGCCGGTGACCCAGATGCG
>JBBPIK010000098.1:1876-6745 GCA_038040415.1 Actinomycetota bacterium
TCACGGTCGAGCACTGGTACGGCGCCAAGATCTCCAAGCCGGTGACCCAGATGCGCGAGTACGCGGGCATCGTGCGCGCCATCCTGCGCGGCGAGGCGCCGCCGCAGGGCGAGTTCTTCAACACCAGCTTTCAGTTCATGGGCGTTGAGCCGCGGCCCGAGCTGCCGATCTACGTCGCCGCGCTCTCGCCCAACATGCTCCGCCTCGCCGGCGAGATCGCGGACGGGGTGATGCTCTGGCTCTGCAATCCCGACTACATCCGCGATGTCGTTGTCCCTGAGGTGACGGCGGGTCGCGAGCGGGTGGGCAAGCCGCTCGACGGCTTCGACGTCGTGGCGGCCGTGCCTGTGGCGCTCACCGACGACCCGGACGCAGCCCGCGCCACCATGCGTCAGGACCTGGTCACCTACGCCTCCCTCCCCTTCTACCGCGCGATGCTGGAGCGTTCCGGCTTCGGAGCCGAGATCGCGGCCTTCGACGAGGGGATGCAGGCCGGCGAGGTCGAACGCGCCAAGGCCGGGCTGTCGGACCGGATGCTCGGCGCGCTCGCCGGCATCGGGCCGGCCGAGGAGGTCAAGGCCGCGGTGGAGCGCTACCTGGAGGCCGGCGCGATCTCGCCGTGCGTGGGCGGGGTGCCCGGGACCGACTTCGACGGAGCGCTCGAGGCAGTGGCCGCGCTGATCTAACTCGCCGCGCGGGCAGACTTGCGATTCATATCGGAGCGCAACTCAGCCCCCGCTAGCGAACCGCGTCAACGATGGCGGGGTCGAGGCCGTCCAGCGCCTCGAGCTGCGCGACCCGTTCACGCTTCAGCTCCGGAACCAGCGCCGCGTACTCGTAGACGCGCTCGGTACGCGCATAGAGGAAGCGGGGGATGAGCAGGAAGCGGTCACTGCCCTCGATCCCCGGCACTTCGGCGGCCACGCGGTAGCCGAAGTCGGGGTCCCGCTCCCACTCGACGGCGCCGGTGAGCACCGCGTTGAGGATCGCCGCCACATGCTCCTCCTTGACCTCGATCGAGGCCTCCGGGTCGGTGCCGCCGACACGACCCGCCTTCAGCAGGTACGGCTCCACCTGGCTCGCCTGAAGGCGCGCAAGGAAGCGGTTGGCGCCGGCGGCGCGCGTGACCAGCGGCCCTGTGTCGGCGAGGGTCAGGTGGGCGACGGCCTGCGCCGGGTCGAGCGCGGCGACGCCCGGCAGGACGCCGTCGTCGCGTCTCAGCACCGCAATGAAGCGAGCGCCGGCCAGCTTTGCGCCGTCGGCCTCGGCGAGCGAGTCGACCGGCGTGCCGCCGCGATCACGGATCAGTTCAGCCCACATCAGCGGTCGTGCGCTTGGGGCAGGAGGCCCCGGGCTACTCGGTCGGGCCCTCCACCCCGGAGGCCCCACCCTCGATCGCCTCGGGGCTCCGCGGTACCAAGACCGCCCGCTTGAACTCGGCGACCAGGGTTCCGTCCTGCTTGTAGACGCGGGTATGGACCTTGACGATTCCCCGATCGGGCTTCGACTCCGAGGCTCGCACGTCGAGCACCTCGGACTCGGCGAACAGGGTGTCGCCGTGGAAGACCGGCGCCGGGTGGCTGAGCTCCTCGGTCGCCAGGTTGGCGATCGCCTTGCCGGAGACGTCGCTCACCGACATCCCGAGCGCCAGCGAATAGACAAGAGACCCGACGACCACGTTACGCCCCTGCTGGGACTG
Source organism: Actinomycetota bacterium (assembly GCA_038040415.1). Classification (GTDB taxonomy): domain Bacteria; phylum Actinomycetota; class Thermoleophilia; order Solirubrobacterales; family 70-9; genus AC-56. The sequence goes on from JBBPIK010000098.1 coordinate 3,576, forward strand.
CGACGCGTAGAGGTCGTTGACGTGCAGCGGATGGTGGTTCATGGTCAGGAGGCAGAACAGGTGGTCGTCGCCCTCGGTGACCGTCTTCGCCGGCCAGTGCTTGTAGACGGCGCCGACTTCGAATTCCTCCAGGTAGCGCCCGTAGCGGTGGGCGCCCGAAGCCTCGCGGCCGGCCTGGTCGGTGATCAGCTCGTGGGTCTCGGTGTCGCTCATGCTTCGATCCTAGTGGGCCGCTAATGCGTCTTTTTCAGCCGCGTGCGCGCCATGTGTCGCTCGACCACCTGGCCGATGAGCTTGAGGACGTTGGGGTCGCCCGTTGCCTTGATCTCGCCGTGCTCGTAGGCATCTCGCCAGTGCCCGATCTTGCCGTCGGCGACCAGCTTGTTGAAGTGGGAGCGGGAAATCGAGACCTGGACTCGCGCATCCTGGGGCTCGGCCTTGCTGATCTCCGGCCCAGGCACCCGGACGCGGTACACCTGGACGTCGCCGCGCCCGCGCAGCTCGAGTCGGAAGACGAGCTTCAGCTTCGCCAGCGCCGGAACCTCGACGGTGATCTTCCGGTACGCGATCGAGATCAGCTCGCGAGCGCCCTGCGCCATCAAATCTTGTGTCGCTCGAGCAGCTTCTTCCCGATCACCATCTTCTGGATCTCGGATGTCCCCTCGCCGATCAGCAGCAGCGGCGCGTCGCGATAGATGCGCTCGATCTCGTACTCCTTCGAGTATCCGTAGCCGCCGTGGATGCGCAACGACTCCTCCGCGTTGGAGTGCGCCGCCTCGGAGGCGAACAGCTTCGCCATTCCGGCCTCCAGGTCGGAGCGCTCGCCGGCGTCCTTGAGGCGCGCTGCCTTCAGCGTCAGCAGGCGTGCCGCCTCAACCCGCGTCGCCATCTCCGCCAGCTTGAAGGTGATCGCCTGGTGCTGGGCGATCGGCTTGCCGAAGGTCTTGCGCTCCTGGCTGTAGCGCAGCGCCAGCTCGAGCGCGCGCTGAGCGACCCCCACCCCGCGGGCGGCGACGTTTACCCGGCCGACTTCGAGCGCGTCCATCATCTGGCGAAATCCCTCGCCGAGCCCGTCAGGGCCGCCGAGCACGCGATCGTCGGCGACCTTGAAGCCGTCGAAGACCAGCTCGGTTGACTCCACGCCCTTGTAGCCCATCTTCTTGATCTTCGGCGGAATCGTCAGGCCCGGGACCTGCTCGGCGCCGGGCTCCTTCTCGCAGATGAAGCAGGTCATGCCCCGGTACGGAGGGTCGGCCTTGGGATCGGTCTTGACGAGCACGAACACCACCCCCGAGAGCAGGCCGTTGGTCACCCACATCTTCTGGCCGTTCAGCTCCCAGTGGCCGTCGTCCGCCTTGGTCGCGGTCGACTTGATTCCCTGCACGTCGGAGCCGACCTCCGGCTCGGAGAGCGAGAAGGCGGCGCGGATCTCACCGGTCGCCATCTTCGGCAGGAAATGGTCCTTCTGCTCCTCGGTGCCGAACTTGATCAGCAGGTAGGAGCCGATGAAGTGGGTGTTGACGACCCCGGAGATCGAGATCCAGCCCCGCGACAGCTCCTCCACGATCATCGCGTAGGTGGTCAGGTCCAAGCCCATGCCGCCGTACTCCTCGGGGATCGTGACCCCGAACAGGCCGAGCTCCTTCATCTGCTCGACTATCGGCTTCGGAAACTTGTCCTCGTGGTCGTATTCCTGGGCCACCGGGAGGATCTCGTTGTCGGCGAACTGGCGCACCATCTCGGTGATCGCTCGTTGCTCGTCGGTTTTCTGCGTGTAGGTGTCGGCGGCTACGGCCATGGATCGTCAGGTTGGTCGGTGGCCAAGCATAATTGGACCTCATGTCCGCCGAGGCGGTGAGCGTCGTGGAGCGGCTCCAGGATGCCCTGGGCATGGACGACGTGGTCGCTGCGATCGGCGACGATCAGCGGGAGGCGCGCGTCCAGCGAGCCTTCATGGAGCTGGCGGTTCCGGACTTCGAGGTGGTGATGGTCGGCCCGGCGTATCAGGGCACGAGGCTCGAGTTCTCGGGCGCCGATGGGTTCCGCGAGGCGTGGATCGACTGGACAAGTCCCTTCGAGGGGTACCGGATCGACCTCGAGGAGATAATCGACGCTGGGGACCGCGTGGTCAGCCTGGTGACCATGGTCGGAAAGACCAGGACAGGGGGCGTCGAGGTCAACGCTCCCGGGGCGGCCGTTTGGACGGTGGTGGACGAACGGCTCCGCCGAGTCGAGTTCCACCTCGACCGGCAGGCTGCACTTCGGGCCGCGGGGCTCGACCCTCAGAGCTCCCAGACGTAGCTGTAGGAGCGGCCGCTCGGTCCCTCGCCCTCGTAGAAGCGGTGCGCTTCGGTGCGGGCCAGCGCGCTGTCCAGCTTCAGGTGGGAGGCGCCGCGCTTCCGCGCCCAGTCCCTGGCCGCCGCCAAAAGGCGGGAGCCGATCCCCTGCGAGCGCATCTCGGGGTGCACCGCCAGCTCCTCGACCCAGGCACGGGGGCCGAAGCGGATCGCGTGGATCGTGCGGTAGGCCGTGCAGACGCCGACCACCCTGTCGCCGTCGGCAATCGCCAGCAGGACGATCGAATCGGGCGAGTCGATCGCCTCCCGCAGGGCCAGTGTGGCGCGCCGCTCCTCCCAGGCCTCCGGGCGCCAGCCCGGCGGCTCGAAGAGCCATTCCCAGACCCTCAGAAGCGACTCCTCCTCGCCTGGCCGGGCGGCGCGAATCTCGATCTCCACGCCGAGGGAGGCTAGCGTCCGCTCCGCGCGCCCAGCTAGGCTTGACTCCAGGAGCCAGCCATGAGAAACCCTCGCCAATTCGGACATCCGCTCGCCATCGGCGCCCCCCAGCCGCCGGCCGAGATCCCGGTCACGCCCTCGCGGATGATCCACTTCTTCGACCCCTCGAACGAGAAGATGGCGGCCAAGGTGCCGGAGATGGCCACGCAGGCGGACATCCTGCTCGGCAACCTGGAGGACGCGATCGCGGCGGACCGCAAGGAGGCGGCCCGGGAGGGGCTGATCGAGGTTGCGAAGGCGACAGAATTCGGCGACACGGCGCTCTGGACCCGCGTCAACTCGCTGGAGAGCCCCTGGGTGCTTGACGACCTGCTGCGGCTGGTGACCGAGATCGGGGACAAGCTCGAGGTGATCATGGTCCCCAAGGTCGAGGGG
>JBBPIK010000099.1:0-3272 GCA_038040415.1 Actinomycetota bacterium
AACGACAAGCGCTTCGGCGATCCCGAAGACCCGCTGCTGCTCTCCGTGCGGTCGGGCGCCCCGGTATCGATGCCCGGCATGCTCGACACGATCCTGAACCTCGGGTTGACCGAGTCCTCGGTGGAAGGTCTCACCCGGCGCACCGGCCACGGCCGCTTTGCTTGGGACTCCCGCCGGCGCCTCGTGCAGATGTTCTCCGAGGTGGCCAGGGGAGTGGACGCTGTGTCGTTCGAGACTGCCCTTACCGAGGCGCGACAGGCGGCGGATGTCGTCCACGACAGCGACCTCGACGAGACCGCGGTGCAGGCTTTGGTCGAGCGCTTCCTCGGCATTTACATTAGCCACACTGGGGAGGCCTTTCCCGAGGATCCGCAGGACCAGCTTCGTTTGGCGGTTCAAGCCGTGTTCGAGTCCTGGAATAACGAGCGCGCCATCACCTACCGTCGGCTCAACGGCATCCCCGATGACCTTGGCACGGCGGTCACTGTCCAGCGGATGGTCTTCGGGAACCTTGGCGAGAACTCAGGAGCCGGCGTGGCATTCACCCGCGACCCGAGCGACGGAAGTCCTCGGGCGGACGGTGACTTCCTTCTCAACGCGCAGGGCGAGGACGTAGTGGCGGGAGTCCGCAACACCGAGGACCTCGATGGCTTGGCGCGGCGGATGCCCGAGATCCACGCCGAGCTGCTCGAGAGCCTGTCCAGGCTGGAGCGTCACTACCGCGACATCCAGGATGTCGAGTACACGGTCGAGGAGGGACGCCTCTTCATCCTCCAGACGCGAAGCGCCAAGCGGCACGCCCTCGCCGCGGTCCGTTTTGCGGCCGATGCTGTTGCCGAGGGGATGCTTGAGCGTGAGGAGGCCCTGCGACGGATCGATCCGGATTCGCTAGGGGCACTCCTGCACCCGTCGTTTGATCCGGCGGACAGCCCCGAAGAGCTGACCCGTGGCGTACCAGCCTCTCCCGGCGCGGCAAAGGGCCGGATCGTCCTCAGCGCCGGCGAAGCGGAGGCCCAGGCGGCGGCGGGAGAGGACGTGATCCTCGTCCGGCACTTCACCTCGGCTGACGACGTCGGCGGCTTCCATGCCGCGCGGGGGATCCTCACCGCTCTGGGCGGGAAGTCCTCCCATGCGGCGATAGTCGCCCGGGGCATGGGGCGACCCTGCGTCTGCGGCGCGACCGCTTTGGAGATCGATCCCGATCGTGCATCGCTGCGAATCGGCGATCGGGTGCTGCAGAGCGGCGACGTGATCGCGATCGACGGCTACTCGGGGGTGGTAACCGCGGACGAGGTGCGGCTCATCCCGCCGCAGGTCGGTGAGGCGTTCGCCAAGGTCCTGGCATGGTCGGATGAGCTGCGACGCCTTGGGGTTCGGGCCAACGCCGACAGCGGCGAGGACGCCGCGCGGGCCCGAGAGCTGGGGGCCGAGGGCATCGGCCTCTGCCGGACCGAGCACATGTTCTTCGGCCCCGATCGCGAGGAGCTCGTCCGCGAAATGTTCATCGCCGGCGAGCTGGCGCGACGGGAGCGCGAGGCCGAGGATTCGGGTACCCAGGGTGACGCCACCCAGAAGTTCGCCCGAGCGCTTGAGCGGCTGGGCGACCTTCAGCGAGGGGACTTCGTCGAGATCTTTCGCGCCATGCGCGGGCTGCCGGTGACCATCCGGCTGCTGGATCCGCCGATCCACGAGTTCATCGAGGTGGCGAGCTTCGAGCGCGACCTCGCCGAGGCCGAGCGCGCCGACGATGCGAACGCGGTAGAGGGCGCTCGGACCAGGCTGAAGATCGCCCGCGACCTCGAAGAAACGAATCCGATGCTGGGAACTCGCGGCGCCCGGCTGGGCCTGCTGCTGCCAGACGTCTACGAGATGCAGACGCGAGCGGTGGTTGAGGCCGCGCTCGAGGTTTCCGCCGGGGGCGACCCGCCGGAGGTCGAGATCATGCTGCCGCTGATCGCATACGAGAGCGAGCTCGTCGCATTGCGCGAACTGGTTGGAAGCGCGGTTCAGAGCACGCTCGAGAACCAGGGGGGCCTCATCGAGGTCGAGACAGGGACCATGATCGAGCTTCCCAGGGCCTGCCTGGTCGCTGGCGCGATCGCGGCGCATGCCGAGTTCTTCAGCTTCGGCACGAACGACCTTACCCAGACGGCCCTCGGTTTCTCTCGAGACGATGCCGAGCGTGGTTTTTTGCCCCAGTACCTATCCCAGGGGCTGGTCGCGCGAAGCCCGTTCGAGACGATCGACACTGAGGGGGTGGGGGAGCTGCTCGAGATGGCCGCCCAGCGCGGCCGCGCGACGAAGCCTGGGCTGAAACTTGGAATCTGCGGCGAGCACGGCGGGGATCCGACCAGCATCGAGTTCTTCCACGCCGCCGGCCTCGACTACGTGAGCTGCTCCCCGTACCGGGTGCCGATTGCGCGGGTCGCCGCGGCCAGGGCCGCGATTGGATGAGACACCGATCTTGGCCGCGGGCACTGTCCTCGGCCTGCCCACGATTCGAATACCACCTGAAGGGGGACTGATGTCAGTAGTGCTGTACGAGCGCTGGAGCGGCTGACCGTGGGCTTGAGCGAGGTCGGCCTGAACACCGTGCGCCCGGAGCGCTTCCGGAAGTTGATCGGTGACAGTTTCGAAGCGCTCGATCCGGTCATCGCGCGGGCGCGATCGCAGCTGGAGGGCAGGGTCGTCTGGCACTTCAACTCGACTGCGCGCGGCGGGGGCGTAGCCGAGATGCTCCGCTCCTACCTCGCATACGTGCGCGGAGCCGGGGTCGACGTTCGCTGGATGGTGGTGGGTGGGGATTCGCGGTTCTTCGAGCTCACCAAGCGCCTACACAACAACCTGCACGGCGATCCCGGTGATGGAGGAGCGCTGGGGGGGGCGGAGCGGCGGATCTACCGGTCGACCCTGGCCGACGCCACAGGGGAGGTGGCCCACCTAGTACGTCGCGGCGACGTCGTGTTCCTGCACGACCCGCAGACCGCCGGAATGGTGAGGCCGGTGCACGAGGTTGGGGCGTCGGTCGTCTGGCGCTGCCATGTCGGGGTGGACCGGCCGAATGATCTGGTGCGGGGAGCGTGGGACTTTCTGCGCCCCGAGCTGGACGGGGCAGACGCGCTGGTCTTCTCGCGCCAGCGCTTTGTCTGGGACGGGCTGGAAGGACAGCGGATCTGGATCATCCCGCCGACGATCGACGCTTTCTCTCCCAAGAACCAGGACATGGACGCTGAGACCGTTGCCTCGGTGTTGGGCACGATCGGCCTCGGCCC
>JBBPIK010000099.1:3372-6734 GCA_038040415.1 Actinomycetota bacterium
ATGCCCGATGACACTCGCGGGCGGGTCCACCTGGTCAGCCTGCCGATGGACGACATCGACGAGAACGCGGCGATGGTCAACGCGCTGCAGCGCCGCGCGAACGTCGTTGTCCAGAAGAGCATCGCCGAGGGATTTGGACTCACCGTCGCCGAGGCGATGTGGAAGCAGAAGCCGGTGGTGGCCGGGGAAGTCGGCGGAATCCAGGATCAGATCGTCGACGGCGAGAGCGGACTGTTGGTGGACGATCCCCGCGACCTCGCGGCGGTCGGCACCGCGATCGACAGCCTGCTGGCGGATCCGGAGCGCGCGGAGCGGATCGGCCGTGCGGCCCACCAGCGGGTGATCGACGAGTTCCTTCAGATCGACCGCCTGCTGGAGTACTTCGAGCACATCGAGGCGCTGCTGGAGGCGGAGACGGCTCGCTAGGTGGCGATCGACGTCGCGATCGCGAATTAGACGAGGTCGATCTGGGTCGGTTGCGGGAGCTGCTGCTGAGAATTAGCGCGATGGTCGAGGCCCATCAGGAGATCGCCGAACTCGACCTCAACCCTGTGATGGCCTCCGCGGACGGCGTGATAGCTGTCGACGCCCGGGTTCGGGTCGAGACGGCGCCGCCGCGGAGCTCCTGGCCAAGGGCTTGGTCGTCCCCTTGAGCGCGAGCGTCTGACCCCTCGACGGCGTCTAGGCGTGGGCGCTCACGCCCTTCGCCCCAGGCGACGGATCAGCCCGAGCCCGATCCAATACAGGATCGGGAGCACGACGAGGATGAAGACGATGATCACCCCCACGGTGAATGTGCTCACTGGCATTCCCTTCGGTTCGCTTGTCGCAGCTTAGACGCCCTACCTCCTGGCGCTGATGGCGCTGCTCCTTGGCCTGGCGCAGCAGCCCTACCGTCCTGCGACTCGCAGCTGCATCCTCACCCGGTTCCGCGTTTCGGGCGGCGAGAGGGCATTTCGAACTGCGCCTCCAGGATCGCCCTCGCCTCGACCTCGGCGAACTCGTCCGCCGTCATGCCCCGCGGGGTGACGCCAAACTCACGGAGCACCGGCTAGCGAGGCTAGCGCCACACGCGTGGGCTTAAACCCTCTCCCGTGGTGCGAGCTGAGGCCGCAGGGCCCCGAAGGTCAGAACCAGGAGCCCAATCCCGATCAGAGCCAAGGCGATCCCCATGGCGATCGAGAAGTCCGACACCTGCTCGGCGAAGTAGGACGTATTCAGCGCTGTCGATAGTGCCGTCTCGGTCACCCAGGCCTGTCGCTCCGGGTTGTCGATCGCCGTTCCATTCTCGAGTGCGGCCGCAGCCTTGTCCTCGGGAACCGGCTTCCCGGTCTTCTCGTACACCGCACGCGGCATCTCCGCGTAGACCTGACCGCCCGACGACTCGAGCGCATGGATGCGCATATAGCTCGCGAAGCACTTTGCCTCTGAGCCGGTGTCGACTTCCTCGTCGGCCACCGAGCAGTCGGGGACCTCGACGTCGGTGAGCCCGGTCTCCTCGACAGCCGCCTGCGTGGCATCAGGCGTCATGTCCGGTGTACCCACGATCTGCTCGTCGGCAATCCTGTCCTGCACCTCAGACCGCCCGCTGGCCCCGACGACAATTGAGCCCACCCCAAGCAAGATCAGGATGACTCCGGCTACTACGCCGCCAAGAACGAATCCTCTTCGCATTGAATTTTTCCTCCCGGTTGTTTGATGTATCGCGCGGGGTACGTACAGGCGCGCAAGGCAAAAACACTACCCGCGAACCTGTGCCAGAGAACCACGGGCCGCCTCAGCGCAAACGGCGGGGCGGACTGCTCAATTCGACGCACTCCTCACTTCTTGACGGTGAGCGCCCCGTACATCCCCTGGGCGTAGTGTCCGGGGAGGTTGCAGAACATCACGTACTTGCCAGGAGTTAGCTTGAGGGTGCCTTGCTTCGTGTCCCCGGCCGCGACGTCGGCGATCTCCCCGGCGACCTCTCCTCGTGACTCGAGCTTCGCTTCGTCCACTTCCCCGTCGGATGTCGTTGGCAGACTTGTCGGACCTTGGTTTGTCTTGGCCAGGACCAGTTCGTGCACCAGCTTGCCGTCGTTGGGGGCGCTGATCGTTACCGAGCCGGCCTTGGCACTCGCGTCCTTCGGGTCGAAGAAGTAGTCGCCCATCTTGATCTCGAGGGCCTCGCCCTTGGGCGCGCCCTCGCCGGTTGTCTGAGCCTGGGTCGTGGTGGTGTTGTCGCCACCCCCGCAACCCGTCGCGATCACCCCGGTCAGCAAGGCAAGCGCCGCCGTTGCAAGCAATCTGTGGCTCATCTCCTTTTCTTCCTTCCTCTCATCGCTGGGCTCGACTGTAGAGCCCGCCCGGCCGCGGCGGTAGGCCCCGACCGATTTAGGGGGCATAACCACTGGTTATGGACTCTGACGTGCGGCCTCGCGCAGGAACCGATACAGGGCGCGCGCCACAGAGGGGGGGCTCGCCTCGCCGGCGTGCAGGAGCACAAAGCGACGGAGGAAACGGAGGCCGCCAACGCGGCGAACGACGAGCCGCTCGCTCGACGCCTCCAGGGCACGGAGCGATAGCAGCACGGGCACTCGCTTGGAGACGGCGGTGGCCTTGGCCGCCGTCGTGCTGCCGATCTCGGCCAGAGGGCGAGCCAGCGAGAGTCCCAGCGCCTTGAGCGCAGCGTCCACGACGATCCGGCTGTTGGCACCCGGGTCGCGCATGATGATTGGGGTGCGGACGAAGTCGTCCAGGGCAACCTCGTCCGCCATCGCCCAAGGATGGGCCTCGGGCGCGCCGACGACCACCTCGTCCTCGCAGAACCGCATCTCGACCAACGCCGGCCCGTCGGCCGAGGGATCCTCGGCGGCCAAGCCCAGGTCGGCGCGGCCCTCGCCCACCAGCGCCCACACAGACGCCGAGTTGGCGATCACGAGCCCCACCGACAGGTGGTGCTCGTGCTCTCGCTCGAAGTCCACCAGGAATCGCGGGAGCACGAACTCGGCCATTGTCGGGCTCACCGCGAGCCGCACCGGCGCCTGGTCGCCCGTGAGCCCGCTCATCAGGGCCTCCACGGCCTCCGCCTCGGCGAGCACCTTTCGGGCCGCCATGTACAGCTCCGTGCCCGCCTGCGTTGGGGATACGCCCCGCGACGAGCGCTCGAGAAGGCGCGAACCGGCCAGCGCCTCAAGAGCACGCAGTCGCTTGGAGAGCGCCGGCTGGCTGACCCGCAGGAGGCGCGCTGCCCGCCCGATGCTCCCCAGATCCACCGCAGCGCAGAGCGCTCGCAACTCAACCAGCTCGGGCATGCGTACCGGCTTGCCCACCACTTGAACATATAGCGACCGTGCGCCGCGGCGGCGGACGCCAGGGACGCT
>JBBPIK010000157.1:0-2085 GCA_038040415.1 Actinomycetota bacterium
CCCTCGCGAGGGACTCCCGCGGCGCCGGGCGCGTTGCCCTGGTGGAGTCACTCCACACGTCTCCCATCATCGACCTGCACGCCGACTTCGGTGCCTATATGCGACTCCATCCGACCCGCTTCGGCAAGCTCGCCAAGCTCGGCCGCAGGATGCGGCGCGACCACGAGGCAGAGGTCGCCCTCCTCGAGGTTCCCAAGAACCTCGACTCGGAGCTCGACCGCGCCTTCGCGCTCGAGGCCGCGGGCTGGAAGGGCACGGCCGGGACGGCGATCGACTCGGCCTCAGAGACCGCCAGCTTCTACCGCTCGGTGGCCCGCGCCTATCACCGGCTCGGGGAGTTTCGGCTGTCGACGATCGCTCTCGACGGCGAGCTGGCCGCGTTCGACTTCTGCCTCTTGCATTCAAGGCGCCTCTGGACGCTGAAGTGCGCCTACGACGAGAGCTTCAGACGCCTGTCCCCCGGCCTGGTGCTGCTCCTCTGGGAGGTCGAGCGCTCCTTCGAGCTGGGCCTCGAAGCCGTGGAGCTGCTCGGAGGCAGGGAGGAATACAAGCTGGCCTTCGCGACCAGTGAGCGCGAGCACCTTCGATTTCGGGCCTACCGTCGACGTCCGGCCTCCCTGGCTCAATTCGCGTATCGGCGCTGGGCCCGACCGGTGCTCAGACGCGGCTACCGACAAAGTCGCAGACCGCGATTGAGCGCCCGACGGTCGGCCTCGCGGGCAGCAAGATGAGCGCGCAGGCCGAGCGAATGGTCCACCCCTTGCCCTGCCGTCCTCCCCGTCGGGCGGGCTCTGTGGCGGGTTAGCGGCCGGTTTCATCCTCAGCGGGGGGCGGGTAACCAGACCTGGTGTCCGACATGCTGCCCTGAAAGACGAGTCCTATCTGGCATGTCCCCGATGCGGGCTGGTCGTCTTGCAGGAGAGCCACGAGGGTGAGTGGCCGCTCTGCCCAGACTGCAACGAGGCGGACGAGGTCGTCGTGAAGATGGACCCTGGTGGTGTCGACTCCGCCATCGTAAGGTTTATGGTCGCGGCGCATGGCAAGGCGGGCACGACGCTGGTGCGAGCACTGCGACGCCGCGGTTCCTTCGGAAAAGAGCTCCACCGGGGGCTGGACGTGTCTCAAGTGCGAGAAATCCACTTTGCCGCTGTGGGCCGCGAAGGTGGCGCAGAGCGCGGGAGCCGCGTGGGGACCGATAACGGCAAGGCTAGCGCTGAGCGTCGTGCTCGGTTTGGCGCTCGGCATCCTCGTCAGCGTGACCACCGACGTTCCCCTTGCGCCCGAGGTCGGACTGGTGCTCGGTGCGCTGGTCGGCTGGCTCTCGCGCCCGGGCCGGCGCTTAGCTTCCTCGTCGCTCGTCGCGACCCCGCTCTGGCCCGCGATGGCGAGATACTGCGCGGGTGATGCCGGCTGCTGGGGCGCTGTGCCCTGACGCCTAGCGCAGAATCGTCAGGTGCAGGTGCTGGACCGAACCCTGGTCGTCCACTGGTCGAAGGATGACATCGCCTCGGACGCCGCGAAACTCGCCGGTGCCGCCCACGATTGCGAGCCGGTTGGAGTCCCCCTGAATCCGAAGGTTGCCGGCGAGCTGAATCCGACCACGCCGCAAGATGAGCGTCGCCTGGCATTGGGCACCGACCGGGGGCGCCAAGGTACACGCACTCGAGTGCTCGCCCAACCTGAATCCACCGTGGCGCAGATTGCCTGAAGAGCCGAACAGATCGCCGCCCGACTGCCCGCTCGGATCGTTGTCGACAAAGAAGCCGTCGATGGCCACGAGCCGCATGTTGCGTTCGTTGCGATCACCCGCCTTTGGGGAGGCGCTCGCGCCCACCCAGCCCCATAGTGCTGCTAAAGCCACCGCCGTCGCCACCAATGCCACCGCTCTTCTCACTTCGGCTCCTTGCTCGAGGGGTTGGTCTTCGGTCGTGATTCGCGCCTCTGGCTCGCCTTCCTGCGCTTTCGATGTGTCTCCACGAGATACTGCGCGGGCGATGTCGCAGGAGAATGTGGAGGTCGTGCGCAGCTTTTTCAAGGTCTGGAACGCCGGGGACATGGAGGGCGTGCGAGAGCTGTATGACCCCG
>JBBPIK010000100.1:0-6597 GCA_038040415.1 Actinomycetota bacterium
TGAGCCGCATCCAGCTTTTTCTCGACCGCGACGAGGCCCTCGAAGCCGCCGGGCTCAAGGAGTAGCCGATGTCGCAGGAAAACGTGGAGATCGTCCGGCGGGCCTTCGAGACCTTCGCTCAGGAAGGCCCGGAAGCCATGGTCGACTTCTGGGACCCGGACATCGAGCTTTGGCTGCCCTCCGGAATGATTCAGGCAGGCGGCACGTATCGGGGGCACGAGGCGGTTCTCGATTGGATGAAGGAATGGGCAGAGGCATGGGAGGAGATCGACTACAAGCCCGAGGAGTTCACCGAAGCGGGTGACGACGTCCTCGTCAGCGTCCTCTACGACGGACGCGGCAAGGGGAGCGGCGTGAGGGTTGAGGGCAGGTTCTGGTACCTGATTACGCTCCGCGCCGGGAAGACCGTGCGCTGGGAGCTCTACCCGGAAAGGACTCAGGCCCTCGAAGCCGCGGGGCTGCGGGAGTAGGCGCGGCGAGCTTCGCTAGACGCTTCTAGCGGCTGGAGGTCTCCACGAGCAAGGGCGGCAGCGCCAGCCCTAACGGGAACCCGCCCAACTCTTGGCAGTCGGGGCTCTTCGGAACGGGGACGCTTCGCGTGGCAGGGCGAGAGGGAGCCAGCTCTGCTTCTCGCGCTTTGCGGGAGCGCCGTGGAGCAGCGCAGCGCTTCCGCTCTTCGTCCTAGGCGAGCATCTGGCGGGCGCCCGCCCACACGCTCGCTCATCGCGCAAAGGGGTAGCAACCGGTATTCGCGATCACGACGGTTTGACGAGAAGTACGCGCGCTCGGGGAAACGGCTATGAGGCGGGCGCGGCCGCGGTCCGCCGCGTCGCAAGACGCTCTCCCGAGGCGGGATCGTGGGTAGGCAGATAGACCATCGGGCGCTGTGCAGCGAGCTCCTGGATTCGCCTAAGTGTCAGCGCGGCGGCGGAGGTGTCTGGCGATACGCCGTCGACCGCTCTGCGGAGCATCAGCTCCTCCGTGTAGGAGGTGTCGCCGGCGAGAAAAAGGAGAGCGTCGTCCTCCTCGACTATGACCGATAGGTGGCCAAAGGTGTGGCCGGGCGTGGAAAGGAGATGAACATCACCTGCTTCGGTCAGCTCAAGGCTCTCTGGAAACGGCCCGAAGGGACGCGAAGGGAAGTCGACCTGCCGAGGCCGGAACCACTCAGGCCAGCGGTGTGGCAGGAAGCCGCGCAGCTTTCCGAGCGTTCCGGAGGCCTTCTTCAGCTCGACTCGGGAGACGAGGATCTCGCTGTCGGGAAAGTGGCCAAGGCCCCCAGCGTGATCGGTGTGAAGATGCGTCATCACGACCCAGCGGACATCGGACGGGACAAGGCCGAGACGCCGCAAGGCTGGACCCGCCTCCTCCTTCTCCTCAACCCATTCGCGTACGCCGAAGCGAAAGTAGGGGTGCCAGCGTGGGAAATACCCGGCCTCCGCGACACGGGCCGTCTCGCCTGTATCGACGACGATCAAGCCCTCGGGGTGCTCGATGACCCAGAAATAAATCGGCAGGCGATCGGTCCAACGGCGATCGAGCAGGGTGTTGATGAAGCGGAAGGGACCGGGGCCTGAACCCTCGCGCTGGCGCTCATGGACAGCGACCTTCCCTGTCTCGATGGCGTGGATCTTCACTGCCCATGATCATCGCACTGCTGAGTGCGCGGTTTGGCGTGAGGGACCTCAAGGTTCGGGCGCTATTGGTTTCGCGCAAAGCGAGAGCGACCGATCGCGGCGCTCCGCTTCTCCTCGTCGTCCAAAGCGGCTATTTCGGCCAACGGCTCGGAGGCCGTCCTTGGGGGCCCGAGCATGTGTGAGTCGTATGCTGTCGCCCGTTCCCCCACGGAGGAGGTAGCGATGGCAGTCGTGCTGGTCACTCAAGGCCCAAGCTTCACCCAGGAGAAGTACGAAGAGACCGTCCGCAAAATCACCGACGGCAAGAGCCGCATGGAGTCGCCATCGGATTGGCCTGTCGCGGGGCTTCTGGTCCACGCCGCGGGGCAAGGAGAGAGCGGCTTCCGCGTTGTGGACGTTTGGGAGTCAGAAGAGGCGTGCAACCAGTTCGGCGAGATCCTGGCGCCGGTCTTGCAGGAGGTCGGCGTCGACGAGCAGCCGGAGCTCTATCAGGCGCACACGTTCGTCTCGGCTTGACGCCGGCCTTCGCGCGACTCGGGGACCAGCGCGCCTCGCGCTGCCGGTTCTCCATGTGAGGAGCGAGAGCCAATTCGAGAGCGCTCCTTTCCATGCGTAGCGCTACCGCTTCTCGTCCCTTGCGAGCGCCTGGCGGCCGCCCGCCCACACGCTCGCTCATCGCGCAGGACGGAAACGTCGACTGAAGATTTCTTCGGGGCGCAGGTTGACTTGCGCGTCCAGGGCGACGTAGGATCGAAACACCTAAAACCTCCCGGAAGGAGAGCATCATGGAACGTGGCTCAAAAGCGGGGACGGTGGTTCTCGTTCACGGCGGTTTCGTGGACGGCTCCGGCTGGCAGGACGTCTACAACCTCCTGAAGAAGGACGGCTACGACGTCAGCGTCGTCCAGAATCCGACGCTTTCGCTCGAAGGCGATGTCGCCGCGACCAAGCAGGTAATCGACGAGCAGGACGCGCCGGTGACTCTCGTCGGTCATTCCTACGGTGGAGCGGTGATCACCGAGGCTGGAAACGATCCCAACGTTGCGGCGCTCGTCTACATCGCGGCCTTCGCGCCGGACAAGGGCGAGTCGGTGAACACGCTCATTGCGGATCCGCCGCCCGAGGCGCCCGTGCCGCCGATTCTGCCGCCGCAAAACGGCTTCCTGTCCCTCGACCGGGAGAAGTTTCATGATTCATTCGCGGCCGACGTGAGTGACGAAGAGGCAGAGTTCATGGCCGACTCACAGGTTCCGTGGGGTGTTGACGCCCTGGGCGGCACAATCAGCGAGCCGGCGTGGCGGAGCAAGCCAAGCTGGTACCTGGTTGCGACTGAGGACCGGATGATCCCCCCGCCAGCCCAGCGCTCAATGTCTGCGCGGGCGGGTTCGACCGTTGATGAGGTCGCGGGCAGCCATGCGATCTATGTGTCGCAGCCGGAAGCCGTGGTTGGAGTCATTGAAAAGGCTGCTTCCGAAGTAGGTCGAGCGTGAGCTAAAGCCTCGGCACTGGGCAGTACCGCTTCGCGCGAGATGCGAGCGTCTGCCAACCGCTTTGCAGACGCTCGCTCGGGACGAAGGGCGAGAGTGTCGGCCAACGCGTGGCCCGCTTTCGCAAATGCGCGTAAGGGGGCCAGCCGACCCCCGAGAGTGGATAATCGCCTGGTGCGAAAGGAAGCATGAGCGGCGGCGATCCTGTCGAGCTTCTGTCGCGCGTGTCGCTGTTCTCGGAGCTCTCTCGAGCGGAGCTGGAGCGGATCTCGCGCGTGGCCATTCCCCGTTCCTTCCCGGCGGGGGTGCGCGTCTTTCACGAGGGGGACCGGAGTGACGCCTGCTACCTGGTTCGCTCCGGTGACCTGCGCGTGACCCGCGAGCACTCCGACGGGCGAGCGATCGCGCTCGCGACGCTGGGGCCCGGAGACATCTTCGGGGAGCTCGCGATGCTCGACGGCCAGGCTCGCTCGGCGAGTGTCGAGACGCTCTCCGACTCCGAGCTGCTGGCGCTCCCGGCAGCGGACTTTCGGCGTCTGCTCGCCCAGCACTCGGAGATCTCCGTGAAGCTGATCGCCGCGCTGACGCGACGGCTGCGGGAGACCAACGAGCGCGTGTCGCGGCAGTCGTTCCAGACCGTGCCCAGCCGCGTCGCGGGCGTGCTCGCCCAGCTGATCACCGAGGAGGCGATACCGGATGGGCGGAGTGGTGTGACGATTCGCATGACGCAGGCCGACCTCGCTCAACTGGCGGGCACCTCGCGCGAGAGCGTCAGCCGTTTCCTTGCCACTCTCGAGCGCGCGGGGGTGGTTCGCGTCGGGCGCGGCCGGGTCACCGTGGTCGAGCCGCGCCGGCTTCGCGCCTACATCTTCTGATGCGGCGGACGCCAAGCACGGCCGAGTTCGCCGCCCAGCGCGCCGAGATGGTCGAGTCACAGCTCCGCCGCCGTGGGATTCGCGACGAGCGCGCGCTGGCGGCGATGACGACGGTCCCGCGCGAGCTTTTCGTCCCGGCGCGATACCGGCGGCGCGCCTATGCAGACTCCGCGTTGTCGATCGGCCATGGCCAGACGATCTCTCAGCCATGGATCGTGGCCGCGATCTGCGAGGCGCTTGCGCTGGAGGGCTCAGAGCAGGTGCTCGAGATCGGCACGGGCTCCGGCTACTCGGCCGCCGTGCTGGCGATGCTCGCCCACGAGGTCATCACCGTGGAGCGAATAGAGGAGCTAGCGGCCGCCGCCCGCCTGCTGCTCGCGGAGATCGGCGTCGGCGACAAGGTCGAGGTGGTGGTCGGGGACGGAAGCGCGGGGCTTGCGGACCGTGCGCCTTACGAGGCGATCGCCGTTCACGCCACCGCACCCTCGCCCCCTCCCACCCTGATCGAGCAGCTCGCTCCCGGCGGTCGCCTCGTGATCCCGATCGCCACCGACGCCTCCGACATGCTGACGGTGTTCCACCGGGTCGAGGGGGACGTGGACGCGAGGACCGGCGACGGGCTCGAGCGGACGGTGATCGGCCCCTGCCGTTTCGTACCCCTGATCGGCAGCGAGGGCTATCCGGAATAGCAGGGCGATCACGAATCCCGTTAGGCTGCGATTCGCATGACGGGCGGCCTGTTCGCGCTCAACTTCTTCTCGCCGGCGTTCGTCGATCAGCTCAAACGCGGACGGAAGACGGCCACGATCCGGCTCGGCGACAAGTCGCGCAAGTACCAGCGTGGCCAGATCGTCTGGATCACGATCGGGTATCAGCACAGCCCCCGCGAGAAGATCTTCACCGCGGTGATCGACGACGTCGAGGTGAAACGCGTGCGCGACCTCTCCCCCCGTGACATCGAGCACGACAACCCCGAGTTCCGTCGCCTTGACGAGACGGTCGGTTTCCTGCGCCAGATCTACGGACGGGACATCACCCACCAGGACACCGTGACCGTGATCCGCTTCTCGCAGGTGGTCGAATCGGTGGGCCCACAGTTCGGCAACGGCGAGACCCCGTCGCCTAACTAGGCATGATTCGAGGAGGTGGCGGTTGAAGAGCTACAGCTTTCTCACCACCTGGTGCCTGGAGGCGCCCCGCGAGCAGGTCTGGGACGCGATCTGGGAGGCGGAGCGCTGGCCTCAGTGGTGGCGTGGCGTGGTCGCCTCCGAGGTCTTGGCCGAAGGCGACGAGATGGGCATCGGCCAGGTGGGGCGCTACACGTGGCGCTCGAAGCTCCCCTACGCACTCGACTTCGAGATGACCACCACGCGGGTCTCCAGGCCGCACCTGCTGGAGGGCGAGGCAACGGGGGAGCTGACCGGGACGGGCCGCTGGCGCCTGTTCGAGGAGGATGCCGAGCGTGACGGCTCGGTGACGGCCGTCGTCTACGAGTGGAACGTCCACACAACCAAGGCCTGGATGAACCTGCTGTCGCCGATCGCCCGCCCGGTCTTCGAGTGGAACCACGACTGGGTGATGCGAAACGGCGGCGAGGGCCTCGCCAGACTGCTCGACTGTCGCCTGCTGATCGCCGACTGAACGCAGCGATCCGGCGCGGAGGCCGCACACGAAGCCGCGATTGCGGACCCGCAACCGGCGCATTGAAGCGAGCGTCGCGCTACGTTTTGCGAGCAGGGCGGCCGCACCCCATTCCGAGTTTGGCGGGAAGGGACGGAATGGTGGGGCGGCCGTTCGCTTGCCGTGGAAGGGCCGATCCCCGCTGGCTGAAGGATTTTGCCCGCTATAGGGGGTGAAATCGTTCAATGAACGCCCCAAAGTCGCCTCCCTGGGAGCCCCGGACAGCGCACCTTTGCGGGGCGCGCAGCTCCACCGTCGATCTAAGTCCGGCCAACTCAGATCGTTGGCAAACCGAGGCGACCGGCTAAACTGAGCCTGCGACCTGGCACTCTCCTGTGTAGAGTGCCAGGGAAGGCACTTTTCGATGACTCGAACCCACTTGCAGACGGAGGTACCAAACGAATGAAGCTAAAGCCCCTTGGCGACCGGTTGATCGTCCAGGCGATTGAGGAGGAGGAGACGACCGCGAGCGGCCTCCTGCTTCCCGACACCGCCAAGGAAAAGCCCGTGAAGGGCAAGGTGGTCGCGGTTGGCGACGGCCCGATCGAGGACGGCGAGCGCCGCCCGCTCGACGTGAGCGAGGGCGACGAGGTCCTGTACAGCAAGTACGGCGGTACCGAGATCAAGGTAGAGGGCGACGAGCTGCTCGTGCTGCGCGAGTCGGACGTCCTGGCCAAGGTTCTCTAATCCCGACAGAGAGGCGATCGGCCGCTTGCGGGCGATCGCAGTGATTTAAGGAGGAACGAAGACAGATGCCTCACAAGGAGATCAAGTACGCGGCCGAGGCGCGGACCGCGCTTCAGGACGGCGTTGACGCCGTCGCAAATGCGGTCAAGGTGACCCTCGGCCCGAAGGGGCGCTATGTGGTGCTCGACAAGAAGTTCGGCGCCCCGACGATCACCAACGATGGCGTCACGA
>JBBPIK010000019.1:0-39820 GCA_038040415.1 Actinomycetota bacterium
GCCGCGCTCCTCCGCCGCCGGGGCCACCTGCTCCGGCGGCGCCGGGGCCACCTGCTCCGGCGGCGCCGGGGCGGCCTGACCACCCCTGCCGGGCAGCGTCAGCTCGGGAAGCGGCGAGAACCCGGCCAGGCCCGCTGCGAGCGCCACCAGCCAGCCCGCGAGCAGGAGACCGAGGCTGGCCGCGGCCAGCCGCACGGCATGAGTGCGGCGGTGCCCGCCAGCCACGAACACCGGCGACGTGTCCCTAGACGATTGTTCGAGGGTCGCTGTTCGCATGGGTGACAGCTCCTGCAGCACGGGATGACAGCTCCTGCCGGAACGATCGAAGGCCCCGCCTTCTTCTCGTTCTTATAGCAAGCTAGAGTGCCGGACGCGCCATGTCGAACGCAACCCTCCAGACGAGCGCCGGACCGATGACGGTCGAGCTGCACGACGAGGCGGCGCCGAAGACGGTCGCCAACTTCCGCAAGCTGGCGTCGGACGGCTACTACGACGGCCTCATCTTTCATCGCGTGATCCCCGATTTCATGATCCAGGGAGGCTGTCCCGAGGGAACCGGAACCGGCGGCCCCGGATACACGTTCGAGGACGAGATCAACCACAACAAGGTGGTTCGCGGCGCCCTCGCGATGGCGAACGCCGGACCGGATACCAACGGCTCGCAGTTCTTCATCGTCACCACGGAGGCCGCGCCCTGGCTCGACGACAAGCACACGGTCTTCGGCCGGGTCTCCGAGGGGATGGACGCCGTCGAGGCGATCGAGGCGACCCCCACGGGCACCGGTGACCGCCCGCTCGAGCCGCAGACGATCGAGCGGATCGAGCTGGCGGACTAGCTGCGGGCCATCGGACGCGCGGAGCTCCACGTCGGCGACCCCCGCTTCGACGATTGGGAGGTCGTCCGCGACTTCGGCGAGCTGGAGGCGGCGCGGGCCTGGCACCAGCACCTTGGGGAGCGCGGGCTCGAGTCGGTTCTGACCGCTGACTGGCCGCTGGACGAGTTCGGCCGCGGTGACATCGCTTTGCGCGTGCCGCCGGGTCGCTGGAGCGAGGCCGAGGAGCTCCTCGCCCCCTGAGCCCTGAGCGGGCCTCGCCGGCCATGCCCATGACCTTGGGCCCCTATGGGGGCACAAAAGTCATAGGCGTCCGGATGTCGCCGCGCCGTCCAGCGGCAGGCACAACTCACAGAAGTCCTCGCCGAATGGCGTCAGGTGGATGCTGCGACGGACCGTGGTCGCGCGGCCGGCCTGGCGTATCGCTCCCACCACATCCGGCTGTGCCTCGAGCACCTGGTAGCGCCGGGGGTCCTCGAGGCGCTCGCGCGAGAACCAGATCAGCCCCAGCCGGTTGAGATTGTTGAGGTAAGCGTGCGTCCGGTCGCGGCGCCGGCATCCGGCCTGCTCGGCGATCATCGATAGGCTCGCCGCCACCAGCCTGGAGCCGATCTTGAGCGGTCGGGCAGTGCGGACGTCGACCGCCGGCTGCGGGCCCGCGGTGGCCAGCAGACGCAAGATGCGACCTTCGTCCGGCGCCAGGTCATCGAGGATCCGCTCGTAGGCCGGATGGGTGTCGTCGGCGATCCGGACATCCGCGGACTGCCGCAACAGCTCGGCCCCGCGCTCGCGCAGCGAGGAACCGGGTTCCGCGCCACGGCTCCGTCCGTGGTCGCCTCGCGGGCTAGGTCGACTGGTCGCCTCGCGGGCCCGCGCGTCCGCGACACCCAGGGCCTGCCGGGCAATCCCGAAGGACCATCCGGCGGCCCGCCGCCAGGCGGCCGCGTACAGGCGCGCCACGCCGACCCCCAGCCGGACGACACTGGTGTCGGGCGTGTCGCCGGCGCCGGCACGCGGCGGGATCGCTTCTCGGTCTTGATTCTCGGTCATCGACTCGCCTACCCGAAGATCAACAGATGTAGCAGGCCCGCGCCGAACCCGAGCACCGCCCCGTGGAGCAGCAGCAGCCATTCGTCCTCGCGCATTGCCGAGCGCAAGAGCTCCGAGAAGTCGGGCGCAGGCATCCCGAGCATCCGCCGCTCGACCAGCTCGCGCACTGCCTCGCTCTGGCGAAGGTTGAACTGCGGGTCGGCGAGCGGGGTCATCGTGTATTCCACCGCCTCCACCGTGATGGACTCGCGAATCGCGTCGTATTCCCGCGGCCCCACCGCAGCCCGGACGGCAGTGCGGGCCAGCGCCGGCCCGGCGGCGCGGTCGACCGCGGGCTCGAGGGCCGTCTCGATCATCTGCCGGGTGCGGTCCGAGCTGGGGCCATGGAGGAGCTCGAAGCCGATGTTGCGCAAGGTGACGATGTCCTCGGCAATGATCCCCGAGTAGACGCGCGAGACCTCCGGCTGGCGGCGCATGAACAGGCCGTGGAAGGTGAACGGCCCCAGCTTGCGAGGCTCCATCGGCTCGAAGATCATCCACAGCCCGACCCAGTTGGTCGAGTAGCCGATGATCACCCCACCGATCGGCAGCACCCACCAGTGGTGCACGGCCTCGGTCAGGAAGACCAGCGGGATGCCGAGCAGGAGGCCGAAGAAGAAGCCGAAGTTGATCATGAAGCGCAGCTCCCTGCGCCCCACCTCGAGGAAGATCCGGTTGGCGAGCTCGGGCCGCTCGGCCAGCCTTGAGATCACCATGAGCTTGATGTCGAGAAGCTGATCGATGTGCGCGCCGATCTCGGCAGTCACCTCACGGACGACGTCGGGGAGCTGCTCCTGGACCCTGGCGTGGACTGCCTCGCGCACGCGCGGCGGCGTTTCGCGCCATAGCTGCGGATGCTCACGCTCCAGGATCCGCTCGACGAGCTCGCGGATGTCGCCGCGCGAGGTCACCAGGATGTGCTCGGCGATCTTGTCCGGCTCGAGCTGCCGGTAGAAGTCGGCGGGGCTGCCGAGCTTCGCGATCCCCTTGTCGACCGCGATCGAGCCCATCTTCGCCGCCCGCGAGGGAATGATCCCCTGCCAGCCGACGCCTCCCTGCATCGCACCGGGGATCTGCTGGATCTTCCTCGGCAGCAGGCTGACGACCGCCACCAGGCCGGGCACCCGAAAGCCGGCGAAACGAACCGGGTTGAACAGCATCCAGACGCCGCTCCAGTTGGTCAGGTAGCCGATCGCGCCGGTGAACAGCGGGATCGTGATCGCCTGCACCAGGTCGCTGCCGTGAAACAACGGGATCGTGATGCCGAGCACCTCGCCACGCACAGTCGCAAACTATCCCGTGCCGCCTGCGAGCAGGCCAGGCGCGCGCTGAGCGCTGCCGAGAGAGGCGCGGCTACCATGGCCCGCGCATGAAGCTCGTGATCCAGATTCCCTGCCTGAACGAGGAGGCCACGCTGCCCCAGGTCCTGCTCGAGCTCCCCCGGGACGTGGACGGCTTCGACGAGGTCGAATGGCTCCTGATCGACGACGGGTCGAGCGATCGCACGGTCGAGGTCGGGCGGGCGCACGGAGTCGACCACGTGGTCAAGCTCACCAACAACAAGGGCCTGGCCGCAGCCTTTCAGGCCGGGATCGACGCCGCCCTGAAGCTGGGGGCGGACGTGATCGTCAACACCGACGCCGACCACCAGTACCGGGCAACCGACATCCCGAAGCTGGTCGGGCCGATCCTCGCCGGCCGCGCCGACATGGTGGTAGGCGACAGGCAGGTCAAGGACGTCGATCACTTCTCGGCCTCGAAGAAAGCGCTCCAGCGGCTCGGAAGCTGGGTGGTGCGGCGCGCCTCGGGAACCGCCGTTCCCGACACGACCTCGGGCTTTCGCGCTTACAACCGCGAGGCGGCGCTCCAGCTCCAGGTCGTCTCGAACTACACCTACACGCTCGAGAGCCTGATCCAGGCGGGCAAGATGCTGGTCGCGGTCGAGCACGTCCCGATTCAGAGCAACCCGGAGACCCGCGAGTCCCGGCTGGTCGACTCGACCCCGGCTTACGTACGCCGCAACGCGCTCGCCGTCTTTCGCGCCTATGTGCTGTATGAGCCGTTGCGGGTCTTCACGCTCGTCGCCTGCACGTTCGCCGTCGCCGCGCTGATCGCCTGGACGCCCTTCCTGTTCGACTGGATCCTCCACGGGGACCGAAGCGGCCACGTGCAATCGCTGATCCTGGGCGCCGTCCTGGCGTTGATCGCCGTCCAGATGTTCGGGCTGGGAGTGGTCGGCGACGCGATCGCCGGCCAGAGGGTGATCGCCCAGCGGACCTTCGAGCGCGTGCGGCGCCTGGAGCTGAAAGCAGGCATCGAGCCATCGCACTATGAGCCGGGTCAGCCGGCGGTTCGCTCCCCTGTCGAGGATGGACGCAGCCGTTTGGCTGAGGCGCGCGCCAATCACACCAGCGAGGTTGGCGGCTGACTGGGGTGGCGACGTCGCCGCCGATCGCCGGCGGCAACGTGTATGACAAGTATGGATCGCGCAATCCGGTGGAGCGCCGGCTGGTGCGGGGGTTCTGCGACGAGCTCGAGCAATTGGCGATCGGCACCGGCGCAGGGGACGTGCACGAGGTGGGCTGCGGCGAGGGGGAGCTTTTGCTGCGCCTCGCGAAGCGCGGCCTGCGCGCTCGAGGCTCCGATGTCTCGGAAGGGGTGATCGAGGAGGCGCGGCGGCGGGCCGCGGCGGTAGGGCTCGAGGTGTCCTACAGGGCGGCACCGATCGAGGCGCTCGACCCCGGCGAGGACTCCGCCGAGCTGGTCCTCTGCTGCGAGGTGATGGAGCACTTGGACGATCCCCGGGCCGCGCTCGAGATCGTCGCCCAGCTGGCGAGGCCCTGGGCGATCGTCAGCGTGCCCCGTGAGCCGCTGTGGCGCGCCTTGAACCTGGGGAGGCTGAAGTACGTGCGAGATCTGGGCAACACGCCGGGCCACCTTCAGCATTGGTCACGGCGCTCATTCCTCGGCTTCCTCGAAGCGCGCCTGGAGGTGGTCGCGGTCCGTAGCCCGGTCCCCTGGACGATGGCTCTGTGCCGCAGCGAGTGCCGGTAAGCGTGCGTGCGCGCGCCGGCCTGCTCGCCATCGCCTCGGTGGGCATCGCCTGGGCGCTCGTGATCCACTCGATGGGCTGGGCGCAGCAATCGAACTACGCCCAGGTCCAGGCGCTTGCAGCCGGACAGCCGGAGATCGACCGCTGGCATTGGGAGACGAAGGACAAGGCCTGGTTCAGGGATCACTTCTACTCGGTCAAGGCGCCGGGGCTGGCGGCCCTGACGCTTCCCGCATATCTGGCGCTTGACGCCGCCGGCGCCAAGTCCCTCGCCCGCGACGGTGCCGCCAACGCACGCCAGGCGGAGCACCCCCGGTGGGCGCCGCCCGACCACCCCGACGTGAGTCAGTACGCGTACAGCCCCGAGCGCGCCCACCGGATCGAGGTCCGGGTGGAGGACGCGGCACCGATCATCTGGGCGCTGACCCTGTTGGGGGCGGTGATCCCTGCGGTGGCGCTGCTCCTGCTGGTCCGCTGGGTCGCGGAGCGGATCGAGCCGGGCTATGGCACGGCGGCGGCGATCACGCTTGGGCTGGGGACGATCGTGATGACCTTCGCCGCCGAGTTCTTCTCGCACGTGATCGCGGCAACGCTGGGGTTCGCGGCCTTCGCGCTGCTCTTCCGCGAGCGCGAGGGCCCGGCCAGGCTCGGCCTGGTCGGCGCCGCAGGCCTGCTCGCCGGCCTGGCGGTCAGCTTCGAGTACCCGCTCGGGCTCTTGGGCGCGATCCTGTTCGCCTACGCGGTGGCGCGGCCCCGTCGCCTGCGCCGAGGCGCGGCCTACGCCGCCGGGGCCGTGATCGGAGCAGCACCGGCGCTTGCGTTCAATCTCTGGGCGCTCTCCTCGCCGCTTCGCTTCGCATACTCGTACGCCGTCTCCGTCCAGGGGTTCTCGGGGCACGACCAGCTGGGACTGAACTCGGGCGGCTTCTTCGGGATCGACCTGCCGCGCCCAGGTGCGGCGATCGACCTGTTGCTCGCCGGCCGCGGGCTCTTGACCCTGACGCCGGTGCTCGTGATGGGCGTCGTAGGCGCGATCATGATGCGCAGGCGAGGTCGCCCGGCGGAAGCGGCCGTGATCGGCGCCGTCGGGATCGCGTACTTCATCTACAACGCCGGCTACTGGCTCCCGTTCGGCGGCGGATCGCCCGGGCCGCGCTTCCTGATCCCGGTGCTGCCCTTCCTCGCGCTCGGCCTGGCGCCCGCCTACAGGCGCCTACCGGCACTGACCCTGGCCCTGGCGATTCCCTCGGTCATCTTCATGCTCGCGGGGGCGCTCACCTTCCCGCTGATCGGGGACAACGGCACCGGGACCTGGGCCAATCAGCTCGGCAGCGGAGCCCTGGAGCACACGGTGCTCTCCGTGCTCGGAGTCCAGAACGGCTGGCTCGCGGTCGCTCCACTGCTGGCCGCGGTGGCCGCCGCGATCGCCTTCGCCGTGCTGGCAACGCCGCGACCCCGCGCCGGGGACGTGCGACCGGCCGTCGCCGCGCTGCTGGGATGGGCGACGATTTCGGTCGTCGGCCCCAGTGTGGCCGGGGACCCGATCGTCCCCCTCGACGACGGTCGAGCGGCCCTCACCCTGGTGGCGGTGGCGGTGGCCGCGTCGGCGGCAGCGTTGCAGGCGCTTCGCTACCGGGAGCGCCGCGCCGACCCTGCGGCCGAGCGCCTGATCTCGCCTGGGTCGGCGGTCGGCGAGCGGATCTCGTAGACGACCAGGTCGCCGCGATCTTGGCGGGTGACCCCGAGGCCGGAGACCGGGCGACCGGCCGCAGCCTCCCAAGGGGTGCCGCTGACGCGGTTGGCGTGGAGGATCACGCTGCTCACCCCGAGCCGCGACAGGAGCGCGACCGTGTGCCGGTCGGGGAATGGCTCGACGCGCTCGATCAGGCGCTCCGTGAAGGCGGGATTCAGGCTCGAGCGGCCGTTGACGATCGCCGGGAAGCCGTCGGTCGACCACAGCAGGTAGCGGCGGTTGTCGCTCGCCCGCTCGGCGGGCAGGTGGAGCTGCGGCGCGGCCACGCGGGCCACGGACGGCGGCGCCGTGGGCACCTTGGGCTGGGCCTGGTCGTCGAACGGGTCGAACGGAAGCCCCCGTCCCTCGACCACGACCGCCGCAACCAGGAGGGCGGCGATCGCCGTCGCCCCTCCCCACCTCGACAGCCCCCGTGCCGCCTCGCCCAGCATCGCCCGCTGCGCCCCGGCCCCGGCCAGCAGCGCCAAGCCGAGCGAGGAAAACGTGACCAGCCTGCCGGGAACCCGGATCGCGTCCCATCCCGGCAGCAGCTCATAGACGACCCGGTACGGCCACAGCAAACCGCTGCCCTCCCTGAACCCAAGGGCGAGGACGAAGATCGCCAGCACTCCCGCCCCGAGCCCTCGCCGCAACCAGCGTGGATAGGCCGGCGAGCCAAGGCCCGCGATCGCCAGGGCGAGGATCACGAGGCCCGGGAACAGGGTCTTCTCGGGGATGTTCTCCAGCCCATCTCGAAGCGGCGAGGTGGCGCCACCCCAGATCAGGTTCTCGTCGGGAGCGACGAGCAAGATCCACGGCGGGCCCGAGAATGCCGCCACGTCCGAGGGCGTTCGCTGCGCGCCCGGGTGCGCGTCGGCCACGCGGACATAGGGGCGGCTGAGCATGAGCCCGGCGCCGAGGAAGATCGCCGCGCCCACCACCGTCGCGACCGCCATCCCCCGGGCCGGGCGGGCACGCGGGACAGCGCGCAGCCAGACGACCGCGCCGATCAGCCAGATCGTGACCAGCAGGTAGGCGAGCGGAAGGCCGAGAGTGAAGCCAATCGAGAGCTGCCAGGCGGCGATCACCCATCCCGCGACCACCCACGCCGGCCGGCGGAGGCGGTAGCCGCGCAGGCCGAAGGCGAAGGCAAGCGGGATTCCGCCGCTGGAGATGACCTGCATGTGGCCGTCCTGCTCCAGGCGGAAGGGCGCGAACGCGAACGCCGCTCCGGCGACCGCCGCTCCCCCCCACCCCAGCCCGAGCTCCCGCGCCAGCAGGTAGGCGCCGGCGAACGCCAGCGCATAGGCGAACAGGAAAGCCAGGTCGTAGCGGAGCACCGCCGCCTCCGGGCCCGATCCGAGCAGCCCCGCGGGCGCGTAGCCGACCAGGGCGTCGGAGAAGGCGAGCGTGTCGGCCAGCGGCCAGAATTGGTTCGACTGAAAGAAGTCGAGCGGCTGGTGCCCGAGGGCGTGGCCGTCCCAGGCCAGTTGCCACGACTGCGCCAGCGGGTCCCCGAGGTCCTTCGGGATGTCCGTCCCCAGGTGAAGGACGAGCGGCCAGTGCATGACGATCGCAAGCAGGCAGGCTCCCGCGACGAGCACGACCAGCTCGCGCGCCGTTACCCGCTCACCGGCCTCTGGCATCCGGGGCATGCTTGCAGGGTGGCGCCCGCCGGATCAGCGATTCCCACACTCGATCCGTCGCGTCCGTTTCGCCCGTTGCCGTTCGCTCAGCGAAGCGGGCCGCGGGCGAAGTGCTCGATCGGCTCTGAGTCCGCTATCCGCGCTTGTAGCCGAAGTCCGCGGTGTAGGTGGCCGCTCTCGCCCGCCGGTTCGAGGGACTTCCCCAGACCAGTCCGACACCGACGTTCCTGAGCTGCCGGTCGAGCAGCACGTGGCGATGGGCGGGGCTGTGCATCCAGGCCTTGACTATCGCGCGCGGCGATCCCCGCCCCTGGTTTCCCCAGGCGAGGGTCTCGCCCACCCGCCAGGTGCAGTTGCAGGGGAGATAGCTGGTGGCGAGAATCCTGGCCACCAGGTCCTTCTCTCCAGCGCACTGGTGCGCGAAACAGTTGTGGCGCTGCATGTACTTCGAGTGCCGCGTCCCAGCCTTGCGGAGCGCCGGCTTCGAGTGGACGACCTTCAGCCCGTGGTTGCGTCGCTTCTTGTTGATCAGACACACCGCGGCCTGGCGGGCGCGATTCGGGGACACCTGCCGTGGGCCCCGGGTAGCCCCCTTGCACTTCGCGGCCTTTGCGGTCGCCACGCCCAGGTTGGCGACCGAAACCGTGACCATCATCAGCGTGGAGACCAGCAGTGCGGCGGCGATGATCGCAACCGCCGTGCCAAGCATCGCCCTGCTCGTCGTTGCCCTGCCGCCACGCCCGGTGATCTCAAAATGGGCGTGCGGGTCCGCCTGACGGCGGAAAAGCCGTCCTTCCATCGCTTCCTCTCTGTCGCTTACGGGGTTAGCTGACGGGCTCGCGCCGAAAGGGCTGGCGCTACGCGGGTTGCCCCGCGATTCGCCCCGGTGGTGGGACTTGGGTCCCCCGATCCCCGCGGATATGTGGCGGGGATTCAGCGGGAAGGTCGCGGCATCCTAACAGGATGTTAGGACGACGTTCGCCAGTTGAAAACATGACGCTAACAATTGCCTCCTCTTGCGTTCGACGCCGGTGTGCGGCCTCCTTCCGAGGACGCAATCGGCGAAACCCCTGCTGAGGCGCAGATCCCTCAGACCGGCTCCGAACGCCGATCCAAAAGGCTGCGCGATATCCCCATTTTCAGGTATCGACTCCCGGCCATAACCTGAGTAGACTCGCGAAAACTTGGACGGTCGGCTCGTGAAGGGATGCTGAGCCGGCTGACTGGTGAAGGTGGGCGACACGGCCATCTGACAGGCCTCCGAAAAGGCTTCCCTGGGAGTTGTTATGAGGGCCAAAGAGCTCTGGCGCTTTGCGCCGCGAATGCAGATCAGAACGGAGCCCAAGCGGGTGTCGGCGGCGGTGCCGCCGGAGTTGATCCCGCCGGAGCTCCAGGCGAAGATGGTTGCCGCATTCGAGCGCGCCCGCGCCGAGCGGCTTGCGACGCAGATCCCGGTGGAGGGGACCCACTCGGACAGCGATCCCCGGGTCCGGGCGAATACGGCTGCTTTCCTGGTCCTGGAGGACGAGCGCCGCGCTGTCGCGACACGCCTTTCCCGCCCCTACCGGCGCCGCAGGGATCGGTACCGCGACCTGATCCTGGTCACCAGGTTGATTCGCTTGGAGTACGAGCACCTTGCCGGCCGGCCCAACGCGGGGGGCGGCTCCCTCTCGCCGTCGAACGGGCTCCCCGTCAGCGACGACAGGCCCGCTGATTGGGCTCGGCCGTGGGGCTCAGGGCCGATGGTCGAGATGGGCACAGCCCTCGCCTTCTACCAGGATCAGCGCGATCGACTCGCCAAGCGGCTGTCGACCCCGAGCCGCGGCAGCGCCGCGGCTGCGGCGGCCGGGCAGCAGGGCCGCATCCTGAGCCGGTTCGAGGGTGCCAAGGGTGGGCTGACGGCCCGGCCTGAGTCGCTCTTGGCTTCGGAGCCGCAGAAGACGTGGCCGCGGCCGAACCTCCGGCTAACCAGGCGGGCGGCGGCCGTCGCCGTGGTGTTCGTAGCGGTGGGCGCCGGCGCAGGCCTGGTCGGGACCCGCGGCGGTGAGCCTCTGGATGCGGTCAGCGCCCCAAGCCATGCCGTCGCGACAGCGCCCGAGGCCCTGGCCGCCGTCAGCGAGCGGGCGCGTGAAACACAGCCGGCTCCCGGGTCAACGGCTCCCAAACCAGCGCAGGACAGCACCACCGAGGCCCCGCAGCCAGACCTGACCGCGTCGGAGGTACCGCCTCCGGCGTACGAGCCGATTCCAGAAGCCGCGCCGGTTCCCGTCGCCGCGCCCCCTCCCACGCCTCCGCCTCCACCCGCCCCCGACCCCAAGCCTCGGCCGGGGCCCGTCTCCTCCCTGCCGCCCCCCGGCGGCTCCCTGCCGCCCCCCGGCGGCTCCCTGCCTCCGCCGGGCGGCTCCGGAAGGGGTGGACGCTGATCCGCGCTGGTGTGAGAGCCCGCCTGGCCATGATCGCTGCCGCCGGGGGACTGGCGCTGACGGCCGCTCCACAGGCGCTCGCCGACCCCGTCCGGCTCGGTCCGTCCGACGGGGCTCGGTTCACCGCGCGCGTCGGCCAGATCGCCTTCCGAGCGTCGGTCAACGCCAGCACGCCCCCCGCATTCCCCGGGCAGATGTACTTCCGCGTCTCCCGGAGCAACCCCCTCTCGAACCCGATCACACTCACCGCCGATCCCGATACCAGCTTCTTCCCCCCCGTGTATCGGACAGGGCCGGACTCCGACGCGAACTGGCCCAACAGGCCGGACACGTACTACTGGCAGGCGCGCTACGACGACTGCACCCTGGCCGACCCGAGCTGCTTCAGTGAGATCCGGTCGCTGACCATCGACCCACTGCCGCCGCCCACCCACAGATTGCCGGCCGACGACGAGACCATCCCCTACGGCGAAGAGGCGATGTTCTCGCTGGAGGACGTCCACTCCTATGAGCGCAACGGCACGCGCATCGAAATCGAGTTCTCCACGGGCACCGCACGGAGCTCCGACGGGACTTTCGCCGATCCCGAGCTGATCGCCCGGCCCACCTTGGTCGCGGGGGGCCTCTACCGGTACCGGCTGACCGACCGGATCACCCAGACGCCGGGCACCTACTACTGGATCGTGGAGCGCTTCGACTGCGCCGCCGAGGGCCCGGACGACTGCTATGTAACGGATGGCGAGGTCCGATCCTTCACCGTGACCCCTCCGGCCGAAGGGGACGCGCCGAACACCACCCTCAGACACCACCCACCGCGCCGAACCCGCAAGCGAAGGGTCAGGTTCGCTTTCTCATCGAGCATCCCCGACTCGTCCTTCCAGTGCTTCTACACCGCGGGCTGGTCGGAGTGCCAATCTCCCCAGAAGTTCCGTCGCCTGAAGCCGGGCCGTTACCGGTTCAAGGTTCGAGCGGTCACCAACGGCAAGCGGGACCAGACCCCCGCAGCGTGGCGGTTCAGGGTCCTTCGCCGACGCTAGACCGGCGCTAGCGAAACTGTCGAATGGCCGAGTTGCGCTCCACTATCGAGCGCAACTCGGCCATCCGTGAGGCGCAGAGCGGCTAGGCCGGCGGAGCCTGCGGGGCCGGCGGCGCCTGCGATGCCGCCCTCGCCCGCAGCGACAGCAGGATGCTGACACCACCGATCCAGAGGCCTGCGCCGATGAAGGCGAAGAAGCCCACCGGCGTCATTCCCGCCACCCCGAAGAGAATCGCGACCCAGCCGAGCCACTTGGGCAGGGCCCCGTGCCGGACTATCGAGATTCCAACGGCCAACATGAACACCGTTCCTCCCAGGGCGAGCGGCAGGAAGTCGTTGCTCCACAGGACGCTGAGCGCCTGGACGGTCGCCGGCTCGAGGTCGTCGACGTTGTCGACCGCCTCCGCGAGGGCGATGTTGATCGTCGCGTCGATCGCGGCCGCGATCGCCAGGATGGTCGCCCCGGCGAGCGCCACCGCGGAGAGCATGTGGCCCTCTCCCTCGGCGGCCCGAAGCACCTTCCGCATGTAGCCGCCGAAGAAGACCAGAGCAGTTCCTGCAATCACCTGGATTATCGAGCCGATCCAGACCGAGTCGACGTTGTCGTCGTAGAAGTCGATGATCTCCTGGATCGAATCCTCGGATGGATCCGGCGGCTCACCCGCGATCACGAACCCCACGATCACCAGCACCAGGAAAGCCAGCCCGGTCAGCGCGGCGAGCCAGTCCTTGTTGTTCATGCCTCCTCCTTCACCCGTAGCCCTCTGTCACGCCCGGCGGACGCCGAGGGCAGTATCGGCTGCGGTCCGGACGCCACGTCGGGTGTGCGGACGCCTGAAATGGGCGCCTGGAGGGAGCCCAGCGGCCGCCCCGCGTTCGCGGTAGGCTCGACGCATGCCCTCACCTCCTGACCCTGAGACCGCCGCGCCCGCCGACCCAACGCTCGAGGAGACGCTCGTCACCGAGCGCGAGCTGTGGCCCGACGGTCCCCCGCACGAGCTGTTCAAGCGGATGCGGGCGGAATGTCCGGTGCACTGGACGGCGCGGATGACGGAGTACCCGGAGGAGGCCGGCTATTGGTCGGTCACCACGGCCGACCACGTCCATGAGGTGAGCCACGACTGGGCGACCTATTCCTCCGAGCTGGGGGGTGTGAGCGCGCTGACGAACGCGATCCTGCCGCTCGAGCTTCAGCAGGCGATGTTCATCGGCATGGACCCACCGAAGCACGACCGGCTGAAGATGCTCTTCCAGCGCGGCTTCACGCCGAGGCGGATCGCCGAGCACGAGGACGCAATTCGGGCGATCACGGTCGGGGCCCTGGACCGGCTCGGCGACCGGGAGACGTGCGACCTCGTCACCGATGTCGCCCAGCCCGTCGTTTCGCGCGTGATCGGCAGCTTCATGGGAATCCCGCCCGAGGACGACGAGATCTGGGCGCGGCTGATGAACACCACGCTTGGCGCGGGCGACCCCGACCTCAACCCGGAGGGCGTCGAGTCGCTGATGGAACGCGACGTGCCCGAGATCTTCGACCGCTGCCGGGCGCTGATCGCCGAGCGCCGCGAGCGTCCCACCGACGACCTCACCAGCGTCCTGGTCCATGCCGAGGTGGACGACCAGCGGCTTGAGGAGCACGAGATCGTGATGGGGTTCTTCCTGCTCCTCGCCGCCGGTAACGACAGCACCAAGGCGACCTATTGCAGCGGCATGCGGGCCCTGATGGACAACCCGGAGCAGCGCCAGCTCCTGCTGGACGATCCCTCGCTGATCCCGAGCGCGGTCGAGGAGTCGCTGCGGATGTTCCCCGCCTTCGCCCACTTCCGCCGCACCACGACGCGCGACACCGAGCTGGGCGGGCAGCCGATCCGTGAGGGCGAGAAGGTGGTGATGTGGTACGTGTCGTCGAACCGCGACGAGTCCCGCTACGAGGACCCAGACCGCTTCGACGTCACCCGCAACCCGGACCACCAGGCCTTCGGCGCCGGCGGCCGGCACTTCTGCCTGGGCGCCGCTCTGGCTCGGCTCGAATTGCGGATCCTCCTCGAGGAGACGCTGGCCCGCTATCCGGCGATGGAGCCCGCGGGCACGCCCGAGTTCGCCGAGTCGCCGTTCATCAACCAGCTCAAGACGCTGCCGGTCCGGCTGCGTCCGTAGCTGGATTCGAGCAACTGTCCTGTCGTGGCCCCGCGATGCGGGGTCTATCCAGGATGCCCCTCAGCGGAGAAGAACTCGATCAGCAGCCGCCCGACCCGCTCGGGCTCTTCGTGCTGCACCCAGTGCGAGGCTTCGGGCAGGCGCTCGACGCGCTCCAGGTTGGGGACGTCGGCAGGGTCGGGCTCGGCCAGCTCGGGGCCGACGTGTCGATCGCGCTCGCCCCAGATGACCAGGGTCGGGGCCAGTACCTGACCGGTCCGCCCCGTGCCGCGGCGCGCCTGGCGAAAGGCCGCCCGGTAGTAGTTGAGCATCGCCGTCGGGGCGCCCGGCTGCGACCACGCCTCCACGTAGTGCGCGATGTCCTGCGGCGTGAAGGCCCCCGGCCGCGCGTCATCGAACGCGCTGCGAAGCGCCGCCCAGCCGCGGGCCCTGAGGAGGCGCTCGGGTATCCGCGGCAGCTGGAAGAAGAACATGTACCAAGACCTGGCGAGCTGGCGGGGGCGCCGCAGAGCGCGCAGCATCCGGCGGGGATGGGGGCCGTTGAGGATCACCAGCCGCTCCACCACCTCCGGGTGGTTCGCCGCCGTCGCCCAGGCGGACCCGGCTCCCCAGTCGTGCCCGACCACGAAGGCCCGTTCCGCTCCACGTTCGCGGATCAGGTCGCGGACGTCAGCCGCCAGCAGGTCGGTGTCGTATGCGGCCACGTCCGCAGGGCGCGACGACAGGTTGTAGCCGCGCGTGTCGGGCGCGACGACGCGAAAGCCGGCCTCCGCCAGCGCCGGGATCTGCCGGCGCCAACCGAACCAGAACTCCGGGAAGCCGTGGAGCAGGACGACGAGCGGACCTTCTCCAGCTTCGACGTAATGGATTCGCACGTCCTCGAGCTGCGCGTATCCGTCTTCCAGGCCGATGCTCTCGAGGGTCGCCATTGATGTGCGGTGCAGCATCCCCGACTGGGGACGCGCCGTCAACCGGTCCCACCGGCATCGCGACCTCGCCGAGTGTGCGATTGGGTACTCATACGGTCCCCAATCCAACACTCGATTGTCAGCGCTTCTTGTTGCCGCCCTCCTGGAGGCGCGACCAGAAGCGCACGTACTCGCGCTCGTGCCCGATCCCGGCTTCGACCGAGAGCCGCATCCCGTCCGACATCTCGGTCTGCTCGAGGAGCTCCTGGTAGGAGTGAAGGCGCCGCTCGTGCCGCTCGACCTGAGTCTTCGCCAGCGAGGCAGGATCAGCGCCGCAGAACAGCTTCAGCAGCCCCGGGTCGCGGAGCTCGTACAGATCGGTGTTGGGGTCGGCCCGCCACGCTGTCAACGCCTTTCGCCCCGCGGCCGAGAGGCGGTAGGTGCGGCGCCGGCGGCCACCCTCCTCCCTGCGCTCGTCCAGCAGGCCGGCCTCGGCCAGGCGGGCGCACTCCGTGTACAGCTGGGTGTGCGGAATGGACCAGAAGTGGAAGATGCTCACCTGCGCGACCTGCTTCAGCTGATACGGGGTCGCGGGCTCGAACAGGTCGAGGAGGCCGAGCACCGCGTATGACGTATCGCTCAGATGAGGAGTTGACGTCGTCGAGGGAGCTGACATGGCCATTCATGATACAGTTCGGCCAGAACGGTACGAAACAAACGATTCAGGAGGCATGATGAGCACGGTCACCGCCGCCCCACCCGCGACCGCCCGCCACGGCTTCGACTCGCTCGAGCAGGAAACGCATCTCGACGGCCTCCCCGTCCGGGGCCAGCTTCCGCCCTGGCTCCAGGGATCGCTGCTTCGCACCGGCCCGGCCAAGTGGGAGGTCGGCGACCGCGCCGTGAACCATTGGTTCGACGGCTTCGCGATGCTGCACCGCTTCTCGTTCGCCAACGAAGAGGTCTCCTACGCGAACCGCTTCCTCGAAAGCCGCGCCTACCGCGCGGCGCGGGACCAGGGCAAGATCGCCTACTCGGAGTTTGCGACCGACCCGTGCCGCTCGCTCTTCCAGAGGGTGAGCGCCATGTTCTCGCCGAAGCTGACCGACAACGCCAACGTCAACCTGACCAAGCTCGGCGAGCGCTTCATCTCGCTGACCGAAACACCGATCCCAGTCGAGTTCAACAGCGAAACGCTCGCCGCGGCGGGCGTTCCCTACAAGCCGCCTGGACAGCTCTCCACCGCCCATCCGCACATGGACCGGGCGACCAAGGGGATGCTGAACTATGCGGCGAAGCTCGGCCCGCGGACCAGCTACCGGTTCTTCCTCCTGCGCCCGGGCAGCTCGAAGCCCGAGGTGATCGCGACGAAGCCGGTTCACGAGCCCGCCTACATGCACTCCTTCGGCCTCACCCAGCGCTGGCTCGTGCTGGCCGAATTCCCGTTCGTGGTCAACCCGCCACGCCTGGCGTTCAGCGGCCGCCCCTACATCGAGAACTACCGCTGGAAGCCCGAGCTGGGGACGCGGTTCCACCTCTTCGACCGGGCGACCGGGAAGAGCGTGGGCCCGTTCGAGACCGACGCGCGCTTCGCCTTCCACCACGTCAACTCCTACGAAGAGGACGGCGAGGTCGTGGTCGACATCTGCACCTTCCCCGACGCAGGGGTGGTCGAGGACCTCTACCTGGAGAAGCTGCGGGCCGGCAAGCCGGTTCCCCCCGCGCACCTGGAGCGCTTCCGCATCGCGCCCGAGGCGGGGACCGTCAGCACCGAGCGGCTGATCGACGAGCCGATGGAGCTGCCGCGGATCAACTACGGCAGGTGCAGCGAGCGGCCCTACCGCTACGCCTGGGGCGTCGGCGGCAGCGGTGGTGGCGATGGTGGCTGGATCGACCGGATCGTCAAGGCCGACGTCGTCGAGCGCCGCTCAACCGTATGGGCCGAGGAGGGCTGCTTCCCCGGCGAGCCGGTGTTCGTCGCCGCCCCCGACGCGGATGGCGAGGACGAGGGCGTGCTGCTGTCGGTCGTCCTCGACGGCCGCAAGGGCAACTCCTTCCTGCTCGTGCTGGACGCGCACTCCCTCGACGAGCTCGCCCGAGCCGAGGTCCCGCACCACATCCCGTTCGGCTTCCACGGCCAGTTCGCCCGGGGCTGAGGCCATGGAGGCGCTGATCGAAAGGCATCCCCTGCGCGTCGCGATGGAGGCGCGCGACCTCGAGGGAGTGGCGGAGGCCCTGGCTCCCGACGTCGTTCTCCACTCCCCGATCACCTCGTCGTTTCGCTTCGTCGGCAGGGAAGAAGTGACGGCGCTGCTGGGGATCGTCCGCGAGCTCCTCGAGGACCTGGACTACTTCGAGGACTTCGGCGAGGGCGGCACCCACCTGCTCGGTTTTCGGGCGCGGGTGAAGGGTCAGCCCTTGGAAGGCACCGACATCATGCGGCTGGACGAGCAGGGTCGGGTCCGCGAGCTCAGGGTGTTCATCCGGCCGCTCCCGGGGCTGACCGCCCTGACCGCGGCGCTCGGGCCGCGCCTGGCGAGAAAGACGGGGCGGGCGAGGTCGGCCGCCGTCGCCGGAATGGTCCGCCCTCTCGCCACGATCACACGCCTCACCGACGCCCCCGGCTCGAAGCTGGCCATGGGGAAGGTCTGGGCGACCCCGGAACCGTCTTCACGCTGACGGAGGGGACCCTCCAGCGGGCCCGGGCGCCGGCTGGGGATCCGCAGGCTTTGGCTCCGCCGCGTGCGGCAGCCATTCCAACCACTTCGGCAGGTACCAGTTCCAGTCGCCGAGCACCTTCATCGACGCCGGCAGCAGCACGCCGCGGACGATCGTCGCGTCGATCAGCACCGCCACAGCCAGCCCCACGCCCATCTCCTTGAAGTCGAGGAAGGTCAGAGTGATGAAGACCGAGAACACGAACACCATCACCAGGGCGGCGCTGGTCACGGTCCCGGCCGTGGTCGAGATTCCATGCCGGACGGCGTCGGAGGTGCTCATGCCGCCGTCGTATGCCTCGCGGACCCGGGAGAGGATGAAGACGTGGTAGTCCATCGAGAGCCCGAACAGGATCACGAACAGGAACAGCGGCAGCCATGACGTGACGCCCCCGTTCGACGTGAAGCCCAGCAGGTCCTCGCCGTAGCCTTCCTGGAAAACCAAGACCAGGACGCCGTACGCCGCCCCGATCGACAGCAGGTTGAGCACGATCGCCTTGATCGGGATCACGATCGAGCGGAAGGTGACCAGCATCAGCAGGAAGGCGAGCGCGAACACGAAGGCGAAGATCAGCGGCAGCCGGTCGACGAGCTGGTCCCGGAAATCCTTCGACGCGGCGGCATCCCCGGTGACGTTGGCCGTGACGCCGGGGATCCCGCCAACGGTGGCCGGGATCATCTCATCGCGGACCTCGTTCAGCGCCGCCGTGGACTCGTCGTCGTTTCCATTGCCAACTGTGGGGATCTCCACCAGGGCGACGGTGCCGTCCTTGCTGTAGGTGACCTCCGTGCCCCCGAGCACGAAGTCCGAGCTCTCGGCGCGCCGCTGTAGCAGCGAAATGCCGGCCTGCGCCTGGACGTCGCTCCGCACGTCGTCGCCCTCGACGACCGCGTCCACCGTCACGCCCTCCTTCGGGAAGGCATCCTTGAGCCGGTTGTAGGTCTCGATCACAGGCAGGTCCTGCGGCAGGTCGTCCACGCTGGAGACCACGATCTTCATGTTCAGCGCGGGCACCGACAACGCCACCAGGGCTCCGCCGGCGATCACGATCGACAGCCAGGGACGGCGCGTCACGCGGTCCACGGTGGCCGACCAAAAGCGTGACTCTCCGGCCCCTCGCCGGCGGCCCAGGAATGGCAGGCGGCCCTTCTCCACCCGGTCTCCGAGCCATGCAAGCACCGCCGGCAGCACCGTCAGCGAGGCGAACATCGCGATCGCGACCACGAGGATGGTGCCCTCGGCGAACGAGTAGAAGGTCTTGTCGCCGCTCAGGAACATGCCGGCCATTGCGACGATCACCGTGAGGCCGGAGATCAGCACCGCGCGCCCCGAGGTGGCGGCGGCGACCTCGAGCGCGGAGCGCTCATCGCGCCCGGCGGCGCGCTCCTCGCGCTCGCGTCGCAGGTAGAAGAGCGAGTAGTCGACGCCGACAGCCAGCCCAATCAGCAGGATGACCGATGAAACGTTGCTGTCGACGGGCGAGAGCTGGCTGGGTATTGCGACCAGCGACATCGCCGCGATCACGGCGCTGAATCCGAGCAGCAGCGGCACCAGCGCCGCCACCAGGCTGCCGAAGGCGAGCACCAGGATCAGGAGGGTGATCGGCAGGGAAAACGTCTCCGCCTGCAGCAGGTCCTCCGTGAAGGTGTCGTTCAGCTCCTTGTTGGAGCTCACGTTCCCGAACTGCTCCACGAGCAAATCGGGGTGATCGGCCTGCACCGACTCGATCGCCTCCTTCGACGGGTCGAGCCGGTCCTGCGCCTCGAGGTCGTCTCCCGTGATCTCGAATTCGACCAGCGCGGAACGCCTGTCGGCAGACACTCCCCCGCCCTCAGGCGGCGATTCGACGTTCCGCACGTACTGGGCCTGCGAGAGCCGCGCCGTGACCTCCTCGACCGCGGCTCGGAACTCGGGATCGGCGACCGTCAGCGTTTCGTCCTGGATCAGGACGTTCTCGTGGTTCGGCCGCAGGTCCGCGTCGTAAAGCGCCCGCTCGGCGCGGCCCGACTCGCCATTGAAGTCGTCGGCGCCGTGGATCTCGTTCTGGCCGACGGCGTTGCCGACCATGACCGCGACGACCACGAATACGAGCCATCCCCAGATCGCCGTCTTGCGGTGGGTGGCGCTCCAGTGAGCGGCGCGCGAAGCGAGGTTTTTCCTATCCAAGCTGCCCCCCGTATATCGCGTTGGGCGTCCGTCAGCGAACGGGGATCGCCAGGTCGACCCCGGTGAGCGTGAGGCTCGAGGGGATGCTGGAAGCCTTCAGGAACGGATCGTCGTCCTGAGCGAGCTCGATCCGGATCCGGTGAGAAGGCGCGAAGCGCCAGCCGTTGCCGTGCAACTCGAAGCTGACCGAGCCGGACTGCGCCTCGGCATTGCTGACGCGACGCGGCCCGCGGTCGACCATGACTGCCTGGCCGTTGGGGAAGACGTCGTAGAGGCGAGCATTCAACTCGACGCCCGAGGCGCCCGGCGAGGCGCTGAACTGGGCAGTCACCTCCGTCGCGCCGATCATCGTCGCGCCAGTGGCGCCCGGGACGCTTGTGTACACGGGGTCGCTCGTGTACACGGCCACGCCCGACCCTGCCGGCTGCGTCTCAACGGGGCATTTGCCGCCGTTGCCGGCGAAGTTGGCGACAGGGTCTGAGTTCGCCGCGTGATGATTCGGCTGCACGTTCGACGTGGTCACCTGGGTGCCGGCGAGGCTCAAATTGAGGGTGTTGGGCGCAAGCTGCTCGAAGGTGGGGGCGGCGAAGGTTGGACCCGGCTCGCCCGCAGGCCTGCTGCCGGCGTTCTGGGGACAGATCTGAAGCTCGGCCGTCACGTTGAAGGTGGGTTTGGGCTGGTTCCCGCCGCCGGAGGGCTTCGCGTAGTAGTCGATGAAGCGGTTGAGGCGGGTCGTGATACCCGGACGAACGAGATTCGGCGAATTGGCGTTGTAGTTGCCGCCTGGATAGTCGGCGGAGCCCGCGCAAGCGTGGCGCGGGCCGGCGCCGGACTGACAGACGTCCGCCCACTCGGTCGCCTTGTTCTGTACGAAGTGCTGATAGTCGCCGTGGAAGACCTTGATCGGATAGTTGGGAACCACGCTTCGCAGCCGGTTCAGCATCGTGCGGTTCTCGGACGGTGTGAACAGCGGGTCGGTGAAGGTCGCGGCGTTGAAGACCGGAATCCGGTAGCTCGGGTTGGAGGCGATGGTCTGGAAGAAGAAGTTCTGGTAGTACGCCGAGCGCTCGCGCAGGAATTCGGGCAGCAGGGTCTGGAGCGTCGTCGCACAGGCCGGATTGGACTCGGGCGGATAGGCGCCCTGAAGGCAGGTGACTGCGTTGTCGATCTTGGGGGGAAAGGTCGTGTGGTTGGTTCCGGGGGGAATGCCGGTCTTGCCGCTGGCATAGAGCGCCGCGACGATCGACTTCTTGGGGATGCCGACCGGGGTCACGGGGCTGGGACACGGGCTGCCGTCGAGCTTGCGCGGGCCCGAGTCGCACCCGTTGAAGGCCGGGAGCGACCCGGGCTCTTGGAGGTGCGTTCCGGTTGGGACCAGGGAGTAAGCGAGGTCGGTCCACCCGTACTTTGGAGCGGTAGCCGCCAGTGACATGCGCTTGGCGCCCGCGCCGGTGCCACCGGTGCAGGTCCACTTCGGATCGGTCAGGGCCAGCCAAGAGAAGCCGCCGCCGTAGGACCCTCCGGTGGTGACGATCCTGGCTGGGTTGACGGCGAGCCTCCGGCCGGTGATCGGGTTGAACTTGCCGACGGCGCCGAGCACCTGGCAGGCCAGGCTCTGGTAGTCGTTGATCTCGTAGCTGCGCGAGTCGAGCTCGGTCTGACCCGTGGAGCCGTGCCCGCTTCCGTCAACGAACCCGCGCGCCGTGTAGTTGAGCACCACGTAGCCTCGCGCCGCGAACCAGACGTTGTTGTAGTGCCACTTCTCGCCCTCCGCATCGGCACCGCCGAACCTCGGCGCCTCCCAGCTCGCCTTGTTGCCGGCGCAGCAACCGTGCATGAAGACCAGCATCGGGTAGCCGCCGCTCGGCGGGGAGATGGTCGGCAGGGTGAGGTCGACGTCGAGCGCGACGTTCCCATTCGAGTCCGCTCCCGGGACAGCGCCGGCGCCCGCCGCCTTCTGGGGGAGGCCGACGAAGCCGTTGCCGCCGTACCTCGCCGGCACTGTGACGGCTTTGGCGCCCGCGGGGTTCGAGGTCGTCCCACCGTAGGCCGGAACCCCGTCGTCGCACTTGTACACGGCGTACCCCGTGGCAGGGACGATCCTGTCGCAGTTGCTCGGCTTGTAGAGCGAGGCGGGGATCTTGGCGCCGGCGGGCGCCGCGAGCAGCATGAATGCTCCCAGGCAGGCGCCCGTCAATATCGTCCTCCGACTCACAACGCCGATCACGAGCCAGATTAGCCGCTTGGCTGCAGCCGCGCGCTGCCCCGCGGCAACTCGGCCGGCGACGTTCCCGAGCCCGACGCGGTAGCGTCACCGCGGAAGCCACGAACAGGAGGCCAAGGGTGCAGATCGACCTCGATGCCTATCGGGAGCAGAGTCGCGAGACCTGGGGGCAGATGGCCCCGGGCTGGCACGACCGGCGGGACTGGTTGATGGAGATCACCGGCCGGGTCAACGACTGGCTGGCGCAGAAGGCTGACCCGCAGCCGGGCCAGACCATCCTCGACATCGCCGCCGGAACGGGGGACCTGGGCTTCGAGGTCGCGGAGCGCGTGGGCCGGGAGGGCCAAGTGATCTCCACCGACTTCGCGCCCGAGATGGTCGACGTCGCCCGCGGATTCGGCGAGGCCCGCGGCCTTGAGAACGTCGAGTACCGCGTGCTGGACGCCGAGCGCATGGACCTCGACGACGACAGCGTCGACGGCGTTGTCTGCCGCTGGGGCTACATGCTGATGGCCGACCCAGGCGCCGCTCTGAAGGAGACCAGGCGGGTGCTGCGTGACGGGGGACCGCTGGCCTTCGCCGTCTGGAGGACCCCCGATCGAAACCCCTGGGCGGGCATCCCTGGGATGACGCTCGTCCAGCGCGGCCACATGCCCGCGCCCGAGCCTGGAGCGCCCGGGATCTTCGCGCTGGGAGAGCCCGACCGCATCCGCGAGCTGGTCACCGGGGCCGGCTTCAGTGAGCCCGAGCTGGAGGAGATCGCGTTCGAGTTTCGCTACGCGGACTCAGAAGACCTGTGGGACGCGCTCGTCCGCATTGCGGGGCCGCTCGCGCGAGTGGTCAAGGCGCTGCCCGATGACGAGCGGGAGGCGACCCGCGAGGCGATCATGGAGAACATCACCGCGTACCGCAACGAGGACGGCTCCTACACCGCTCCCGCGGCGACCTGGGGCGTGCTCGCGCGCTGATCAGCGCGCCAGGAACGCGGGCGATGGAATCGTTCGCTGAAGACTTCTACCCCCTATGGGGGGTGGAATCGTTCAGCGAGCGATGGGTCGCGCTAAACGATGCAGGAGTTGTTGACGCGGAGGCGGACCCCGGTGATCTGGTCCTTCGCCACCCTGACGTCCTTGGCCTCGCCCTCCCAGCAGTACCCACCGTCGCGGATGAACGCCCTGACGCGATAAGCGCCGGGCCGCACCTTCACCCGGAAGCGGCCCTCCTTCGGGTGAAGCTTGGCGACCAGCTTGCGGTCGGGGAGGCTGCGGACCGTGACCACGAGGTTGTCGTGTGTGTACAGCCGCGGGGGCGGCGGCGGATACTGGCACGGCCCGTAGCAGGTGGCGTCGTACACGACGCCTCTGATCGTCCCGGTGCCGGGGTCACGCGTCGTCCCGGTGCCGGAGTCACGTGCGGTGGCCTGGACGGGGAGGCCCGCGACGGCAAGCAGGAAGGCGGTGACGACGAGGAGCTTCCTCATGCTCGTGAGGATACCCCTTGAGCCACATCGCGAAACATGGCTGGCCGACCTCACGGACGCGGGCTGACGACCACCGGGACATCCGACCCAAGATGCACACTTCCCGGCGATTCGTCCGCTCGGGCGAGAGACTGACACCCGCGGCACGCGCAGCCGCGTGAGAGGAGAGCCAATGGATCGCAGCAAGGAGTGGCTGGTGCCGCTCACCGGCGTCGCGTTTGTCCTCGTAGGGATCGTCGGCTTCCTGATCGGCGGCGAGCCCAAGGCCGCGGATGAGCCGGTGAACGAGGTCGTCGACTTCTATCTCGACAACAAGGACTCCGTCCAGCTCGCGGCGGTCTTCGGGGTTGCCGCCAGCGCTCTTTTGATCTTCTTTGGCGCCTACCTGCGCAAGGTATTGCGTGCCGCCGGCGGCGAAGGGGAGATGCTGTCGCTGGTCTCGTTCATCGGCCTGGTGCTCGTCGGGCTTGGATTCGCGATCGATGGCACGATCTCGTTCGCACTCGCGGAAGCTGCCGACGACATCGATCCGGTCGCGGTGCAGGCGCTACAGGCCCTGTGGGACAACGACTTCCTGCCGATCATGCTCGGCGTGTTGGCTTTCCTTTGGGCGACGGGCATCTCCGTGGTGCGCAGCGGAGCCTTGCCGAAGTGGATGGGCTGGCTGATGATCGTGCTCGGGATCATCGCGGTGACGCCGATCGGTTTCGTCTCCGCCCTTGGCACGGCGATCCTGGTGCTGGTCATCAGCATCCTGTTGTCACTGCGGGCCCGCTCGGCGCCGACGAGCACGTAACGCCGGGCGACTACGGACGCGGGCTGACGACCACCGGCG
Source organism: Actinomycetota bacterium (assembly GCA_038040415.1). Taxonomy (GTDB): domain Bacteria; phylum Actinomycetota; class Thermoleophilia; order Solirubrobacterales; family 70-9; genus AC-56. The sequence goes on from JBBPIK010000019.1 coordinate 24,300, forward strand.
TCCCGTGCCGTGGCGAGAAGGTGATGTTGCGTCGCGCGATGCCCTCCGGCCGACGGCGCGCGCCGCGCAGCTCGCAGCGGCGAAGTGTCTCGCGCAGGACCACGCGCATCTCGAACTCGGCGAACGCGGCGCCCAGGCAGCGCCTGACCCCGCCGCCGAACGGGATCCAGGCGTAGGTCTCGGGGGCCTCCTCCAGGAATCGCTCCGGCCGAAACTCGAGCGGCGCCGGGTAAAGGTCCTCTCGGGTGTGCGTCAACCAAATCGCCGGGGTCACGTCGGTGCCCGGCGGCAGCGTGAAGCCGTCCACGCGCAGCTCGCTTCGCAGGCGGCGCCCGGCGAGCGGGATCACCGGGCGCAGGCGAAGCGACTCGGCGATCACCGCGCGCAGGTAGGTCTCCTCACCCGCGTCCACCTCGGATCGCAGGCGTCCCAGGGCTGCCGGGTGGCGCACAAGCAGGTCGAACGTCCAGGCGAGCGCCGTCGCCGTCGTCTCGTGCCCGGCGAGCAGCAGGGTCATCAGCTGGTCCCGCAGCTCGGCGTCGCTCATCGGCTCGCCGTCCTCGAAGCGCGCGGCGACGAGCATCGAGAGGATGTCCTCGCGGCTTGCGAGGTCCGGATCGGCGCGCCGCTCGGCGACCTCCGCGGCCAGCAGCTCGTCAACCTCGGCCATGCGACGGTTCAGCGCGACGAGGGGGTTGGGCCCGCCGAAGCGCCGGGCGAGCAGGACCCGCACCTGCAGCACCGGCGAGGATGTCTGGGCGAGCAGGTCGGCGAGCAGCGATCGGAGGCGCGCGACGCGCCCCGGGTCGCTGACCCCGAACACGGCGCGCAGGATCACCTGGAGCGTCAGGGCCTGCATGCGCGGGTGGATCGCGAAGGTCTGGCCGGCGGGCCAGGTGTCGATCTCGCCGGCGGCGAGCTCCGCGATGATCCCCTCATAGGCGCGCATCCGCTCGCCGTGGAAGGGAGGGAGCATCAGCCGCCGGCGCGCGAGGTGCTCGTCGCCTTCGAGCAGCAGGATCGAGCGGGACCCCACCACGGGCTCGAGGGTGGCGCTGCGCCCGGGGGGCAGGCCGTTCTCGCGCCCCCGGTAGAGCGCTCGGATCGCCTCGGGGTCTGAGACCATCACCATCGGCGTCTCGAAGCCGAGGAAGGTGACGCTGAAGGCGTCGCCGTACCGGCGCCGGCACCTGTTCATGAACTCGATCGGGCGAAACAGCCAGTTGAGGGTCTGGACGGCCGGGGGGGCCGCCGGTGCGGGCGGAAGCGTCGTTTGCCCGGGGTCAGGCAACCGGCGACGCGATCGGCTCGCGCTGCGGCGCGGACAGGGTGACGCGCGATCCCGCGCCCGGGGTGATCGTGATGTTGCGGCGCCTGGCGGGCTCCGGCTGAGACGCGATCGGCGCCACCGCCTGGGCCTCGAGCACGCTGCGGATCACGATCTTCATCTCGAGCATCGCAAAGCTCGCGCCGATGCACCGTCGCCGCCCGCCTCCGAACGGGATCCAGGTGTAGGTGCCGGGCGGGTCGTCGAGGAAACGCTCGGGCCGGAAGGCATAGGGATCCGCGTAGATCTCGGGGTCGTGGTGGACCAGGTAGGCGTTGGGCACCAGGCAGACGTCCACTGGATAGCTCCAGCCCCCAACCTCGATCGGTTGCTTGACCAGGCGCGGGGCGGAGTTGGGGAGCACCGGCCGGCGGCGGAGCGCCTCCTGCACCGTTGCAGTGATGTAGGCGTCCCCGTCCGGGCCGGCGATCTCGTCGGTGAGCCGGGACAGGACCGTTGGGAGGCGCACCAGGCGCTCGAAGGTCCAGGCCAGCGTCGACGCGGTGGTCTCGTGCCCGGCGACGAGCAGCGTCATCAGCTCGTCACGCAGCTCCTGCGCCGACATCGGCGATTCGTCGTCGTGCCGCGCCTCGAGGAGCAGGCTGAGGATGTCGTCGCGCTCGGCCTCCTCCCCCCGTCGCTCGTCGATGAGCTCGAACAGCAACTCGTCGGCCTCCTCCTGAAGCCGCAGGAAGCGGGCGAATGGGCCGTATCGCGCGAGCAACGCTTGAAGTCGCCCGGGGGGCGGGGGCAGGAGACTGATGGGGCGATCCCCGAAGGCGAGCATCGCGGACAGGCGCTGCCGGAGCGAGTCGAGGCGCTCACCGGGGTCGAGGCCGAAGACGGCCCGCAGGATGATCTCCATCGTCAGGCGCTGCATGCGGGGGCCCAGCTCGATCGGCTCGCCGCGAGGCCAGCTCGCCACCTCCCGCCCGGCCACCTCCGCGATCAGGTCGCTGAGGCGCTCCATCTTCTCCCCGTGGAACGCGGGAAGTATCAGCTTGCGCTGTTCCAGGTGCGGGCCCTCGTCCAGCAGGATGACCGAGTTGGTTCCGACGACGGGCTGGAGCACCTGCGCTCCCTCGCCGGGGTGAAGAACGTCAGGCGGCGCCGTGAAGACCTGCTTGACCTCCTCCGGGTCGGAGATCATCACGAAGGGAGGCGCCAGCGGCAGGCGAATCGTGAATCTCTTGCCGTAGCGGGCTCTGCAGCGCTCCAGGAAGGCAAGCGGGCGTGTCCAGAAGCCGATGCTCTGGATCCAGGAGGGATATGACGGACCCGGGGGGATCCCCGAAGGCATCGCGTTCTGCTCCTGGTCGACCTCGTCCAGCTTTCCGTAAGTCCTCACGGCGCTGTGTGAGGATAGACACACAGGCAAGGCGCGGCTCGGGGGCCGTTGGTCCGGCGGGCGCGGAGCCTCGTCCGGGTTCAGGAGAGCCGATCGCCCGGGGTGCTGCTCTCCTGACCCTCGAGTTGGAGCCTTTCGCGCTTCTGGCCCATCAGCGCCAAGTCGGCCTGGGTGAGGAGCTCTTCCATCGTCATCCCCTCGGTCGCCTGCGCCGCGCCCCAGGAGACGGAAAGGGGCCGCCCTTCGGCGTCGGAGCAGGTGTTGAGGATTTCCGAAGCGAGCCGAGCCGCGGCTTGCTCGGCCCCCTCGTGGTCGGTGTCGGGGAACAGCAGCGCGAACTCGTCGCCGCCCCAGCGAAAGCCGCGATCCCCTCCGCGCTGCGATCTCCTCACGGCCTCGGCCGCCTGTCTCAGGCAGCGGTCTCCGTCGAGGTGGCCGAACTCGTCGTTGATCCGCTTGAAGCCATCGATGTCCACGAGCGCCACGCTGACCGTGGAGCTGGCCCGCTCGCTCCGCGCCATCTCCGCTTCGAGCGCCTCGTCGAAGGCGCGCCGGTTGCCGAGCTCGGTCAGGGCGTCCACGCGAGCCAGGCGCCGAGCGTGCTCCTCCTCGGCCCGCAAGCCAACGCGCTGAGTGCGGACGTAAGCCATCAGCCCCAGCATGATCAGCCCCAGGACGCTCCACAGCAGGACGTCCGTGGCGATGCTTGTCGCCGCCTGGGAGCTCCATCCGTGGTAAAGGAGCGGCGCTGAAGCCAACAGCACCGTCGCGCCGAGGAAGGTGAGCGCCCGGCGCGGGGGATGGATGCCCATCGCCGAGCCCACCCAGAGGAGATAGAGGTTCTGGTAGGCGCTTCCAGCGCCGCCGGCAAGCCATTCGAGCGCCGCTACCTGCGCGAGGCCGAGGTAGCTGAGCGCCAGCAGACCCGTGAAGCCGAGCGGAGGTCGCCGACGCAGCACGTGGCGCCCCCCGATCAAGCTGCCCGCAACGACGCACCCGGCAAGCGCCCAGCCGCTCGAGCCGATGGCCGCGGTGGGATGGTCGAAGGGCAGGAAGGCCAGGGCAAGCAGACCGCTCAGCACCCAGAGCAGCGCGACGATCCGGGCGGCATTGCCCTGGTCGGCCCCGGCGTATGTCTGAGCTTCCTTGGTGAGGAGCCGGCCCAGATCCTGTCCAACTTGATTGCCGCGCACGGTCACTCAGGTATTAGGTCGGCACGATCGGCGAGATGTATTAGGCGGGCAGGCGGTTTTCTCAACTCGGCAGGGGCGAACGCCGATATTGAGCGCGTGGAGCGACTGCTGCGAAATCGACCTGCCTCGTTTCTGTTCCTTGTTGTCGCCAGCTCCGCGCTCCCGGCGGCGGTCCTGCACTACATCGGAAACGAGCCGACGGAGGCGCCAATCAGCTACGCCGCCCACTTCGCGGTGATCGTGACCGGGGCTCTGATCGCGGCTGCCGCGGCGGTGGGTTTGACGGTGGTCGGGGCTCGCCGAAACGACGGGCGGGCGGTGATGGTCGGAACGGCTTTCAGCGCCATGTCGGCACTGCTTGCGGTGCATGGCCTCACCACTGAGGAGGTCATCGTGCCGGAGGGCACCGGTGTGGGTGCGTTTGCCGGCGCCGCCGCTTTGCCGGTGGCCGGAGCGGTGCTTGCTCTGTCCGCCCTCGGGCCGCTGCGAGGGACGGCCAATGTTCGCTCGCTCCTATTTCTCCAGGCGGTGCTTCTATCGGTTATCGCGGCACTCGGCGCGGTCGGCCTGCTGCTGCCGGGGCTCGTTCCCGGGGTGCCGGAGTCCGGGAGCCCCGCCGCGGTCGCCTTGCTCATCTTGAGCATGGGCTTCTTCGCGATCCTCGCGCTTCGCGCGGCCAGGACCTATGCGCTGACGCGACGTTTCGCCGACCTGCTGGTCTTGGCCGGAACGGTCTGGCTGGCCGCCGCCTTGATCCCGCAGCTCCTCCACATGCCGTGGGGCTGGAGCTGGTGGGCCGGCCACGGGCTCGAGCTCCTGGGCGTGGCCGCGGTCGGGGGGCCCGCGGCGCTGGATCTCCATCGCGCCGCGCAGTCCAGGCCACTGGCCGGGGACCTGCGGGCAGCGGAGCTGGTGGCGAAGGTGGAGTCCTTTCTCGGCGCGCGCGTACGCGCCCTGATGGTTCGTCTGGCCGAGAAGGACGCGTACACGGAGGTTCACACGCGGCGCGTGGCACTGCGAGCGGTGCAGGTCGGCGAGCGGCTGGGCCTGTCGCCGGGGAGGCTCCGAAGCCTGGCAATCGGCGGACTGGTCCACGACGTGGGCAAGCTCTCGGTGCCCAACAGCATCCTCCGCAAGCCGGGCCCGCTCGACGAGGATGAGTACGCGGTGATTCGCGGACACCCCGAGTGGGGCGAGGAGCTTCTGTCCGAGCTCGGCGGCTTCCACGCCGAGGTGCGTCGTCTCGTCTTGGACCACCATGAGCGGCTCGACGGAGCGGGCTACCCCCGCGGGGTGAGCGGCGCCCAACTCAGCCTGGAGACCCGCATCCTGACGGTCTGCGACGTGTATGACGCGCTGATCTCGAAGCGCGTCTATCGCGATGCCTGGAGCGAGGAGGATGCGCTCAGCCTCCTGCGGCGCGAGTCCGGGACGGCTTTCGACCCGAGCTGCGTCGAGGCTCTCGAGGACCTGCTCGCGCAGGAGTCGGCGCGGCCGGCGGTCGCAGCGGCGGCTAACGGCGACCACGGTCCCCAGCGCTCGGCGCAACTGCCCTTGACCGTGAAATAGCAGACGAACGGCCGGTTCGTCCAGGGACCGCCAACCTTCGCTAGCGTTAGAGGCGAAAGGAGGCGACGTGCCAGAGCGTGTGGTTGAGGACCCAGTCCTCAGGCAGCGATTCAGCTTTCGGCGGACCACCGACGACGACGGTGGCGAGGTACTTCACGTCGAAACCTGGGTGGACCCCGGCGGCGGCGTCACCCCACACATCCATCCCGCGATGGAGGAGCGCTTTGAGGTGCTGGGCGGCCACCCGCGGTTCCTGGCCGGGAGGAAGTGGCAGACAGCCGGCCCGGGCGACGTGGTCATGGTCCCGGCCGGCCTCCGTCACGCCTACCGCAACACCGGCCACGAAATCGCCCACATGGCCTGCGCGGCGCGCCCGCCCTCATCGCTGCAGGAGTTCCTCGAGGACGCCGCAGCGCTCGGCCGGGCCGGCAAGATCACCCGGCACGGGGTTCCGAAGGGAGCCAGCGCGCTGCTGCTGGGTGCGGTCTTGGCGCACCACTACCGCGACATGGCCGTGCTCCTGTTCCCACCGATGCCGCCGCCGTTCCTACAGCGGCTCCTCTTCCCCGCGCTCGCCCGGCTCGGCCGGCGCCGCGGCTATCGGGCCGGACGCTTCTCGGAGATCCTCTAGCCGGCCGCCCCCCAGGAGATCCTTCAGCCAGCCGGCCCACCTGGAGGGGGTGTCGCACGTTTGTGGTCCATACGACGACGAATGTTCGACACCCGCGGGGATCGGGGCCGTCGGCCTCAGGCCGGCGGCCTCAGGCGAGCGATTCGACGAAGACCACGGCGGCGATCGCGAAGTAGATGCCGGTGAGGACGGCGATGCTCCGCCGGTCGATCCGCCGCGCGGCGGCGATATCGCCCTCCATGTCGATCCAGGAGTGGCGCACGATCATCGCCAGGGTCACGACCACGAAAGCGTAGGAGAGGATGTAGAGCTTGTCGAGGAGCAGCAGGTAGTTCACCTCGGGCAGGCTGGAGTTGCTCGTCAGCTGGAGGGCGACCAGGGTGAGAAGCGCGGTGATTCCGATCCCGACCCGCGCCTCCACGTAGCGCGGGTGAACGCTCAGCGACAGAAGCGCGGTCAGGGCGACGAGCAACATCGGAAGCAGCAGCTTGAGCGCGTAGGTCCCCTTGGGCCGGGTGACCGGCAGGTCGACGATCGCCCGCGAGTAGCAGACCCAGATTCTCATGTGGGTGCGCGCAGAGGTACCGGGCTAAGGCCAGGCGCCTCGCGAGGGCGCGAGCCTCGGCCACCATGCGCGGGCTCCGTGCTTAGGATCGCCCGTGCCGGAAGACCCAGCTACCTGAGGAGCACTCGCATGGCCAACTACGTCGATGGATTCGTGGTACCGGTTCCAAAGCGCAAGGTCGACGCCTACCGGCGGATGGCGCGCAAGTCGGGCAAGATCTGGCGGGAGCACGGCGCGCTGGAGTTCCGGGAATGCGTTGCCGACGACGTGCCGATGGGAAAGGTCACCTCGTTCCCGCGCAGCGTCAAGCGCAAGCCCAGCGAGACCGTGGTGTTCTCGTGGATCGTGTTCAAGTCGCGCGCGCATCGCGACCGCGTCAACGCCAAGGTGATGGAGGACCCCCGCCTGGCCGGGATGGACGCCAAGGACATGCCGTTCGACGCCAAACGCATGATCTACGGCGGCTTCAACGTCGTGGTCGACGTCTGAGCGGGAAGGATCCCGCTTCGTCGCGAGAGGGCGAGAAGCGCTCGTCGCCTCAGCGAGCGGCGTAGAGGCGCCAGGAGCCCGGGACGCCCTTGAGCTCGTGCTCGCCGCGCTCCTCGAACTCGATGTCGGAGCCCACGGTGAGGTCCTTGACCGTGTTCGAGACCAGCACCTCGCCGGGTTCAGCCTGGGACATCACCCGGGCGCCGATGTGGACCGCGATGCCGCCGATGTCCCCATTGCGGCGCTCGCACTCGCCGGTGTGAATGCCGGCGCGAATGTCGATCCCGAGCGCGCGTATCGCCGAGGTGGCCGCCTTGGCGCAGCGAATCGCGCGCGCCGGGCCGTCGAAGGTGGCGAGGAAGCCGTCCCCGGTCGTCTTCACCTCGCGCCCGCCCTGGCGCTCGAGCTCGAGCCGGAATGCCTGCTCATGTGTCTCCAGCAACTCCCGCCAGCGGCGGTCGCCGATCTCGGAGGCCCGCTCGGTCGAGCCGACGATGTCGGTGAACAGCACTGTGGCCAGCACGCGGTCGGTCTCGGGCTCGTGGCGGCTGCCGGTGACGAACTCCTCGACGTGGCCGCAGACCTCGTCCGGGTCGATGATCCACGGCCAATGGTCGTCCCCCTCCATCTCGATCAGCCGCGCGCCCGGGATGTGCTCCGCCATGTAGCGGGCCCCTTCGATCGGGTTCATGTCCCCCGTGCGATGGAGGAGCAATGTCGGGACGCGGATGGTCGGCAGGATGGCGCGAATGTCGAGCTCCAGGTTGGCCGCAGACATCGGGACCATGACGCGGCGGCTGATCGCGGTGCGCTCGAAGCCTCCCCACCACTCGCGCTCGTCATCGTCGTCCAGGAAGCTGGGGGCGAGCACCGTGAGCATGACCCCTTCTCCCCAGGCCTCCTCTACGCCCTCCATGAGCCCGGAGACCATGTCATCGTCGAAACCCCACGGATAGTCGGGCGGATCGGGGGTGAGCCGGGCGTAGCCGCCGTAAAGGACAAGGCTGCTGACCCGCTCGGGGTAGGCGGCGGCGAAGAAGGCGGCCAGGGTGGCGCCCTCCGAGCACCCGAAGACGGCCGCTCGCTCGCTGCCGACCGCCTCCATGACCGCCCGCGTGTCGTCAATCCGCTCCTCCACCGAGGGCGGCTCGATGAACGGGTCGGACAGCCCCGTGCCGCGCTTGTCGTAGACGATCACCCGGGCGAAGGACGACAGCAGGCGCATGAAGCGCACGTACTTCGGATGCGTCCAGGCATGGTCGAGGTGCGAAACGAGGCCGGGTATGTGGACCAGGTCGAGCGGCCCGTCGCCGACGACCTGGTAGGCGATCGAGAGGTCGCCGCTGCGGGTGTACTGCGTCTTTGAAGGCTTCATGGCTTGCCGCGACGCCCCGAATCTAACGCGGTTACGTGAGGCCGAAGGCCAAGACGAAGGCGTCATAGATCGCTTGGACGCTTTCCGCGTTGCCCATGCTGCCTCTGGACAATACGCTGCCGGGGTCCACCCGAACCACCCCGCCAACCCGACGCCCCGAAGGAGACGATGAGCGAACGAAGCGAGTACGCGCCCGGCGAGTTTTGCTGGGTGGACCTGGCCACCTCCGACACGGACGCCGCGGCCAAGCTCTACGGGGAGCTGCTCGGCTGGGAGACCCAGTCGGCGGGGCCGGTCGAGGAGACCGGGGGCTACGGCTTCTTCCTACGGGACGGTAAGCAGGTTGCCGGCTACGGGCCGATCCAGGCGGAGGGCCAGCCGCCGGCCTGGTCCAGCTACGTCAAGGTGGCCGACGCCGGCGAGAGCGCGGAGAAGGTCAAGCAGGCCGGGGGCACCGTGCTCATGGAGCCGTTCGATCTGCCCGCCGACTCCGGGCGGATGGCCGTGGTCGCCGACCCGAGCGGCGCGATCGCGTGCATCATGCAGCAGAGGCAGCACCACGGCGCCCAGCTCGTGAACGTGGTCGGCTCCTGGACCTGGAACCAGCTCGCGACCCCCGACCTCGACGCGGCCAAGGACTTCTACGGCAAGGTCTTCGACTGGGGGCTTGAGCAGTCCGAGGAGGCTCCACCCGAGTCGCCGTACTGGATGTGGCAGGTCGCCGGACAGAGGTGGGAGGAGGGGATCGCCGGAGCCATGACGATGGGGCCCGAGACGCCGCCGGGCACCCCGCCCCACTGGATGGTCTACTTCGCCGTCGAGAACGCCGACGCCGCCATCGAGACCGTGAAGCGACACGGCGGAACCCTGCTCTTCGGGCCCCAGGACATCCCGGTCGGCCGGCTGGCGGTCTTCACCGATCCGCAGGGGGCGGCCTTCGCGGTGATCCAGCCGAACTATCCCGACGAGCGCTAGCCGTAAGGGAGGGGGCGGTGGAACCGCGTGGGGAGTGGGTCAGCGACGCCCGCCGGTTCGCCGAGCTGCGCGATTCCTGGAACAAGCTCGCCACGGACAATCTGTTTCTGACCTGGGAGTGGCTGGACTGCTGGTGGGGGGCGTTCGGCCAGGGCGCGGAGATGCGGGTCAACGTGAGCTGGGAGGGGTCCGAGCTCGTGGGTGGGATGGCCTTCGGCCTACGGGGGCGCCACCTGTGGGCGATGGCCGACGAGCAAACCGATCTCTACCGGCCGGTGGCCCGATCGAGCGACGACCTGGACCCGGTTCTTCGGGCGGTCGCCGAAGGGCCGTGGACTCGGATCACGCTGCCGGCCGTTCCGGCCGACGATCCCGCCACCGAGCGCCTCCGGGACGCGCTGCGGGCCCGAGGCTGGCTGGTGCAGGAGGCTTTTCGCGAGAGCTGTCCGATCATCGACACTCGCGGGACATTCGACGCCTACAGCAAAGCGTTGAGTGCCAATGCACGACGGCAGGTCGGCAAGGCCCAGCGGCGGTTGGAGCGCGAGGGAGACGTCGAGCTGAGGGTGGTGGAGCCGGTCACAGAGCTCGACCCGGTGCTGGCCGAGAGCTTCGCGCTCGAGGCGGCGGGATGGAAGGGCCGCTCGAAGAGCGCCATCCTCTCCTCTGAGCGCATCACGGGCTTCTGGCGGTCCCTGTTCGAGCGCCATCAGCGGCTCGGGGGACTGCGCTTCTCCGAGCTGAGGCTCGACGGTGCGCTGATCGCCTTCTGCCTCGGGGTGGTCCACAACGCACGCCTCTACACCCTGAAGACGAGCTATGACGAGCGACATGCCTACTTCGCCCCGGGGCACGTGCTCCGCCTGGCGATGACCGAGCGCTGCTTCGAGCAGGAGATCGAAGCGCAGGAGCTCCTTGGCCCGGTGCTTCGCTGGAAGCAGCGCTACGCCACCGAGTCGCGGGACACCAAGGTCTTGCGCGCCTATCGACGCCGTCCCGCTTCCCTCGCCCGCTACGGCGGGAGGCGACTGGTCGTGCCGTGGCTGCGAACCGTGTACCTGCGCTCGCGCAGGGCCAGCGATCGGCTTCGCGGGCGCCGCGGGGCGGCCGGGGCGCAGGGCGACGAGACGTGAGGCGGCTAGGTCTCCCGCCCGGCCCGCGCCTGCCCGGGCTCGTCCAGGGGTTTCGGTACGCCCGCGATCCGCTCGGCTTCTTCACTCGCCTTCACCGCCGGTACGGCAACGTCTTCTCCCTGTCGTTCCCGTACTTCGGCCGGGTCGTCTACGTGGCCGACCCGGGGATCGTCAAGCAGGTCTTCACCGGCGACTCCGCCCTGTTCCACGCGGGCGAGGCCAACGCGACGGTGCTGGAGCCGACGCTCGGCCCGAACTCGGTGCTGACACTCGACGAGGGCGAGCACCTGCGCCAGCGAAAGCTTCTGCTGCCGCCTTTTCACGGGGAGAGCGTGAGCCGGTACGGCGAGTTGATTCGCGAGATCACGGAGCGCGACATGAGGAGCTGGCCGGTGGGCGAGCCATTTGCCCTGCGCCCGCACACGCAGCGGGTCACGCTGGCGGTGATCCTGAGGGCGGTGTTCGGCATCCGCGACAAAGAGCGCTTCAGGCGCGCCTCGACGCTGGTTGGCGAATTCGCCCGCAGGGCCGACCTGATCACGCAGCTCCCGATGCTGCGACGCAACCTCGGCCGCTTCGGCCCCTGGGCGCGTTTCCAGGACGCCCGCGCTGCCCTGGACGAGTTCATCTACGAGGAGATCGCCGCGCGGCGCGCGGAGGCGAGCGGCGCGGAGCACGACGACGTCCTCTCGCTGCTTTTGTCCGCCGAGCACGACGACGGCAGCCCGATGAGCGACGAGGAGCTTCGCGACGAGCTCGTCACGGTCGTCGGCGCAGGGCACGAGACCACCGCCACGGCGCTGGCCTGGGCGCTCGAGCGGGTGCTTCGCACGCCGCGGGTCCTGGCCCGCCTGCGAACATCGATCGAGGCAGGCGAGGACGACTACCTGGACGCCACGATCAAGGAGACGCTGCGCGCGCGGCCCGTGATCGTGGACGTTGCGCGCAAGCTGGCGGCGCCCGCGACGATCGGCGGCTACGAGCTTCCGGCGGGGTCCTTCGTCCTCCCGGCGATCGGCGCGCTTCACTACCGCGCCGACCTCTATCCGGACCCCCACGAGTTCCGCCCCGAGCGCTTCCTCGACGGGAAGGTCGACCACTACGGCTGGATCCCCTTCGGCGGCGGCGTGCGCCGCTGCATCGGCGCGGCCTTCGCTCAGTACGAGATGCGCGTGGTGCTGAGGGCGATCCTCGAGCGGGCGCAGCTGAGCGCACCCGACTCCCGTCCGGAACGGGCAAAGGTTCGCAACGTCACGCTGGCGCCGGGAGCAGGCTGCCGCGTGGTCCTCGAGCGCCCTCCACGCCCAGCTTCTGGGCGACGATGATGTCCTTCCTGCCCAGGCCGTGGGCCGGCGCCTCCCGTCCCGACCAGGATCCATAGCGCACCTCCTCGATCCCGAGCTCGGCCTCGTCGTGTGCCTCGCGGACGAACTCCTCGTCGAGAGCGATCCAGGCCTCCGGCCGGTCGGGCCGCTTCACCAACGCCAGGTCGCCGAGCTGATGGAGCACGCCCTGCCGTGACTCTCCGCCCTCAACCAGGGGCAACGACTCCTCATTGAGCAGGAAGATGGTGTTCAGCGTCCTGCCTCCCGGCTTCAGCACCCTTCCGATCTCGCGGAAGTAGTTGCGAGCGTCATCGGGAACCAGGTGGGTGAACAGCGAGTTCGAGAACACGAAGTCGAACGCGTCGTCGTCCAGGGGAAAGCGGTACTGGGCCGCCTTGGCATCCGCGCCGCGGTTGTAAGCGGTGTTGAACACGTCGGCCCAGACGAAGGTGTAGTGCGGCAGCTTCGAGCCGATCCACTCGTCGCAGAGCTTGATCGCCTTGCGATCGGTGTCCAAGCCGACGTAGCGGCCGCGGCCATCCAGGTATTGGGACACGGCGACCGCCAAACGGCCAACGCCGCAGCCAAGGTCGAGCAGCCGGTGGTGGGGCTCAAGACCAGCGTCCACCGCGGCCTGGAGAAACCGTCCGCCGGCCTTTCTGAAGTCGCCCTTGTGCGTGTAGGAGGGCAGAACGCTTTTGGGCGGGATCAGCTCGTCGATGTCAGGCGTTCGGGCGGGCGAGCGGCGGAGGCCAGGCATGGGCCGGGATCATAGGAAACCCCCAGAGGGCGCCAGCGGCCGGCGTCCCGGCGGACGCTGGATTCACTCATCTAACCCCAGTGGCCCATCGGGGTGACCGTGAGCGGGCCGCCGCAGTGCGGGCATTCGGCCCGCCGCCCAAAACGAAAGACGCCCGTCAACGCTTGCTCCCCCAGCGAGCGCTTCGGCAGCCCGGCAAGGCGACGCCCACCGCATTGCGGGCAGGCGTTCAGCTCGGGCCCAAGCCCGCTGTAGAGATCGGCGGTGACCACGGTGACCAGCTCGCGGCAGTCCCAGCAGACCATGGGCTCCAGGAAGGTTCCGACCATCCCGACCCCGTCCTTGAGCTCGTCAACCCGATACTCGCAGCGCGAGCACGCTGCCTCGTAGACATCCCCCACCGGTTTTCAGCCCTCCCTTGCTCACAGAATCGGCGGACGCCGCCGCATGCTTGAGCAAAGGAGGGACCGCCACTAGCCGTTTCCGGGTAGCCCGACGGCTCGAGAGTCCGCTGGTGACTTAGTCGCCGCTGAGCGGCGACGCGGAGGTGACGGGCACCACCGCGGCCCGAACCGCCGGAGCCTCGCCCCGGCGCTGCGGGCGGCGCACCTTGACGTGCTCGGCGAGCAGGTAGGAGCCGACGACGAGGGTTGCGGCCAGCACCTGAGCTCCGATCGTCTCCCAGTACGGGTAGATCTCGAACCAGGCTCCCATCCACTCGGGAACGGCGAACGGCGTCTCGTGCTTTGGAATCCAGCCCAAATCGGCGAAGGACAGAGCGGTGCCACCGATCATCACCACCAAGACGACCGCCACCATGACCCCGGTCACGACCAGCATCCGCTTGTAGGGGAGCTTGCGATGCAGCCAGAAGGTGAGGATCCCGACCACCGTGGTCGCGGCAAGGCCGATGGCGACGCCCTCCAAGACGGTCCCCGAGCCGTTTTGCAGCTCGAGGTTCTGGAGGAAAAGAACCACCTCGAAGCCCTCCCGGTAGACGGTGGTGAACCCGAGCGCGATCAGGCCGATCGTCGCCGCCAATCCGGTCCGCGTCAGCACCCTCCGCCGCTGCCGGTGGCGGCGGCCAATCCATTCCGACCAGTAGATCTTGTGGACGAACCAGTTGAGGACGACGAGCAACACGACGATCGCGATGAACCCCGTGATCGCTTCGAGCTTTGGCCCGAGCGGCGAGGCGACGTCCAGCAGGGCCTGCACGATGAACCACGTCGCCACCGTGGCCGCGACCGCGACCGCGACCCCCACCGCCATCGGCCTTCGCTTGGAGCGATTGACGCCAAGCAGGCTCGCGGAGACAGCGGCAAAGATCAGCACCGCCTCGAGCCCCTCGCGAAAGACGATCAGGCTGGAGTTCAAGACGACCGAGGCGTGGCTCTGCGAAGCCCCGGCCTCGGTGGGGTCGACGGGACCGGTTTCAGCCGTCGCCATCAGGTAGACGAGGCCCGTGACGATCGCGAGGCCGGCCAGCCACCAAGCCAAGCGCGTTCGAGCATCGAGGCGACCCTCATTCATGGTTAGGGCACCCTAACAAGTCGGCGGTTAGGGCCTCCTAACAAGGGGGGCCCCGGCTAGGTGGGCATCACCGCGCTGCGGCGGCAGCCAGCTTCGACATCGGTGAGGGGAACCTCGGCAGCACCTCCACCACGTCGCCCGCCCGATGGCCGGGTGCCAGGCGGTGACGACGGGCCAGCCGGGCTCGACGCTCCGCGACCTCGATCCTTCGCACACCGGGATCGTGCCACGGCCCGGGGTCGCGGCGCCTATTCTCGTCGGCGCTGATCATGGAGTGCTCCTCGGCCTCGTCCGGGCCAACGCGGGGGTGGCCACCTTCGACGGCCGCCACGGCCTGCACGGACCCAAAGCGCTTGGTCGGGTCACCGGGTTCATCGGCCCGAATGCTCACCTCTTGGATCTCGATCGCCGCCACTACGAGAAGCTTGAGCATCCAAGTGCTCACGTCGGCGCCGTGCTCGAAGAGGGGAGCTTCCATCCCGGTCGCACCGGTCGCAACCACCTGCGAGTGCTTGCCGCCGCTGGTCGGCATCCACCGGGACGAGTGGCCGAGGTGCTCGAGCAGGTCGGCCTGACCGGGGCTGCGAATCGGCGCGTCAAGGGGTACTCGATGGGGATGCGCCAACGGCTCGCAATCGCCGCAGCGCTGCTCGGTGACCCCGACGTCCTCATCCTCGACGAGCCCGCCAACGGGCTGGACCCACCGGGCATCCGGTGGATGCGCGACCTCTTGCGCACCCAGGCGCGGCGCGGTCGCGCGGTGCTCGTGTCGAGCCACCTGCTCTCCGAGGTGGCCCAGAGCGTCGACGACGTCGTGGTCATCGCCCGGGGCAAGCTGCGTGCCAGTGGCCCGCTCGAGAGCGTGCTCGGAACGCCGGACGGGCCCGTGACGCGAGTGCGCTCGCCCGACGCTGAGCGGCTGGCCGCGCTCCTCCGAGAGCGGGGAATCGCGGCGGAGCCGCACGATTCGAACGCCCTGCTGGTGCGCGAAGCGCCGGATGTCGTGGGCGCGCTCGCTGCCGAGCATCGGATCGCGCTGGTCGAGCTCGTCGCCGTTTCGCGTTCCCTGGAGGAGGCCTTCTTCGAGCTCACGGAGGGCGAGGCGTGACGGCGCTGCTGGAGGCCGAGCTGCTGAAGCTCCGCACCACTCGCACGTTCGTCGCGCTCGCCGCCATCGCGGTCGCCACCTCGGTGCTGATCGCCGGGCTCGTGAGCCTGCTCTCCGAGCCGACCGAGGAGTCCGTGCTGACCGACGTGTTCACCTCCGACACCAGCAGCCTCTTCATCCTCATCCTGGC
>JBBPIK010000101.1:0-6390 GCA_038040415.1 Actinomycetota bacterium
GCTTCGAGCCTGAACTTCGATGCCGTCGCGTCCTCGCATGTATGCGACGTTCTCTGTGATCAAGAGGCCGTCCTCGACCTCTACCGGGCCATCGACGATCTCCAACCGAACTTCGTCCCAACTCTCGAGGAACCGCTGCGCGAACGCCCGGATCTCGCCGTGCCCCCGATAGACGCCTGCATCGAACGAGCGGGCCTTGGACCAGTCCAACACGGCGTCGGGCGCCCAGTTCTGCAAGAACCCGTCGAGGTCACGGCGGTTGTATGCACCGGCAGACCGGAGCACGATCTCCACGTTCTCCTGCGACATCGCCTACTCCGACAGTCCGGCGGCTTCCAGAGCCCGTGCGCGATCGAGGTAGATGTCCACCTCCACCACCTTCCCTCCGCGGAACTTGATCACTTGGGCATACTCGAGCTGCGTGACGGCCCCGCTCGTCGATCCGTGGCCGCGCTGGCGCGTCAGCGCGACGACTATCTGTTCGCCGCAGTCGATCACCTCGTCCAGCTCCTGCTCCCACTCTTCGAATGGGAACGCGCCAAACCAGTCCTCGAAGAACGACCTGAGCTCATCAAAGCCGCGGTAGGTCCCAAGGCCGGGGATTCCCGTCGGCGACATGTTCCAGACGATCTCAGAGTCCCAGACCGTGCCCATCAGCGGCTCCCAGCCTTCGCGGGTGAATTGCTTGAAAGCTCGGCGAAAGATCTCGACGTTCTCCTGCGACATCGCCTACTCCTTGAGCCCGGCGGCTTCGAGGGCCGCTTCCCGGTCGGGAAGGATGCGCCAGAAGACCCACTTGCCCTCGCGGAAGGTCCAGATGTGGGCGACGTCGCGTTCGAGCATGGTGTCGCTGTCACGCATGCGGGCGGCCTCGTGGATGATCACGACGACGACGTCGCCGGCATCTACTGCCTCGACAATCTCGCCCGCGTAGTCGAGCCAGCCGCTGAAGTAGGTGGCGAGAACGTCGCTGAGAAGCTCTTCGCGGCCACGACCGCTACTGGGCAGGTCGGCGAGGGGATAGGCCGAGAAGTCCCAGCCGACCTCGGGATCGACCCATTCGGTCCATGTTTGATCTCCCGCGCGAAAGCGCCGGAAGACTTCACGGGCGAGTTCCACGTTCTCCTGCGACATCGCCTACTCCTGAAGCCCGGCGGCTTCGAGGGCCTCGTCCTTCGTCCGGTAAGCGCGATATCGCACGGCCCTGCCGTAGCGCACGGTCCACACCTGGGCCGAATGCCGCTCAATGGGTGCATCGCTTCCCCTGGCTCGAATGGTCTCGTCGACGATGGCCACGACATCGTCGCCAGCGTCGATCAGTTCCTCAAACGTCGCCTCGTAGCGGCGCCAGGTGGCGAAGTACCTGCTCAAGAACCGAAGGAAGCTCTCGCGCCCGGTGCCCCGGAGGGGCATGCCCACAGGAGGGTAGGCCGAGTTATCCCATTCGATCTCCGCGTCCATCGCCTCCACCCACGTGTCCTCACCCCGCCCCCAGACTTCAAGCGCGGCGCGTATCACTCCACGTTCTCCTCCGACATCGCCCGCGCAGTATCTCGCGGCACGCAGCGCAGGGCACCCTGGGGACCCCCCTCAGCGCGGAGCACGCAGACCGCCGGGTGGCTGACGGCGCGCGCCAGAAACGAGCTGGCGTGACACAGCACGTGACATTTCGCGCCTCTGCAGTCCTTCAGCGGCGCCTCGACCAGCTTGCGGCGGCGCGAGGACTCAATCGCTCAAAGGCCATCCAAGCGGCGATTGTGGAAGCGACGATGCCGGATGCATCGGGAGTGCCGTCCGAAGCAGAGGTTTTGGAGCTGCTCGGCGAGACGGTGCGCGCAGGCAACGTCGCCGCCATGAAGGAGCTGAGGAGGTACCACCGAGAGCGCGACATGTGCAACGACGACCCGTTTGCGGAGTTCGACGAGCTCGCAGAGCGACGAAGTCGCAGGGGGCAGGGGGGTGACCTCTAACGCGGCACGTTCAGCCTCGGGTGACTCTCTCGTCTACCTCGCCTTCGTCGGCAGGTTGAGCGTCTCCCTCTCGGGGACGCCCTCGCCGAGCTCCATCTGACGCTCTATCTCCGCATCGAGCTCGGCGCCGAAGAGAAGGGCCACGTTGGTGAGCCAAAGCCACCCCACCAGCACGATCGCGCCGGCGAAAGCCCCGAAGAGGGCGCCTACGTTGGCCACCTGCGAGATGTAGGCCGAGAAGCCAACCGAGGCGACGAGCCAGATGAGCACTCCGACGAATGCCCCGGGCGTAACCCAACGAAATGCCCGCTGCTCCACGTCGGGCGTCACGTAATAGATCAGCGCGAAGACCAGCATCGTGATCGCGAGAGCCCCCGGCCAGCGAGCGACACTCCAGATCGACGCGGCGGTGGGGCCGAGGCCGATGAAGCCGAAGAGATCCGAGGCGAATCGCCCGCCGACGAAGAGCATGATCAGGCTCGCCAGCACCAGTCCCATGAGCACGAACGTGAAGGCGATGTCGATCGACTTGCGTCGCAGGAAGCTGCGGCCGCCACCGTCGATCTCGAAGACCACGTTCAGAGCGCGTCGAGCAGCTTCGAGCACACCGGTGGTGCCGTAGAGAGTGAGCACGATGCTGGCCACGAACGCCGTCATGGCCGTTCCCTTGTGCTGGAGGGCTTCGCGCAAGGAGCTGTCCAGAGGCACGAGGGCCGAGTGGGGGACGACGTCGCGCAGGTAGTTGATGATCGCGTTGTAGGTGCTCGGGTACTGACCGAGAAGCCCGAGCAAGGAGAGGCCCAGCAGCGTGGCGGGAAAGAGGGACATCAACGAGTAGTAGGTCAGCGCCGCTGCGTGATGCGTCATCTGGTCGTCGTAGAACGACACCAGCGTCCGCTTGATCACTGCCCCCGCTGACCGCATCCGTTATTTGTACCCGCCCACGGAGGGTTCGGACCGCCTTAGCCGGGACGGCCGGGTTTTGAACCCGGCCACATCGTGGGCGCGGTCCAGGCGTGCGGGCGCTCGATGCTGTGCGCTTCAGGTTTGGACGAGCAGCGGCTGTCGCGGCTGGCCACCACTACCAGTTGAAGCGGTGGGGACGGACCTCAAACGCGCACATTCAGCCCTCGGGTGGCGGACGGCGAGAAATATTCTCCGTACCTGCCGCACATCGCGTTGGGGCGCTGCGTCAAAACACGCCCAGAGCCCACTTAGTGAGTGTCGACGTTCTCGAGCACCTCAATCACCTGATCGAGCGCGGCGAGCGTCTCCTCGTGCGTCATGCCCGGCAGGACGTGCTCGATCTGGCCGGGGTCGTCCAGCGAGCCGCGCTCGTGAAGATCGTCGATGATTCCGTGGAGCTTCTCTAGGCGTGGAATCAGCTCGGCTCGTTGGTGCGGCGTCAGCTCGGGGGTACTCATGGGCGCCGTATCTTGCCACCCGCCGGAAAACTCGGCGTCCGGGTGGGCCAGCGCCAGGCGAAGCCGACCGAGGGATTTCTCCTCAGGCGGGTGTCAACGCGGGAGCGGGGTGCAGGTCAGAGGCGACCATCTTCCACGTCTCCTCCTCTGAGCCGCACGGGGCCTGACGACCCGCCCCAACATCACGTTTCGGGGGAAAAGCGGGCATCTAGCGATGGGCATCCCAGGCGCTCCCTCCGGACGAGCAGCGAGAGTCTCGGCCGACACGAAGCCCGCTGTCGCAATGCGCGAGATGCGAGCGTCTCGACCGCCGCTGCCCAGACGCCCGCTCCGGACGAGACGCGGCATTGCCCGGAAGGCGGTAGCGCCCCACGAGGCACGACCTTGTGGGTATGACCCGTGATGATCCCGTTGACGGAACGTAGCTCTAATGGGAGTGGTCAAGCGAGAACATGCGGTGAGGCCGGTCTGCGAGGCACGCGACTTGGCGACTTTGTTCACCTCCGGACTCGTACTCGTCGCGGCCTATGCTCTGCTGTTAGGCGCTGCCATGACGACAGCAGGATGCGGCGCCTCAGGCGACGAGGAGACGGAGTCAGCTCCGCGCGCATCGGCTCCTCAGCAACCTGATGGCCTCTGGGGTCGCAAATTCACGTCCACGGCGGTTACGGAGGCTGGCGAACCGCAACCGCTTGTTCCGGGTACGCGGATCGCCCTAACGTTCGAAAAGTCAACGGCCCGAGGAATGATCGGATGGAGCGCAGGCTGCAACCTGGCTGGGGCTAAGGTGCGGGTCACGGCCGAGGAGCTGCGGATCGGCCAGATCGCAAGCACATTGATTGGCTGTCGCGCAGACCTCGAAGAGCAGGACGAATGGCTGGGTGAGTTCTTCGGCTCCAACCCCCGTTGGCGGCTGAGCGACAGCCAGCTAACGCTCAGTTCTGGTGAAACCGTCATTAAGTTGAAGGCAGCCGACCACTGAGGGTGCGACTGGACCGTTCCTCCCGCTTGGGATGAGGAGGAGAAACCTCCGTGAGGCCGGGCGTCGCCATCGCATTAACGCCTTATGCGGAAGCAACCAGCCGCCGCGGCTGCCTGGAGAAGCCCGCCGCGATCAACATCTCCTCCAGCCCTGAGCCGATCACCGGCTCACCGTCGAGGCGCTCGATTCCCAGCCGCGGCAGGAGCCCCTCGTGGGCGGCGCGCGCGAGCTCGCCGACCGCCTCCGCCAGCACCTCGGCATCGAGCTCGCGAAGCCGCAGGATCCCGCGGCCTCCGCGTTCGACGAACAGGAGCGGCTCGCCGTCGCGGAGCAACACGTAGGCCCCGGGCGTGCGGCTCGGGCGCCGGCCCCCGGGGCCGTCGTCGCGCTTCGGCCACGGGATGCCCGCGCCATAGGGATTCGCCGGGTCGGTGGCGGCCAGCACCAGGTAGCGCCCGTCGGCGTTCGGCAGGGAGCGAAGCCGCTCGACCGCACCCGGGAGCGCGAACTGCGCTCCCCCGAGGCCCTCGACGAAGTAGCCGCGGCGGGCGGTGCCGAGCATCTCCAGGTTGGACATCTCGCCATAGAGGCTCGCGAAGCCACCCGGGATGCCCTCGGCCAGCACGGTCTCCCTGGTGACGATCCCGTAGCGCTCCAGCATCAACTCCGCCTGCGCCCGCAGTCGCGGACCAGCGGATGGGGCGTTCTCGAACAGCGGCGCCGTCAGCGACCAGCGACCCTGCACGGCCTGGCCTGCGGCGGCGCGGCGGGCCGCGAAGCGCCTACCGCGGCGCTGCTCGGCGCGCTGAAGGCTGCGAAGCCGCGGTGCCCGCAGGGGCGCAAAGGCGTCGTTGGTCACCTCGCCCCCCCAGGCCAGGTCCCACAGCGCGGTGTGGAGCTCCTCGGCGGGGAGGTCGAGCTCGCTCACCAGGTCGAGCCAGAAGCAGGGACGCCGGCCGAGCAGCTCGCGGATCCCATCATGTGTGTCCCCGGCGGGTCGCTCCAGCTTCAGACTGGCGGGCGGTGGGCCGGCCAGTCGCACGTCCTGGCGGAGGTAGAGCGCGACCCTGCCGCCGCTTCGCCCCAGAGCACCGGCTCCGATCCAGACCAGCTCGCCGCCGGTGCAGAGCTCGTCGAGCCAGGCGGGGCTGTAGGCGCCCAGCCGCCGGGGCAGCACGTCGCGCTCCCAGACCTCCGGCGTCAGCGCGATGCCTTGGAGCGGCACGAGCGCCTCCCGCAGGCGGCCGGCCCCGGCGCCCGCCGCTCGGCGGGCGTCGACGTTCTGCCAGCTCGGCAGGAAGCGCGCCAGCTCGCGCGGGTCGACGGCCTCCGCCTCGGCGCGCAGGTGGGCGAGGCTCGCGCGCCGCAGGCGCCGCAGCACCTCGGGATCGCACCACTCGCGCTCGCTGCCGCCGGGGAGCAGCTCCCCGCGAACCAGCTCGCCGGCCCGCTCCAGCTCACGCAGCGCCGCCGAGGGATCGGCACCGTAGCGGCGGGCAAGCTGTCCGGTGGGGAAGGGAACGTGGGTGCGGGCGTAGCGGCGAACCAGGGCGGCCATCGCGTCGGGCAACTCGGCCAGGAACGTCTCCGGGAGCCCAGCCGGTGGCGGCACGCCCAGCGCATCCCGGTACAGCGCCGCGTCCTCGGCCGCGATCCAGCGCTCCTCGCCGGCCACGCGGACGCGCGCGGCGCGGCGCTCGCGCTCGAGCTTCTCCAGCATCGAGTCGGCCGAGTAGCCCTCCGCCGCTCGTTCCTGGCATTCGGCCGAGGTCAGGTCGCCGAGCCGGCGGAGGATCTGCTGAAGGGCGTCGCGATCCTTGGCGCGGGCGAGCTCCGAGCGGTGCTGAAGCGAGTCCTCCACCTCCGCCAGCGCTTCCGGGTCGATCAGCTCGCGCAGCTCCTCTTGGCCGAGCAACTCGCGCAGCAGCTCGCGGTCCAGCGACAGCGCCGCGGCCCGCCGCTCGGCGTTCGGCGTGTCGCCCTCGTACATGTAGGTGGCGACGTAGTCGAACAG
>JBBPIK010000158.1:0-1986 GCA_038040415.1 Actinomycetota bacterium
AGGCGCCAGCCCGCCTGCGAGAGCTCGGCGGCGATCCGCCTGGCGAGCTTGGAGGTCTGCTTCGCGCTCGGGTTGCCGGTTGGGCAGACGACCAGATCGGTCCAGCCAAAGCTCGAGTAGACGTCGATCGCGGTCAGCTGCCAGACGTCGCCGTTGACGCCCTTCAGGCGACCGACCTTGAAGCAGTCGATGCCGACCAGCTCGCCGGGGCGTGAGACGTCGATGTGGGGCTCTGGCTGTGGCTCGCGCGGCGGTTCGTAGGGCGCCCGGTAGCCGGCGACGAGCGACAGCCGCAGCTTGCGGGTGTTGAGGCCGTGGCGGCGCAGGGCGTTGTAGACGCCCGAGGGCGAGACCGCGATCGCGCCCCACTTCTCACGCCCCAGCTCGGAGGAGATCCGCTTTGGCCCGAGCCCGGGGTGGGCGATCGCAAACGAGACGATCCGCTGCTCGATCACCGCCGAGAGCTGGTTGGGCATCTGCGGGCGACGTCGCTCCTTCGGGCGCAGCCTCTCGAGCCCGCCGCGGTCGACCTGGGCCTTCCAGGCGTAGTAGGTCGAGCGGTGGATCCCGAACGTGCGACAGGCGTGGGTGATCGTCGTGCGGCCGGCCAGATCGAAGACCTGGCAGCGGTAGCCGAACAGGGCGTCATCCTTGGTCATGCGACTCCTCTCGAACTTCATTGGCGTGAAGCGCGGAGCCTGAGTCGCAACGCGGACGACCCCCGCCCAGCTGGGCGGGGGTCGTCACGCTGAAGGCACTATCAATCCCCCGACAGATGTCGGGAGAACTCGGAGTCAGTTCAACCTAGCGGCCGCCCGCTCAGCGCCGGTAGGCGACCCGGCGCCAGGACGGCTCTGGCGAGAGCTCGATCAGCTCAAAGTTGCGATCAGGCTGGGCGTAGCCGAAGGAGTGGTCGGTCTCGTCGAAGACCACCTCGAGCTCGCCCTCCATCACGCGCTGGTCGAGCCAGGCGCCGCGAAAGACGAGCCGCCGGATCCAGTGCACGAGCGAGCGCTCGGAGGGGCCGTTGAGGTCGCCCCAGCACTCGTTGATGTGCTCGCCGAGGTCGGAGTGCGCCTCGGCGACCTCGCCGTTCACGGCCAGGTTCACCAGATCCTCGCGCTCCTCGTCGCCGAGCAGGCCGTCCAGGAACCCGAGCTTGGACGCCGCCTGCTCGACCCGCTCGGCGAAGTCCCGCTCGTTGAACGTGAACCGAAGCTCGCCGTACTCGAGCACGTAGTCCGAGCCGGACTCGTAGTTGCCTCTCCGCGCGGTGTCCATGATGGGTGTTTTGCCGGCGGACACGGCCGTCCGGCGTCGCGATCATAAGGCCGAATCCTTTACCGCCGTGGGCTCTGCAACGCCGGTTGCACCGATTCGAGGGGGCGAGAAAGCTCGCCTCGCGACGTACGAGATGTGGACGAGCAACGCCTGATCCTGATCGTCGAGGACGACGAGGCCACGCGGGCCTTCCTGGCCGAGAACCTGGCCGCGGACGGGTTTCGCGCGGCCGGCGCTTCGAGTGCGGCGGAGGGGCTGCGGGCCATCGAGGTGCGGCGGCCGAGCCTCGTGCTGCTCGACCTGGCGCTCGAGGGGGGCAGCGGGCTGGACCTGCTCGACCGGGTGCGCGCCTCGGACGGACTCGCGACCCGGATCGACCCGGACCTGCCGGTGATCGTGTTGACCGGCCGGGTGGGGGAGGCCGACCGGGTGCGGAGCTTCGCGCGCGGGGCCGACGACCACGTCTGCAAGCCCTTCCTCTATGCCGAGCTGCTCGGGCGCGTGCGCGCCGTGCTGCGGCGGGCCGAGGGCCGGCGCCGCCTGGGGCTCCTGCGCGTCGGCGACCTGACCGTGGACCCGAGCACGCGCGCGGTTCGCCTCGGCGGCCGGAAGGTCGATCTCGCGGCCAAGGAGTTCGCGCTGCTGCACGCGCTCGCCGAGGAGCCGACGCGCGTATATGGGAAGGAAGAGCTGCTGCGCGACGTG
>JBBPIK010000020.1:0-38002 GCA_038040415.1 Actinomycetota bacterium
GGCATCAGCGCGGCCCTGCCGTCATCCCGCGCTGCGGCGAACGCGCCCGCGATGCGCTCGCTACCCATCGAGCTGTTCGAGTCGCTCCACGGCCTCCGCTAGGTCCTTGTCCCCGCGCCCGCTAAGACAAACGAGGTCATAGCCCTCGGCCGAATCCGGAGCGCCAGCGGAGGATTCGGCCGACTGAAGAAGCCAGGCGATTGCGTGCGCGGGCTCGAGCGCGGGCAGGATGCCCTCCAGCCGAGCCAGCTCCCGGAAGGAACGCAGGGCCTCGGCATCGGTGACCGCCTCGTAACGCGCGCGACCGGTGTCGCGAAGGTGGGCGTGCTCTGGGCCGACACCCGGGTAATCGAGCCCCGCCGAGACCGAGTGGGCCTCGAGGATCTGCCCCTGCTCGTCTGCGAGTACGGAGGACAGCGCTCCGTGCAAGACCCCCGTTCGCCCGGCGACCAGCGACGCGCCGTGGCGGCCGTCGAGGCCTTCGCCCCCCGCCTCGACCCCGATCAGCTCCACTTCCCGGTCGTCCAGGAAGGCGTAGAAGGTCCCGATCGCATTCGAGCCTCCGCCGACGCAGGCGATCACCCTGGCGGGAAGCCTCCCTTCAGCCGCCTGCGCCTGCTGGCGAGCCTCGTCGCCGATCACCCGCTGCAGATCGCGGACCAGCGCCGGGTACGGCGCCGGCCCCACCGCGGAACCGATGATGTAGTGCGTGGTGCGCACGTTGGCGACCCAGTCCCGGATCGCCGCGCTCACCGCCTCCTTCAGGGTCCGCGCACCCGCCTCGACCGGGACGACCTCGGCTCCGAGCAGGCGCATGCGCTCGACGTTCGGCGCCTGTCGGCGGATGTCCTCGGTGCCCATGTAGACGACGCACTCGAGGCCGAGCAGCGCGCAGGCCGTTGCCGCCGCCACACCGTGCTGACCGGCGCCGGTCTCGGCGATCACGCGACGCTTCCCCATCCCGCGGGCGAGCAACGCCTGGCCGATCGCGTTGTTGATCTTGTGGGCACCGGTGTGGGCGAGGTCCTCCCGCTTCAAATACACCCTGCGCCCAATCCGCTCCGAGAGGCGGTCGGCGCGGTAGAGCGGCGTCGGCCGCCCCACGTAGTCACGAAGCAGGGCGTCCAGCTCCCCGCGGAACCCCGGGTCGTCACGGGTGGCCGCCCAGGCGGCGGACAGCTCGTCCAGGGCGCCGATCAGGACCTCGGGGACGTAGCGTCCGCCGTAGACGCCGAAGCGGTCCTGGATCGCGGCCGCGCTCACGCCACCACGCGCGGGTCGACCGATCCCCGCTCGGCGCTGTCCACGAACCTCGCCATCAGCGTGTGGTCCTTGACGCCGGGCTCGGCCTCCACCCCGGTCGCCACGTCGACGGCGAAGGGCCGGGCGGCCGCGACGCCGGCGCCCACGTTCTCGGGGGTGAGGCCCCCGGCCAGGATCAGCGGCACCTCGGATCGGCGCCCAGCCAGCAGCTCCCAATCGAAGCTCTCACCGGTGCCCCCCGGTGTCCCAGGTCGGTGGGCGTCGAGCAGGTGGAAGTCGGTGCGGTACGCCCCGGCGGCTCGGATGTCCGCCCGGCTGCGCACCCGGAGCGCCTTGATCACCTTGCAGCCGGTCCGCCGGGCGGCCTCCCGGCAGAAGGCGGGCCCCTCGTCGCCGTGGAGCTGGATCATGGTCAGCGCCTCGTCCTGGGCAGCGGCGGCGAGCTCGTCCAGCGTCGGGTTGACGAACACGCCGACGATCTCGAGCCGCCGCTTGAGCGCGGCGCCGATCTCGGCCGCCACTTGTGGCTCGCAAAAGCGCGGGCTCTCAGGATGGTGATTCAGCCCGACTGCCCAGGCACCGAGATGCGCCGCCTGGCGCCCGTCTTCGAGATTCGTGATGCCGCAGAACTTGACTCGCACACGAACAAAGATACGTGGCGCTCGCTGGGGCTAGCGACGAAGTCGCGGTAGCTGTGTGCGGACCTGCCGGGTCAGGTCTGCGTCCTCCCCCGCCGGAAACGAAGGAATCCGAGCAAGCTCGGATCACCGGTCGCCTGTGGCTCCCTCCGAGGCTTCCGGCGGAGTTGTTCGCTCCGCCGCGGAGATCGCCGCTGCCAGGTCCGGAAGGAGCTGGGCGCGGACGAACTTCCCGTCTTCCTGGCGGACGGTGTAGAGCATCGCGAAGCGCTGATCGACCTCGATGCCGCTTCGCTGGCCCGTTGCCCACATGCGCTGATCGACGACGAAGCGCCGTTCCCCGACGTCGAACGCCTCGAGTGGGTCTATGCGCATTCCCTTCCAGGTTTCCTGCAGCGTTCCCCAATAGCGACGGATGTCCTGGTGCCCTTCCATGGGCGCGACATCGGTGAAGACGGCAGAGACATCGAACACTGCGTTATCCGCGTACATGTCCAACATGAGGTCAAGCTCGCCCCGGTTCCAGTAGTCGAACTGCTCCTGGAACTGACCGAGAAATTCAGGAGGGAGTTTCTGCGCGATGCTCCGACCCTACCTCCACTGGTCGAGCCCCTGGACGGGTTCCTGCCGGTATCCGGCAGTAAGCCGTCCAGCCCTAGCCGCCGGCGTTGGCGGGGCGGTTGCCCAGCGTCACCGTGACCGTGCGCTTCTGTTCGCCGTCGGCCAGGGTGAGCTCGACCTCCTCGCCGGGTTGCTTCTGGTTGACGACGCCGATGACGTCGTCCATGCCGGTCACGGCCTGGCCGTCGATCGCCGTGATCACGTCGCCGCCGGCGCGGACTCGCTGGCCGCGAATCGAAGCGGTGGCGTGACCCCCCTTGACGCCTGCCTTGTCGGCGGGCCCGCCGGAGACGACGCTTTGCACCAGCGCCCCCTGCTCGACCGGGAGGTTGAGGGCGTCGGCGAGCTCCGGGGTGACGTCGGCTCCGCTGATCCCCAGGAACGCATGCTCCACGGTGCCGTCGTCGAGCAGTTGCTGGACCACCTCGTCGGCGGTGTTGATCGGCACCGCGAAGCCGATGCCGACGTTGCCGCCTCCTCCGGCGGACTCGATCTGGGAGTTGATTCCGATCACCCGTCCGTCAGCCCCAAGCAGCGGCCCTCCGGAGTTCCCGGGGTTGATCGCGGCATCGGTCTGGATCACGTTGTTGATCGTGAACCCGTTGGGAGCCCTGATCTCGCGCTGTAGCGCCGAGACGATCCCCGTGGTCACCGTCCGGTCGAGCCCGAACGGGTTGCCGATCGCGACCACGGAATCGCCCACCTGGAGCTGGGATGAGTCCCCGAGCGCCAGCGGGTGGAGCTCATCCGACGGCGCGTCGACCTCGAGCAGCGCCACGTCGGTGGACGGGTCTCTGCCAACCACCCGAGCGCTGACGGGCTGCGAGCTGTCGACCTTCCCGAGCGTGACCTCGATCCTTTCCGCCCCGTCGACGACATGCGCGTTGGTAAGGACGTGGCCGGCGCGATCGATCACGAAGCCCGAGCCGGTCGCCTCCCCGCCCCCTCCACCGAACGGGTCTAGCGGCGAGGGAGGCCGCGGCGCGGAGTGGGCGCGGATGAAGACCACGCCAGGGGAGTCCTGCCGGTAGATCTCGTTCACGGTGAGCCCCTGCCCGCTGGCCTCTCGCGGCGTCGATTGCGGAAGCGGCGTCGCGGCGACCGCTGAGCCTTCATCGCCACCCGACGACTTCACCCATCCGGCAGCAATCGCGATCAGACCCACGACGGCGACGACGAGCCCACCCACCAGGGCAGCACCGAAAGAGGTGCGGGCGAAGCGCCCCAGGGCGGCGGCCACGGTGCTCACCTTGCTCACGCCCCGAGCTTCGGGGACCCCGCTTAAGGCCGGCTAACGGGAGCCTTCAGCGACGGTAAGAATCGCCAGGAGGGACTCGGGTCACTCCTCGGAGGCGCGCTCGAGGTAGTGCTCGCGAGTGGCCTCTTGGTCGCGGGTGAGCTCGCGGACGAGCTCCTCGGGGTCCTCGGCGCGCATCAGGGTCTCTCCGACCAGCACGGCATCCACCCCGATCCGCTCGAGCTCGTCGAGCTGCTCGCGGCCCGCGTAGCCGGACTCCGAAACGACGGTCTTGCCGGCCGGGACGTCCGTGAGCAGCTCCACGGTCGTTTCGACATTGACGCTGAAGTCGTCGAGATCGCGGTTGTTGATCGCGATCACGTCGGCATCGATTGTCAGGGCCCGCTCCAGATCGCGCTGCTCGTGGACCTCCATCAGGCAGTCCAGGTCGACCGCCCTCGCCTCCCCGTAGAGCGCGGCGAGCTCCTCGTCGTCCAGCGCCGCGACAATCAGCAGCACCGCGTCGGCCCCGTTCGCCGCCGCCTCGTAGAGCTGATACGGCTCGACGACGAAGTCCTTGCGCAGGATCGGGAGGTCTGAGGCCTCCCGGGCCGCGCGCAGGTCGTGCAACGAGCCCCCGAAGTGGCGCTCCTCGGTGAGGATCGAGAGCGCAGCTGCGCCACCGCGCTCGTACGCCCTGACCGTGTCGGCCACGCCGGCGCCGGGCCGGATCTCGCCCGAGCTCGGGGAGCGCCGCTTGAACTCAGCGATCAGGGACAGGCCGGGGCGCACGAGCGCCTCGCTGAAAGGGCGGGCCCCGTCACGAGTGCCCAGCCTGGTGCGCAGGCTCTCTGGCGGGACCTCCTCGCTGCGGCGGCGGGCGTCCTCTCGCGCGCCCGCGACCAACTGCTCGAGCCAGCTCATCGTCGTGAAAGGCTAGTGGGTTGACGGACGGCCCTCCAACTCGCCCGTCAACTCGACCAGTCTGCGAAGCACCTCCCGCGCTGCCCCTGAGTCGATTGCCTCGCCGGCCCGCTCAACCCCCTGCGCGAGCCCATCGGCGCCTCCGCCGACCAGAATCGCGGCTCCGGCGTTGAGCACCACGACATCCCGTGCTGGACCGCCATGGCCCTCCAACACGCCCGTGACCGTTGCCGCGTTCTCCTCCGGCTCACCGCCCGCGATCCGCTCGATCTCGGCGGGCTCGACCCCAACGTCCTCCGGCCGCACGAACCACTCCTCGGTGGCGCCCCCCTTCACCTCGATCACCCGCGTCTCGCCGCTGACGCTGATCTCGTCGACGCCATCCGCAGCGCAGACCACCAGCGCCCGCTCGCAGTTCAGGCCGACAAGCGCCTCGGCGACGGTCTCCTGATAGCGGCGATCCGCAACGCCCAGCAGCTGCCTGGTGGCCCCGGCGGGATTGGTGAGCGGCCCCAGGAAGTTGAAGATGGTTCGCACGGCCAGCTCCTTCCGCACCGGCACCACGTGCTTCATCGCCGTGTGGTGTCGAGGGGCGAACATGAATCCGAAGCCGATCTCGTCGATGCACCGAGCGACCTCCGCGGGGCCGAGCTCGATCCGCACGCCGAGAGCCTCGAGCAGGTCGGCGGAGCCGCAGCGGCTTGTGTTGGAGCGATTGCCGTGCTTGGCGACCGCACAGCCGGCTCCCGCGGCGACCAGCGCGGCGGCGGTGGAGATGTTGAAGGTCGAAGGGCCGCCACCCGTTCCCGCGGTGTCGACCAGGTCGTCGCGCCCGGCCTCGACCTCAGCCGCCAGCCGCCGCATCGTCCTCGCCAGCCCAACCAGCTCGGCGACCGTCTCGCCCTTGGCCCGCAGCGCGACCAGGAACGCGCCGGTCTGGACGTCCGCGGCCCGGCCCTCCATGATCTCGTCGAGCACGGCCGAGGCGTGGTCGGCGGTCAGGTGCGTGCCGGAGCAGACGGCGTCAATCGCGCGTGTCAAGACGTCGTTTGGCATCAAGCGTTGCTGGGTTCGTTGCCGGCGATCGCTAGGTGAGGAAGTTTCGGAGTATGTCCTTTCCGTGCGGCGTGAGCACGGACTCGGGGTGAAACTGGACGCCCTCCGCCGGCAGCTCACGGTGCCGCACGCCCATCACCACATCCTCGAGCGTCGCGGTCAGCTCCAGCTCGTCTGGGAGCTCGGGGTCGGCGACCAGCGAGTGATAGCGGCCGGCGCGCAGGGGGCTGCCCAACCCCCGCAGGACGCCCTTGCCGTCGTGCTCGATCTCGGCGTCCTTGCCATGGATCGGATCGCCGCGGATCGTCCGCCCGCCGAACGCCTCCACCAGGGACTGGTGGCCGAGGCAGACGCCCAGCGTCGGAACGCCGGCCTCCGGAAAGGCCCGCGCCGCCTCGATCGAGACTCCGGCCTCCCCGGGGGTGCACGGCCCCGGAGAGATCACCAGCCGATCGGGGTGCCGACCGAGCAACTCCGCGACCGTCGCCTTGTCGTTTCGCACCACCTCCGTTTCCGCCCCCAGCTCGCCCAGGTACTGGACCAGGTTGTAGGTGAAGCTGTCGTAGTTGTCGATCACGAGAGCTTTCATGGCCACTCCGGCTGGCTCACGGCCAGCTCTACCGCTTTGAATATCGCCTTCGCCTTCGTCACCGACTCCTCGTACTCGTAGTCCGGCCTCGCGTCCGCCACGGTGCCGCCGCCGGCCTGCACGTGAACGATGCCGTCCTTGACCACCACAGTGCGGATGTGTATCGCGGTGTCGAGGTCGCCTGTGAAGCCCACGTATCCCACCGCGCCGCCGTAAGAGCCGCGCTTGTGAGGCTCGAGCTCGTCGATGATCTGCATCGCTCTGACCTTAGGCGCTCCGGAGAGCGTCCCCGCTGGGAGCACGGCCCTCAGCGCGTCCATCGGGGTGACCTCGGGGCGGAGCTGTCCGGAGACCTGGCTGACGATGTGAAGCACGTGGGAGTAGGCCTCGACCGCCATCAGCTCGTCCACTCGCACCGACCCGTACTCGCAGACGCGACCGAGGTCGTTGCGCCCCAGGTCGACCAGCATCAGGTGCTCGGCGCGCTCCTTTGGGTCACGCAAGAGCTCCTCGGCCCGGTGGCGGTCTTCCTCCTCGCTCGCCCCGCGCGGGTAAGTGCCGGCGATCGGCCGCGTTTCGACGTGGCGGCCGGTGATCTTGACGAGCGGCTCGGGCGAGGCGCCGGCGAGCTGGAAGTCGCCGAAATCGAGGAAGTACATGTACGGCGACGGGTTGATCGCGCGCAAGCCGCGATAGATGGAGAAGGGCTCGACCGGCGCGGAGGCCGAGAAGCGTTGGGACGGGACGACCTGGAAGGCGTCGCCCGCGTGGATGTACTCGATGATCCGGCGCACGTTGGCCTCGAATTGCTCGCGGCTCATGTTCGAGCTGAACTCCGACCCGGCGGCGCCCGGAGGCGCAGCCGAGGACGCCGCCGGCATTGGCGCGCGGGGGACCGGCCCCCGGAGCCGCTCGCGCAGGTCCGCAAGCGTGCCCGCCGCCCGGGTATAGGCCTCGTCCACGTCCGTTTCAGCGTCCAGGAACGCGTAGGCCAGCAGGGTCAGCTCGTGGCGCATGTGGTCGAAGATCACCAGCACGTCGCTGACCATCAGCGCCATGTCCGGCAGCCCGATCGGGTCGGGGTTCGGCTCGCCGAGCTGCTCCACCGTTCGGACCAGGTCGTAGCCGAAGAACCCGACTGCGCCGCCCGCGAAGGGTGGTAGGTCGTCAACGGGCGCCAGGCGGTAGTGGCCCAGGTGGTCGCTCACCGCCGCGTAGGGGTCGGGGGCAGCGTGGCTGGCGCGCGGCTCGGCCCCGGCCGGCGCGTCGCCCGCCCACTCGCTGAGCACGCCGTCCTGCCAGCGCAGCACCGCCCTGGGGCTGAAGCCGAGAAAGGAGTAGCGGCCCAGGCGTCCCTGCTCCGCTGACTCCAGCAGGAAGCACGGGCCCTCGGTGCGCAGCTTGAGGAAGGCCGAAACCGGGGTCTCGCAGTCGTCGACGAACGACAGGCGAACCGGGATCGCATTTGCCTCGCTGGCCAGCTCGCGTGCCCGCTCGATGCTGGGGTCGAGCGCGAGCTCGGTCTCAGCGCTGATGGCCATCGGGCCGGGGTCCGGGCCCGGGGCGCTCAACGGTGACGGCCATTCAGCATCTCCAGCACGGACGCAATCGAGATCCCGCGCGAGACGAGCAGCACGTGCAGGTGGTAGAGGACATCAGCGGCCTCCTCGACGACCCGCTCGTCGGACTCCGAGCCGGCGGCGCGGGATACCTCGTCCGCCTCCTCGCGCACCTTGTCGGCCATCCGCGGCGGATCGTCCAGCAGCTCGACCGTGTACGAGCCGTCGGGCCGGCGCTGCCGGCGGTCGAGCAGCGTGCGCTCGAGGGTCGGCAACGCCTCGTAGGTCGCGGCGGTGGGCTCCCCGTCGGCGGGTGGGGCGTCCGCGGCCGGGTCCGCGCTCCCCTCGAGGTCGCGGTAAAAGCAAGTGCGCTGACCCGTGTGGCAGGCGGGACCCGCCGGGTCGACCAGCGCAACGAGGGCGTCGGCGTCGCAGTCGTAGCGGATCTGGCGCACGCGCTGCACGTTGCCGGAGGTCTGGCCCTTGTGCCAGATCTCCTCTCGGGAGCGGCTGTAGAAGTGAACCTCTCCCGTGGCGCGGGTTCGCTTGAGCGCCTCGTCGTTCATGTAGGCGAGCGTCAACACCTCGCCCGTGCGCCAGTCCTGCATCACGCAGGGCACCAGGCCGTGCTCGTCGAACCGGACCGCCTCGATCGGCGATGAGTGCTCCATTTGGAGCAGTTTACGAGCGGGAGTGCACCTGACCGGTCTCTCGCCCGAACCGGGTGTGGCGCGCTCCACCGCCCGGCTTCGCCGCGTACATGGCCAGGTCCGCATCGCCCATCAGCCGGTCGAGATCGACCTCGGGATCGCTCGTCAGGACGATTCCGGTGCTGGCGCGCAACGAAATCTGATTGCCGTCGACTGCGAACGGCGCCGAGACGACCTCGGCGATCCGCGATGCGATCTGCTCCGCCGCCTCGGCCTCCACGCCCTCGCAGAGGAGCGCGAACTCGTCACCGCCGAACCTCGACACGGTGTCGCTGGGTCGCAGGATCGAGCGCAGCCGGTCCGCGACCTCGATCAGGATTCGGTCGCCCGCGTCGTGCCCGAAGTTGTCGTTGACGGCCTTGAACTGGTCCAGGTCGCAGAACAGAAGCGCCAACGAGCCGCCTCGCCCCAGGCGCGCCTTGGCAAGCTGCATCCGGTCGGTGAACAAGGTGCGGTTGGGCAGTCCTGTGAGGGGATCGTGCATGGCCTGATGAGCGAGCCTCGCCTCGGTCCGCTTACGCTCGGTGACGTCCTGCATCTGGGAGATCAGGTAAAGGGTGTCCCCAATCTCGTCGCGGACGGGAGAGAGGCTGAGCGAGACCCAGACGAGACGCTCGTCCTTGCGGAGGTATCGCTTCTCGGTCACGTACCGCCGCCGCTCGCCGGCGACCAGCTGGTCCAGGGCCTCGACCTCGGCGTCGACGTCGTCCGGGTGCGTGATGTCCGCGAAGGACATTCCCGTGAGCTGCTTCGTCGTGTATCCGGTCAGGTCCGCAAGCGCCTGATTGACCTGGAGCCACTTCCCGTCCGTGCTGACGAGCGCCATCCCGGCCGCGCTGTCGTGGAACGAGCGGCGGAAGCGTTCCTCCGCCTCGCGCAGGGCTCGCTCGCTCTTCCGGCGCTCGGAGATGTCGTGGAGGAACGCGTTCAGCCGGTAACCACCGTCAGCCGGCAGCGCCGACACCGTGATCTCGACCGGGAATTCCCTGCCGTCGCGACGCATGGCCGGCATCTCGAAGCGACGGCCGAGGAGCGTGTGGTCGCCGGTGCGCAGCAGGTGGTCGAAGCCCTCGCGGTAGACGGCACGGAACCTCGGCGGGATGACCGTCTCGGCGAGCTGGCGCCCGATCACCTCGTCGCGTGACCATCCGAAGTCGCGCTCGGCCTGCTGGTTCCAGTCGACGATCCGGCCATCGGGGCGAGCCGCGATGAATGATTCGTGAGCGGTCTCGAGGATCGATCGATACTCGATGAACCGAGCCCGAACCTCGAGCACGAGGCGATGGACCGTGAGGCCCAGGACGCCGGCGATCACCACCCAGAGGAAGGCGCGCACCAGCTCGTCCCGGGGCGGGTAGTCGGGAGCGCCGACGATCAACGCCGGCGCCGCCAGGGTCAGATACACGCCCACAACCGACACGAGCAGCTGGGGGCGCGTTCCGTAGAGCGCGAACCAGAACACGGGCAGGAGCACGAGCACCGTGAAGATCGAGGCGTCGGCCCCCGCCGCGTCGCGCAGCAGCGCGACGATGGCGAAGTAGAGCAGTGGCGGAGCCGCCTGAGCCCAGGCCGGAAGCCTCCACCACGGCACCAGGTAGACGGAGGCCACCAGGGCAGGCACCAGCAGCGCGGCAGCGATCAGCTCGCCCGCGTGCGACCGGGTACCGACCACGATCACAGCCACGAACGCCACAAGGGCGACGAGGGCGAATGGCGCAATTCGCCTG
Source organism: Actinomycetota bacterium (assembly GCA_038040415.1). Lineage (GTDB taxonomy): Bacteria > Actinomycetota > Thermoleophilia > Solirubrobacterales > 70-9 > AC-56. The sequence continues at coordinate 10,325 of JBBPIK010000020.1, forward strand.
TTTCGCCCCCTGTCCTCGAGAGGCCGTTCGATCGGCCCCTCGCCGAGCAGGCGCTCGCCCTCGCTCGGGGCTCGTGCTTGGTCTGGATCCATCCGCGACTCCTCTGGCGGGTTCGAGTTCATCATCTCTATCGGCTGGATTCCGGGTTCGACTGATACCAGGTTCACAGTAGTCCGCAAGACGGGCGCGGTTTGATCGTTGGCCCGGGGGCCACGGCTATTCGATCCCGATTCGGTCGAGCAGGGCGTCGTCGCGGCGCCAGTGCTCGCGAACCTCGACTTGGAGATTCAGGAACACGTGAGCGCCCAGCTCCCGCTCGAGCTCGCGGCGCGCGGCGGTGCCGATCTCGCGGACCATCCGCCCGCCCTTGCCGACCAGAATCCGCTTCTGGGATTGGGTCTCCACCCAGATCTGAGCGTGCACCTCGACCAGGCGTTCGGCTTCGCCGAACGACCGGTCGCCTTCGGCTCCCTGGTCGGCTCGCTGACGCCACTTGACCTCGTCAACCGCCACCTCCACCGCGTGTGGGATCTCCTGGCGCGTGCGACGCAGCACCTGCTCGCGAACCAGCTCGGCGAGATGAACCTGGCTCGGGAGGTCGGAACGGTCCTCGGGCGGGTAGCCGAACGGCCCCTCCGGGAGCAGCGAGGCGAGGTGGGCGATCAGCGGCTCCAGGCCCGCTCCCGTCCGCGCGCTGACCGGGAACAGCTCGTCCACCGCCTCAAGCTCCGCGGCGGCCGCCAGCGCGGTGGTCGTCTGCGGGCTCCGGAGGCGATCGCATTTGTTGACCGCGCAGACGACGGGTGTCCCCCGCTTCGCGCCCAGCAGCGCCCTGGCGATGAACCTGTCGCCGGGGCCGACTCCCTGGTACCCGTCGACGACGAGCAACGCTGCGTCGGCATCGCGCAGCTCTCGCTCGACGCGTCGCTGCATTCGCTGGGTGAGCGAGTCGCGCGGCCGCTGCACCCCGGGCAGGTCGACCAGGACCATCTGCCAACCCGCGGGACGATCGGTGGCGATGCCGCGAATCGCCCGGCGGGTGGTCTGAGGGCGGTCGGAGACGATCGCCACCTTGGCGCCCACGATCGCGTTGACCAGCGTCGACTTGCCCACGTTCGGGCGACCGGCGAGGCCAATGAAGCCGGCTCGCGTCATCCTCGCTCCTCGCTCCTCGCCCCTCGATCGCCGGCGGGCCGCAGCGCCTGCATCACCGTCGCCTCGAGGGCCAACATCTCCCCCACGTCGGTTTCGTGGTCGTAGCCGCAGAGGTGAAGAACGCCGTGGACCGTGGCCCGATTGAGATCGACCGCGTGCTCGGGACAGATGACGACGTCCCCGAGCTCGCGTGGGCCGGAGACCCCCTCGGCCCCGTCGATCGGAAAGGACAGCACGTCGGTCGGCTCGTCGCGCCCGCGGTGCTCGCGGTTCAGCTCGCGGATCCGGTCCGCCACGACCAGGTCCACCGAGAGGTGCCCCTCGGCGACGCCCGCCGCGCGTAGGGCAGCCTTCGCCGCCGGTCGCAGCTCCCCGGGAACGTCCGCAAGGTCCAGAGAGGCGGGCGTCAAGCCTTGTTGCCGCTCTCCCGCTCGTACTCGCCGTAAGCCGCGACGATGCTCTGCACGAGCTGGTGGCGGACCACGTCCTCGCCGCCGAAGCGGATGAAGGAGATGTCGGCGACCTCCGCGAGGATCTCCCCGATCACCACCAGCCCGGAGCGCTGGTCGCGCGGCAGGTCAATCTGGGTGATGTCACCGGTGACGACCATCTTGGAGCCAAAGCCAAGCCGGGTCAGGAACATCTTCATCTGCTCGGGGCTGGTGTTCTGAGCCTCGTCCAGGATCACGAAGGAGTCATTGAGCGTGCGGCCCCGCATGAACGCCAGCGGCGCAACCTCGATGATCCCGCGGTCGAAGTAGGTGCTGACCCGCTCGGGGTCCAGCATGTCGTAGAGGGCGTCGAAGAGCGGCCGCAGGTACGGATCGACCTTGGCCTGGATGTCGCCCGGCAGGAACCCGAGGCGCTCTCCGGCCTCGACCGCCGGACGGGTGAGGATGATTCGGCTCACCTCGCGCGCGTCGAGCGCCGCCACCGCCATCGCCACCGCGAGAAAGGTCTTTCCGGTGCCCGCGGGCCCGATCCCGAAGGTCACCGTGTGCTCGCGGATCGAGTCCGCGTAGCGCTTCTGGTTGACCGTCTTCGGAGCGACCTTGATGCTCCTGTGACGCCAGATCACGTCGTCCAGGATCTCGGCCGGTCGCTGGCTGGCGTCCATCGCGCCCGTCACCGTGTCGACCGTCGCGGGCGCCAGCTCATGGCCACGCTCGATCAGGCCCACCAGCTCATCCACCAGCGCGGCGGCGTCCCGAACCTCGCCCTCGTCCCCGTCGAGCGTCAGCACGTTTCCCCGCAGATGCAGGCCGCAGCCGATCCTGCCCTCGAGCTCGCGCAGCACGGAGTCCTCTGATCCCGCCAGCTCCGCGGCGACCGTGTTGTCGAGCGTGAGTTGCCTGCGCGCCAATGCCGTCCCGATCGCCTAGCCGCCGGCGAGGCGGTCCCGGACCGCCCCGCTGACCCGCTTTCCGTCGGCCCGCCCCTGGACTCGCGGTATCACCAGCGACATCACCTTGCCCATCTCGCTCGGCGCGGATGCACCGGCCTCGTCAATCGCTGCGCTGACCAGCTCGCCCAGCTCCTCGTCCGTGAGCTGCTGCGGCAGGTAGGCCTCGATCAGCTCCGACTCGGCCTCCTCCGCGGCCGCTCGATCGACCCTGCCGCCCTTGCGAAACGCCTCCGCTGCCTCGAAGCGCTTCTTGCGCTCCCTCTGCAACACCGTCACCTCGTCGTCGGTCCCGAGCTTCGCTTCCTGCTGGAGAGCGTTGGCGAGCAGGCGCAACGCGCCCACCCGGTCGCGCTCGCCGGCCTTCAACGCCGCTCGAGTGTCGGCTTGGACTCGCTCGAGGATGCTCACTAGTACAGCGTAGTGCGGTCAGGGGTCCAGGTCGACGTGCTCGATCTCGCCGAGCGGCATCTGAAGGAAGCGGGTGCCGAGCTCGCGAAAGGCATCCACGTCCCCCGTGCAAAGGAAGCGGTACTCGCCCTCGGCCTCGCTCTCCGCCTCCAGGCCCCTGGCCTCCAGCGCGCGCTGGGCGGCGGCGGCCACGGCGTGACCGGCGGTGACCAGGCGCACGTCGCGGCCGAGCATCCGCTGCAGCATCGGCGCGACCAGCGGGTAGTGAGTGCAGCCGAGAATGAGGGTGTCGACCTCGGCGCGCTTCAGCGGCGCGCAATAGGAGCGCGCGGTATCCATTACCCGCTGATCGAATGGGAACCCGTTCTGGATGATCGGGGCGAGGTCGGGCGCGGCCACCTCCGTCACCTGGAGCTCGCGGCCCTGTGCGTCGAGGGCGCGACGGTAAGCGCCGCTCTCCACCGTGGTCGGCGTTGCGAGCACCCCGATCCGGCCGCTGTCGCTGATCGCCGCCGCGATCTCCGCCTCGGGGTCGACCACGGTCAGCACCTCGACCCCGTGCTCCTCGGCCACCTGCCGCACGACGTCCCGGCCTGCCGAGGTCGCCGAGTTGCACGCCACCACCAGCAGCTTCGAGCCTCGGTCGACCAGGAAGCGGGTCGACCGCGCGATTCGGGGACGGAGCCAGTCCAGGGGCTTCGTGCCGTACGGGAATCCGGCGGTGTCGCCGAGATACAGGTAGCTCTCGTGGGGTAGCGACACCAGCAGCTCGTGGAGGACGGTGAGCCCGCCGATCCCGGAGTCGAAGACGGCGATGGGCAGGGACGCACGCGGCTTGCTCATGACCGGAATGAGATCGCGATCCAATCGCCCTCGGAGCGACTCAGGCGCTCGTTCAGGCCGTGCCTCGCGAACGCCCGGCGAGCCTCCTCGGCCTCGCCTGTCAAGAGCCCAGAGCAGATCAGCCGCTTGGGGGCTCGGTGCAGGCGGCGAGCGATCTCGCCCAGGATCGGCGCCGTCAGGTTGGCCAGGACCGTCGGCGCCTCGGGCGGCGGCTCGCGCCGCAGGTTCGCCCGACGCAGCTCGAGCTCGACCCCGTTGCCGCGGGCATTCGCGCGGGCCGCCTCGAGCGCCGCCGGCTCGTGGTCGCAGGCGACGATCGGGCCAAAGCCCAGCTTTGCCGCCGCGATCGCCAGCACGCCCGAGCCCGTGCCCCAGTCGGCGAGGGCGCCGCGAGCGCCGCCGGCATCGGCCAGCTCCAGAAGCAGTTCGAGGCACATCCTGGTGGTCGGGTGGGCGCCGGTGCCGAACGCCTGCCCCGGATCCACCACCACGTCGATGGCGCCCGCGCGGGGCGCGGCCCACGAGGGCCGTACCCGGAGGCGTCCGCCGACGTCCAGCGGTTGATGGAAGTCCTGCCAGCGATCTGCCCAGTCGTCAGGGATCTCGGCCGAGCTGACTGCGACCAGCCCTTCGCCGGCGATCGCCTCGAGATCGGGCAGCGCCGGCAGCTCGCCCGCGGCGCCGTAGATCGCGTACTCGACCCAATCATCACCCGTCTCCTCCTCGACCCCTCCCGGCGCCAGCTCGACGAGCTCGGCGAGCACCCGCTCGGCGAGCTTCGGATGGCAGCGAACGGCGAGGCGGATCACCTGCCGCGCCTGGCTCGGCTCCGGCGCCGCGAGCCCAGCCTTCCATCGCTCCGCGATTTCGCCGAGCCCAGCGACTCGTCCAGCCGCTCGGCCAGGTGTCGCTGCTCCTTGCTCAGGTCGGCGGGCACGTAGACGTCGAGCACCACGTGCTGGTCGCCGCGCGCGGCGCCGCGCAGCGACGGCAGTCCCAGACCTCGGATGGCGATGTGCTCGCCGGGCTGGGCACCTGGCGGGACCTCGATCTCGCGTTCGCCGTCGAGGGTCGGGGCGGTCACCGTGCCGCCGAGCATTGCTCGGGTGGCCGGCAGCTCGACGATCGTCACCAGGTCTTGGCCGTGTCGCTCGAACCGATCGTCCTCGGCCACCAGCACCTGCACGTAGAGGTCCCCGGACCTTCCCGGGATCTCGCCGGCGTGCCCGGCGCCCGAGATCCGGATCCGCTGGCCGGATTCGATCCCCGGGGGAACGTCCACTTCCCAGGCGCGCGTTCGCACGGTTCGTCCCTGCCCGTCGCACTCCTTGCAGGGCTTTTCGGGCACTCGGCCCTGTCCGCCGCAGCTGGGGCAGGCGCCGGTCCGCATCACCTGACCGAACGCGACCCTCGTCACCTCACGCAACTCGCCGCTGCCGCCGCACGTCTCGCAGGTCCGAATCGGGGTTCCCGGCTCGGCGCCGTTGCCCCGGCAGCGCTCGCAAGTCGAAGCGGCCTCGACGGACACTTCTCGAGAGGCACCCGTGACCACCTCGGCGAGGCTCACCTCCACTTGCGCAGCAAGGTCGCTGCCGCTCGCCGGCCCGGTTGGGCCGAATCCGAACAGCTCGCTGAACAGCGGGTCCCCGCGACCGAAGAACGCGGACAGCACGTCCTCGAAGCTGCCGAAGGCGTCCGTGCGCGGGGCCCAGCCGCCCGAGCGCAGGCCCTCGTGGCCGAAGGCGTCATAGGTGCCGCGGCGGTCCGAGTCGGAGAGGACCTCGTAGGCCTCGGCGATCTCCTTAAACTTCTCCTCCGCCTCCGGGTCGTGCCTGTTCACGTCGGGGTGCAGCTCGCGCGCCAGCCTGCGAAACGCCTTCTTGATTTCGCCGTCGCCGGCGCCCCGGTCCACGCCGAGGACCTCGTAGTAGTCGCGCTTCACCCTTCGTAAACCGTTTCGAAGAAGCGAGAGAGCTGGCCCGCGGCGTCGCGCACCGAGGCGATCGCCGTCGCGTAGTCCATGCGCAACGGCCCGACCACCCCAACCGTGCCCAGGTTCCGGTAGCCGAGGCCGTAGTTCGCGCCCACGACGCTTACCGAGCGCAGCTCTGGAGCGGGGTTCTCGTCGCCGATCCAGAGGAATACGGAGCGTTCCTCGAGCGCCGAGCGGAGGATGCTGAGCAGGCCGGCCCGCCGCTCCAGGGCGCGCATCAGCGCATCCACGTGTGGCAGGTCCCCGGCGTGGTCCTCGGAGAGCAGTCGCGCTGCGCCGTCGACGTAGAGGTCTGCCTCGGCGCGCTCCTCCAGGCCGGTGAACGCGGCCGTGATCTCGCCGATGAACGCCGCCTCCGCCCCGCTCAGCTCGGGATCGGCGAGCCGGTCGGCGATCATTCTCGCGCCGAGGCCGAACCCCGCGAGCCGCTCGTTCAGGTAGCTCGAGGCCCACTCGACCAAGCCAGGGTCCACCTGCGTCTCGAAGGTGAAGACGCGCTTCGTCACCGCCCCGTTCGAGGCGATCGCGACTATCATTACCACGCGCGGCTGCAGCAGCAGCACCTCGACGCGATGGATGCGAGCGGTGCCCGCGGGAGGGGCGGTCGCGACAGCGAGCAGGTCCGTGATCCGGGACAGCTCGGACGTCGTCTCGCGCATCGCCTCGTCGACCTGGCGACGCATCTGCGTCAGGTCGAGGCTGGGCCCGAGCGGCGTCTGCAATCGGCGCCCCGAGGCCAGCAGCGAATCCGCATAGAAGCGATAGCCGGAGTCGGTGGGCAGGCGCCCCGCGGAGGTATGCGGGTGAGCCAGAAAGCCGGCGCCCTCGAGCTCCGCGAGCTCAGCGCGCACGGTCGAGGGGCTCCAGTCGATGTCCACACGCTCGGCGATCGCCTTCGAGCCCACCGGCTTCCCGGACTCGAGATAAGCGTCGACGAGGAGGTTGAGGATCAGTTGCTGGCGCTTGGAGAGCATGGTCGAGGTCCGATTTTAGGCCGGGACCCCGATCAGCCCGGCAGCCCTGCGTGCGCGAGTGCTCAGTCCGGCTCCAGCTCGAGCTCCGCCTCGGCGTTGCGGATGATCCGGTTGTCTCCCTGGGCGGCGACCGTGTCGGTGACGATCCGGCCGTCGCGGCTTTCCTTGACCGTGGCGCTGACCACGATCTCATGCTCCGGGAGCCCCATGCCGCGGAACTGGACCGCCAGCCGCTTCAGGGCCCGGGGGTCTCCGCCGGCGGCCTCGGTGTGGGCGCGGGCGACCTGCGCCATCGAATAGAGGCCGTGGAGGATCACTCCCGGCAGCCCGACCGACTTCGCGAACTCGGGATCCGTGTGGATTGGATTCGGGTCGCCGGATGCCTCCGCGTAGCGCTTGGTAAGGCCGGCGTCGGGGGTGACTCTCAGCTCCGGCAGCGAGTCGCCCTGCTTGAAATCGCTCATCAGCGCCCTCCGATCAGGCTCCGCGGACAATGTCGGTCCAGGTGGCGCGAACCGTCTGCTCGCCGTCCTGGTTGGTGGATACGGACTCGAACACGTAAAAGGCCCTGCCGTCCTGCTCGTAGATCTCCTTGCAGGTGGCGCCGGTGGTGATCAGGTCGCCCGCGCAAACGGGCTCGCCCCACACGAACTCCTGGCCGCCGTGGACCATTGTCGGGAGGTTGATCCCGACCTCGGGATCGAGGATGGCCGGCCCCAGCGCCGGAGCGCTGTAGACGACGCAGAACATCGGCGGCGCCACCAGATCGCGAAAGCCGGCAGCCTTCGCGGCCTCCGCATCGTGGTGGACGGGGTTCTGCTCGCCGACTGCGGTCGCGTACTGGGTGATCCTCGCCGCCTCGACCTCGAACGAGGCGGGGTCCCAGGACTTGCCGATCGCGTCGGTCTTCACGGCCATCGGCGGTCAGAATATCGGCGTGGCTCCCGGCGGCCTCAGCCCCCGTCGCGGCCGAGAGCTCGGCCGCCTCGAGAGCCGTCTCGCGGTCGGCGTAGTAGTGGAGCCGCGTCGCCTTGCCCCCGCGCATCTCGTAGAGCTGAGCGATCCGCATCTCGACCTCGACTCCGCTCCCCGCGCCGCGCCCGAACTGGCGGACGGTGACCACTCCGTAGCGCTCACCCACGAGGTCGATGCGCTCGATCTCGAGCCGGAACTCCTCCCACGCCTCGTCCCACTGGCCGAGCCACTGCAAGAACCCCTCGTGGCCACGGTAGGTCCCGGCGTTCGGCAGCTCCGGCGGCGTGTAGACCTCAATCTCCTCGTCGAGCTGCTCGAGCAGCGCCTCGACATCCCCCCGGTTGTAGGCGTCGATGCTCCGCCGCGCGAGCTCCTCCAACTCCCGCTGCCTGCTCTCCTCCACCGCCGGTTCCCTCACTCATCCAGCTCGAGCACGGAAAGGAACGCCTCCTGCGGCACCTCGACCCTACCCACCTGCTTCATCCGCTTCTTGCCGGCCTTCTGCTTCTCGAGCAGCTTGCGCTTGCGGGTCACGTCGCCGCCGTAGAGCTTCGCGGTGACGTCCTTCCGTAGCGCCTTGACGGTCTCGCGGGCCAGCACCCGGGAGCCAGTCGCGGCTTGCACCGGGACGTCGAAAAGCTGCCTGGGGATCGTTCTCTGCAGCCGCACGACCAGCGCCTTGCCCGCCCGGTAGGCGTCATCGGAGTGAACGATCACCGACAGGGCGTCCACCCGCTCCCCGGCGAGCAGCACGTCGAGCTTCACCAGGTCCGAGGCGCGGTTGCCGATCGGCTCGTAGTCGAGCGACGCGTACCCGGCGGTCCTCGACTTCAGCTGGTCGTAGAAGTCGAGCACGATCTCTGCCAGCGGCAGGTCGTACCGGAGCTGGACCCGCTCCGGCGAGAGGTAGTGGATGTCGACGTGTGTGCCGCGCCGTCCCTGGCAGAGCTCCATCACCGCTCCCACGTAGCCGGCCGGCGCGATCACGGTGGCCCGGATGTACGGCTCGAGGACCTGCTCGATCGCTGCCGGATCGGGCATCTCGGCGGGGCTTCGCACTTCAACTCGCTCGCCGCCGCCCAGCGCGACCTCGTAGCGGACGTTGGGCGTGGTCGCCAGCAGCTCGAGGCCGTACTCCCGCTCCAGCCGCTCACGGACGATGTCCATGTGCAGGAGACCCAGGAAGCCGCAGCGGAAGCCGAATCCCAGTGCCTGGGAGGTCTCGGGCTCGTAGCTGAGCGCGGCGTCGTTCAGCGCCAAGCGGTCGAGCGCGTCACGGAGGTCCTCGTAGCGATCGGTGTCAAGCGGGAACAGCCCGCAGAAGACCACCGGCTTCACCTCGCGGTAGCCGGGCAGCGGCTCGGCAGCCGGCTCCTGCTTCCGAGTCAGCGTGTCACCGACGCGGAGCCGGGCGACGTCCTTGATTCCGGTGATCACGTATCCGACGTCGCCCGCGTCCATCCCCTGCTCGGGCCGCATCTGCGGCACGAAGAAGCCGATTTCGTCGATGTCGGCCTCGGTTCCCGTCTGCATGGCCGTGATCCGCTCGCCTTTGTGGAAGGCGCCGTCCACCAGGCGGACGTATGCGACCACCCCCCGATACGGGTCGAACTCGGAGTCGAAGATCAGCGCCCGCGGCGGGGCCTCCGGGTTGCCCCGCGGCGGCGGGATCCGGGCGACGATCGCCTCCAGCACCTCCTCGACGCCCTCGCCCGTCTTGGCCGAGATCCGCAGTACCTCGTCCGGATCGCCGCCGACCAGGTCGGTGATCTCGGCCGCCACCCGCTCAGGCTCGGCGCTCGGCAGATCGACCTTGTTGAGCACCGGAATCAGCTCCAGCCCCGCCTCGACTGCCGCATAGGTGTTGGCCACCGTCTGCGCCTCGACGCCCTGAGCGGCGTCGACGACCAGCAGCGCCCCCTCGCAGGCGGCGAGGCTCCGCGAGACCTCGTAGGAGAAGTCCACGTGCCCCGGGGTGTCGATCAGGTGCAGGTGGTAGGCCGCGCCATCGCCGGCCCGGTAGGAGACCCGGACGGCCTGCGCCTTGATGGTGATCCCGCGCTCGCGCTCCAGCTCCATCGAGTCGAGGAGCTGCGGCCGGTGCTCGACGCCAACGGTTCCGGTCAGCTCGAGCAACCGGTCGGCGAGCGTCGACTTGCCGTGGTCGATGTGGGCGATGATCGAGAAGTTGCGGATCCGGTCCATGGTCGCGGTGAGTATGGCGAGCGGCCTCAGGCGTCGCGGCGGCGCACGAGCCGCCAGATCTGCTCGGCCTCTGGGATCCGGAGCATGGTGATCGCGGCGGCGTAGACCGCGGCCCCCGCCGCCAGGCCGGCGCTCAGCGAGACGATCTGGGCGGCGAGCCCTCGACCCAGCGCCTCGTCGAGCAGGTACCAGAGCCCGTAGCAGGCGCCGGCAAGAGCCGCGGCGGCGGCGCCGACGCGAACCGTCGTCCAGATCAGCCTCGCGAGCTCGAGACGGCCGAGCTGGCGGCGCAGGACGATCGTCTGCGCGAGCACGCTTGCGCCGGTCGCGATGACCGTCGCGGCGACAATCCCGGCGACCTCGAAGGGGCCGTAGAGAGCCAGGGCGGCGATTGCGGTGATCAGCAGGTTGCCGCCCGCGATCGCGGTTGGGACCCAGGGCCGCTGGAGGCTGAAGAAAGTGCGGGTCAGGAGCAGGAAGAGGCCGTTGAAGGGAAGCGACAAGGCGAACCAAAACAGCGCCGTCGCCACCAGGTCGGTCGACGCGGCGTCGAACTCTCCCCGCTGGTAGACCAGCCTCACCATCGGCTCGGAGAGAACGAGGATTGCCGCGGCAGCCGGGGTCAGCAGCAGAACGATCTGCCGCATGCCGTTGGCCATCGTCGCGCGCAGGTCCTCGAAGTCACGCCGCGCCGCGAATCGGGCCAGGGTCGGAAAGAGGACCGTGGTCACTGCCACCGAGAAGACTCCCTGCGGCAGCATGTAGATGCGGAATGCCTTGTCGATCGCGGCAGGCGCGTTCTCGGAGACGAGGAACCCCACCGTGCTGTTGATCACCAGGTTGAAGTTGATCAACCCGAGGCTGAGCGCCACCGGCAGCATCAACACCAGCACGCGACGCACGTTCGAATCGCGCAAGTCGGCCCTGCGAACACGGAACGGTGCGGTCAGGGCGCGCCGGAGGCCGAACGGGGTGTTACGTAGATCGAACACCGGCATCGCCAGCTGGATCACGGTCCCGACAAGCACGCCGATTGCATAGGCATAGATCTCCTTGTCGTCGGGAAACGCCGGCGCGAGCCCGACGAGGACGGCGATGATCGCCACGTTCCAGAAGAAGGGCGAGATGGCGAACACCCCGAAGCGGTCGAAGCTGTTGAGGATGCCCACCACCATCCCCGTGGCGCCGAGCAAGACCAGGATTGGAAAGAGGAGACGTGAGAGGACCACCGTGAGGTCGGCGACCGCCTCATAGGAGTCGGGCACGAACAGCGGCATCACCACCGGCGCCAGGAGAATGAACAGCGCGGTGATCGCGCCCAGGACCAGGGTGACGAGGAAGATCAGGGTGGAGGCAAGGCGAAAGGCCTCCCGCCTGTTCCCCTTTTCGAGCTGCTCCGTGAAGACCGGGACGAACGCCGCCTGAATCGCCGCGTCGGCAAATAGGCTCCGGACCAGGTTCGGCACCTGGAAGGCGATCGTGAACGCGGACATCGCTCCGGTGACGCCGAAATAGCTGGCGGCGACGATCTCGCGCACCAGTCCGGCGATCCGCGACAGGCTGGTGGCAAACGAGAAGAAGGCCGTCGAGCGCGCCAGGCGACCGGCCCGCGCGTGCGAGGACTCGCGCGCGGCGGTGATCGCCTCGGTGCCCGGCTCCTCTTCGGCCACGATGTCCACCGGGCCCGAGTCCAACCCGCGGTCGCCATACAGGCGCTCGCGTGCCCGCCGTTCGTCCTCCCCGCCCCGGCCGAGTTCCTCGCGTCCCATCAAGACGCCGTCGCTATAGTCCGCCGTCGCCCGGTGGCCAACATCGCTTCACAGCGCAAGCGCATTCGCCGCTCCGAACGGGAGCGGCTCGAGAACCGCCGCCTGCAAGGCGCCGTCAAGACGCACTTCCGGCGCTTCGAGCGCGCGGTGGACTCGGGGGACGGCTCGGCGATCGCCGACGAGCACCGGAAGCTCGTCTCGCGGATCGACAAGGCGGTCCAGAAGGGCGCCCTGCACTCGAACAATGGTGCCCGCAAGAAGACTCGTGCCGCCCGGCTGCTGAGTCGCGCCGCCGGGTAGTGCCGAGACCGTCCCGGTGCCGCCAGGCGTGCGCGGGGGCTTTCGGACGGTCTCTTAGAGCGCACCGGCGCCGACGCCGGCCGCTCGTCGCACCGTGAGGGTCAGCGCCACGTCGTCCGGGTATTCGGAGCCGCCACGGGTCCACCACTCGAGATCGGCGATCGCGCCGGTGGCGGCTCGAAGCTCCGCCGGCGAGACGCCCCGCAGACGCCGCAGCAGCATCTTGGCCGCGTAGGGATGCATCTTGAGCCTGGCCTGGACCTCCTTCTGCGAGCTCCCAGCCTCCAGCTCCAGCAGCGCGCTGTGGGCTTCGCGCAGCCGTCGCGCCGCCTGGTAGACCAGCGGCGTGACGGCCTCGCCCTGGGCCGCCAGGCGCTCGGCGGACCGGAGCGCCATGTCCGGGTCGCCGGCGAGGATGGCATCCGAGAGGGCCCAGGCGGCCTCCTCGGAGGTGTCGGCCACCATCGCCTCCAGGTCGTCGGCCGTCACCTCCTCTTCCGGCTCTGCCCACAGCGCCAGCCGCCGAAGCTCGTTGGCCAGCCGCAGCGTGCTTTCCCCCAGCCGCTCGACCAGGAGCCGCGCCGCCGCCGGTTCGAGCCGAAAGCCCTGCCGGCTCGCCTCAGCGACGAGGCGGGCGGGCAGCTCCCGTGCTGTTGGAGCCTGGTAGCGGAGAACCTCGCCGCCGGCGGCCTCCACGGCCTCTGCGATGCCCTTGGGCGGCCTGGTCTTGGGCGCCAGCTCCCGAGCCACCAGCACCAAGGTGAGGTCCGGTGGCAGCTTGCCGAGCTCGGCAATCACCGCCGTGGCTTGCTTGGCCGTCCATCGCTCGATGCCGTCGGCCAGCAGGTAGCGCCGAGATGCCATCAGCGACAGCGAGGGGATGGCGGCGATCAGCGCGTCGGTGTCCGGCGCCTGCGGGCCGGCGGCCGGCGTGAAGCTCTCCAGCGCTCCGGGGCCGCTTTCACGCTCGGCCCGCGCCCGCAGGCGTGACAGCGCGGCGTCGATCTTTCCCTCGTCGGTGCCGGCGATCAGGTAGGCCGGCTTGATCGCGCCCGAGCGACTTGCACCCTCACTCGACATTGCCGCCGAGTGTATTCGCAGGCGCGGCCGCTTCGGCACTGCCGGCCACTGGATCATCAGACGCGGCCTTCAGACGTTGAGGATCAGGATGCTGAGCCCGCCGAGAAGGACGGCCAGGCCGACGAGCCGCAGGGCCAGCCGGCCCCGCCGGCCGGTGATCGCGAAGCCCAGCGCGGCCACGGCGGCAAGGCCCGCGATCGCCCCTCCCGGCCAACCGAGGCCGAGGGTGATCGCCTTCTGGAATGAGGAGATGCTGTAGCAGTCGCCGTCGGACGAGGCGCTTGCCGAGCCGGACGCCATCTCCTGGCAGGTGGGGGTGCCGCCGATATCGCCCATGGCGACCAGCATCACCGCACAGCCGAACGCAAGCACGGGCGCTAGCACTATCCCTGCCAGGCGCCAGTAGCCGACACCGGCCCTTCCTTGGCCCAATGACGAGGCTTCCAACAGGTACTACGGTAGCGCGAAGACCCGTCGTTCGCTCGAACGACCCGCTAATCCTCGGTTTCCACCCGCCAGCCACTCCGTCTGACCTCGATCGCCACCTCGCCTCGCTGGTCGGTTCGCAGAGCCGCGACTCGCTGCTCGGCGAGGGTGGCGAGGGTCGCGGCGCTCGGATGACCATAGGGGTTGTCCGCCCCGACCGAGATCACCGCGAGACGTGGCTCGCTGCGGTCGAGCAACTCGGCGAGGCCGGCGTCCTCTGAGCCGTGATGAGCGACCTTGAGCACCTCGACCGGCCCGGGGTCGATCGGTACCGACTCGGCCTCGGCGTCAGCGGCGAGCAGCATGCTGAAGCGCCGCCAGCGAGCCAGGAGCACCAGCGACGCCTGATTGAGGTCGTCGGGCGGAGACCCCTCCAGAAACGTCCGCGGTGGCCACAGCACCTCGATCCGAAGGCTGCCCGACTCGACCCCCGACCCCTCGGCGACCGCCATCGTGCGGACTCCGGCGAAGCGAGCATGCCGGATCAGGTCCGGGCTGGGCTCCGAATAGAGCAGCCGGCGAATCGGGAAGGAGCCGAGCAGCTCCCGGATTCCGCCGGCGTGATCCGACTGGTCGTGGGTGACGATCGCCGCCGCCAGGCTGGAGACTCCGTGGTCCTCGAGCCTTCGGCGCAGGTCGGCGCCCGGCGGGCCGCCGTCCACGAGCACCGGCTCACCGTCGGCCGGGTCGAGCAGGATCGCGTCGCCCTGGCCGACGTCGAGGACGACCACGTGCAGCCCGCCCGCAGGTTCGCCAGCCGTCTCGCCCGACGGCCAAACAGCGGAGAGGACGAGGCTCGAGACCCCGACGCAGATCACCAGGATGAGAGGCCTGAGGCGAGCCGGCGGCCCAGCCAACCCCCTCCGGCGGCGCGCCAAGCCGAGCAGCACCCAGAGAGCCAGGGCGAGCACGGCGTACGCAGCCAACACCCCTGCTGGCTCAGCGAGGGGGACGCTCGCCGTCGCCCATCCCGGCGAGCCGAGCCAGTGGGCGACCTGGGCAACGTAGGCGGCGAGCACGCCTGCGAGGCCGGTCAACGGCTGCACCGGGAGCCAGGGCAGCTGCCCGACGAGCGCGGCCAGCATCCCGAGCCACATCAAGGGCGCCACCGCGGGCAGCGTGAGCAGATTCGCGGGCAGCGAGGCAACGGACACCGTCCCGAAGTCGTGGGCCATCAGCGGGGCCGTGGAGAGCGTGGCCGCGATCGTCACCCCTGCGCCCTCGGCGAGGCTCCGCCGCAAGCCGGCGACCCGGCGCCGATCGCCGCCGTCTCCAAGCGGACCGAGCAGGCAATCGCGAATTGGGCCGGCCCAGAGCAGGATCCCGATAACGGCGGCGAAGCTGAGTCGCCAGCCGGCATCGCCGCTCGCCCGCGGGTTGGCCGCCAGGGTGACGAAGGCCGCGAGGAGGATCGCGTACCACCGCGAGCGCGGCCGTCCGGCGAGCGCGGCGACCATCCCCGCCGCGCCCATCACGCCGGCGCGCTGGATCGAGGGACCGGCACCGGTGACCGGCACGTAGATCGCGATCAGCGCCAGAACGCAGAGCAGACGGGCTCGGACCGGGATCCCGAGGAGCGCCAGGAGCGGCAGCGCCAGCAGGGCGAGCAGGATCACGTTCTGTCCCGAAACGGCAAGCAGGTGGGCGAGCCCGGAGCGCTTGAAGTCGTCGACCGTGGCCGAGTCGATGCGGTCGTCCTCACCCAGGACGAAGCCCCTCAGGAGCGCCGCCTCTGCCTCCGGGGTGCCGCTTTCCAGTGCGACCTCCGCCCGATCGCGGATCCGGTCGGTCAGCGCGGCGGGGCCGGCGCGCCGCCGGCCGGTGAGCCGGACCCGGTCGGCGGCGAGCACCTGGCGGATGCCGTAGCGCGCCAGATAGCCAGCCTCCCAAGGCTGGGGATCTCGAAGCGTGCCGCTGGCGCTCACCTGGCGACCGATCGGAAGGTCCTCGACCGGCTCGGAGGACTCGATTGCGAGGCGACCGTCCGCGGTCTGGATTCGGACCCTCACCTGGCCCTGCGACCGGCGGGGCACCGCGGTCACGAATCCCCGCGCCGTCGTCGGCAGCCCGATCGGTCCGTGGAAGGCGCCGCGGTCGATCGCCGCCAGGCGCAGGGCGCCCACCGCCAGCCCGCACGCCGCCGCGGCAAGGGCGAGGAGCGCCAGCCAGGCGCCCTGCGCCGCGCCGCGGTCGCCCGGGCGGGCTGCGATCAGGCCGGCCCCCGCGGCCAGTCCGAGCGCGAGCATCGGCTTGGCCATGTCCACGCTCCACGCGGAGAGGGCCGGCGAGAGCGCGAGCCCGGCGGTGGCGCCGCCGAGCACGGCGAAGCGCCAGGCGATCCCGCTGCGCCTCACCTGCGGTGCCAGGTCAAGATCCCCTACGGCTGGAGGCGGGACCGGAGGGCGTCCATGGTGGCCGGGCCGATGCCGTCGATCTGGTCGAGCTGATCGACCGACGACGTGCCCCCTTGCTGAGTGCGGAACTCGATGATCTTCTGGGCGGTGACGGGCCCGATTCCCTCGATCGTGTCGAGCTCCTCGACGGTGGCGGTGCCGAGGCCGATCGGTGCGTCGGTTGTCCCGGCGCCACCCGAGCCTGCAGCGACCCCAGCAGGGCCTGCGCCCGCCGCCACCCCGCCAGGACCGACGGTCCTGGCGGGCATGATGATCTGCTGCCCGTCGGTGAGCGGCGCCGCCAGGTTGAGCCCCTCGACCTCGGCGCGGGCGGTGGCGCCCCCGGCGCGCTCCACGGCGTCGCTGACGCGAGACCCTGCCGGCAGCCTGTAGACGTCGGGCTCCTTCACGGCTCCCGCCACGTGGACGACCACGTCGCCTCCGCCCTGGGGATCGACGCTGAAGGCGCCTCCGGAGGAGGTCGATGAGCCGGACGCCGGCGAGACGCTGACTCCGCCGGCAAGGGAGCCCGGCTCCTCGGCGGAGCGGATCCAGCGCGCTCCCACCAGCAGCAGAGTGACGGCGACGGCGCCGTAGACCAGCAGCTGTGAGCGGCTCAGCGAGCCCATCGCCTCGATCGTGCCGGGGGGCGCCCCACGCGTGGCGCCCGCACCGTCAGCGATCGGGCGCGAGATCGCGCCGATTTCGCAACCTCGGCACCTCGGCGGGAGCCGCCCAGACACCGATGGCCGAGTTGCGCTCGTCTATCGAGCGCAATTCGGCCAGCGCGCAAGGGCCGGCGCTGCTGCTAGCGGATCCGGAACTCCGTCAGGCCCTCGGGCTCCTCTTCCCTGACTTCCACCCGCTCGACCAGCGCGCCGCGTGGTCCCTGGCCGCACCAGGCGACCATCGGCTCGACCGCCTCCGCCTCGCCCTCGAAGACGGCCTCCACAGTGCCGTCGGGCATGTTTCGCACCCAGCCGCCGAGGCCGCGCGACTGCGCCATCCGCCGCGCGGTGTCGCGAAAGAAGACCCCCTGGACCCGCCCATGTACGACCACGCGCTTACGAATCACCAGGCGCTGGGACTGGCCAGCCGGTCGCCCAGGCTAGCGACGAAGTCGCGGTACCCACGTGTGGACCTGCCGGGTCAGGTTGGAACCCTCGCCCGGCGGCAACGTAGCAACCCGAGCAAGCTCGGATCACCGGTCGCCTTCGGCTCCCTGGCGAGGCTGCCGCCGGAGTAATTCCGGAGGAGGCGGCGGAGTTATTGATCGTCGTAGTCGTCGTAGTTGGCTGCTTGCGCAGCGAGGCGGCGGCTGTAGAGCTCGTCGGCGGAGACGGCCGGCGACTGCACGGAGACCAGCGCCAGCGTCTCGGTGCCGTCGTTGGCGACGGCATGATCGGTCGCGGGCGGGATCAGCACGAGGTCGCCGACGTCGAGGCGCTGAGTGTCACCGGTCGCCGACATCGTGCCGCTGCCGTGGACGACTACGTAGACCTGCTCGGCCTCCTCATGCGAGCGAAGCTCCTCCGAAACACCCGCCGGGACCTCCAGCCAGTTGACCGACATGGTGCGAGCCCCAAGCTCCCCCGCGTCCATCAGGATGTGGGGCAGAAGCCGGTGCCATTCGGTGACGGCCGCGTCCGAGAACCGCCTGACAAGCATGCGGCCGCCTTTCTAGCAGACCCGGGGCGACCGCGTGTCACCGTTCATCGAACCACCAGGTTGACGAGCTTGCCCGGGACTACGACCTCCTTGACGATTTCCTTGCCGTCCAGGTGGCGCTTCACGGCTTCGGTGCCGAGTGCCAGCCGCACGAGCTCGTCCTTGGGGGCGTCCACCGCAGCCTCGACGCGGGCGCGAAGCTTCCCGTTCACCTGCACCACGAGTGTGAACGTGTCGCTTTCAAGCATCGTGGGATCGGGCTTGGGCCAGGGCTCCTCCCACACCCGGCTGCCCTCCACCGCCTCGTAGACCTCTGCCCCGAGGTGGGGCGCGAAGGGAAACAGGAGTGAGCCGGCCGTAGCGGTCGCGAAGCGCAGTGCCGCATCCCCCGCGGGGTGGCCGTACAGGCCGTCCTTCAGCCGGTAGGCCTCGTTGACGAGCTCCATGACGGCGGCGATCGCCGTGTTGAACTGGAAGCCGCGCTCGATGTCGCGGGTCACCTTGTCGATCGCCCAGTGCGCCTTCGCGAGCAGGGCGTGGGGGTTGCCGGGCTGGTCGCTCGTCGCTCCCCGCTCGTCGCTGATGGCGGGCTCGGTCCTCTCGACGACTTCCTCCTTCAAACGCCAGAGACGCGCCAGGAAGCGGTGGACGCCCTCGACCCCCTTGTCGGTCCAGTCGGCGTCCTGGTCCGGAGCGCCGATGAAGAGCACGTAGCTTCGGGCGGTGTCGGCGCCGTAGCGCTCCACGTACTCGGCGGGATCCACGAAGTTGCCCTTCGAGCTCGACATCTTCGCGCCCTCGCGGGTGATCATCCCGATCGTGAACAGGGCGTCGAAGGGCTCCTGCACGTCGAGCAGGCTCAGGTCGGCGAGCGCTTTGACGAAGAAGCGCGCGTACATCAGGTGCAGGATCGCGTGCTCGACGCCGCCGATGTACTGGTCGACGGGCATCCAGCTGCGCACCACCTCGCGGTCCCAGGCGGCCTTGTCGTTGCGGGCGTCGCAGTAGCGCAGGAAGTACCAGGAGGAGTCGACGAAGGTGTCCATGGTGTCGGTCTCCCGGCGGGCGGGCCCGCCGCACCGCGGGCACTCGGTTGCGACCCAGTCCTCGGCGCTGGCGAGCGGGCTCTTGCCCTTCGGCGCGTAGTCCTGGACGTCGGGGAGCAGCACCGGGAGCTGGTCCTCCGGGACGGGGACGAGCCCACAGCCGTCGCAGTAGACGACCGGGATCGGACAGCCCCAGTAGCGCTGGCGGGAGAGCAGCCAGTCGCGCAGGCGATAGCTGACGGAAGGCCGGCCGCGACCGTCCTTCGCCAGCCACTCGGTGATAGACCGCGTCGCCTCGGGCGAGCTCATGCCGGTGAAGTCGCCCGAGTTGATCAGGCGCTCGTTCCCCGAGTGCCCGAGGAATGGGCCAGCACCAATGCCGGCCACCTCCTCGTCTGCCAGGGAGCCCGAAGGGCGACCGGTAATCCGAGCTTGCTCGGATCCGGGGGCGGCCGGGTCCGTGGCAGGCTGCTCCTCCTTGTCGTCGGCGGGCGCCACCACTTGGCGGATCTCGAGGTCGAACGCGCGGGCGAAGTCGTGGTCGCGCTGGTCGTGCGCGGGCACCGCCATGATCGCGCCGGTGCCGTACTCCATCAGCACGTAGTCGGCGACGAACATGGGGATCCGCTCGCCGTTGACGGGATTGGTGACCGTGCGGCCCAGCGAGACGCCGGTCTTGGGGCGCTCCTCGGAGCTGCGGTCCTCGGCGGACTCGGCGATCGCCCGGTTGACGTACTCGTGCACGCGATCCTCCTCCGGCGTGCCGGCTGCAAGGCGGAAGACGTCGGGGTGCTCGGGGGCGAGCACGAAGAACGTGGCGCCGAACAGCGTGTCGGGCCGGGTCGTGAACACGGGGTAGTCGATCCCCAGCTCCTCGCAGCGGAAGGTCACCTCGGCGCCCTCCGAGCGCCCGATCCAGTTGCGCTGCATCGTCTTCACGTGCTCCGGCCAGTCGATCCCCTCGAGGTCGTCGAGCAGGCGGTCGGCGTAGTCGGTAATCCGAAAGAACCACTGCTCGAGCTGGCGCACCTCAACCGGGGTGCCGCACCGTTCGCAGCGCCCGTCGATCACCTGCTCGTTGGCGAGCACGGTCGCGTCTTTCGGGCACCACTTCACCGCGGCCTCCTTGCGGTAGGCGAGGCCGCGCTCCAAGAGCTTCAGGAAGATCCACTGCGTCCAGCGGTAGTAGGACGGGTCGCTGGTCGCCAGCTCGCGCGTCCAGTCGATCGAGATGCCCCAGCGGCGAAACCAGTGCCGGTAGGAGGCGATCGAGCGGTCGGTGGCTTCGCGCGGGTGGACGCCCGTCTTGATCGCGTTGTTCTCGGCCGGGAGGCCGAAGGCGTCGTAGCCCATCGGCTGCATCACCCGGTAGCCGTTGCGCCGCTTGTAGTGGGCGATCGCGTCGCCGATCGCGTAGACCTTGAGATGGCCGATGTGCGGCTCTCCCGAGGGATAGGGGAGCATCACGAGCACGTAGCTCTTGGGCTTCGTGTCGTCGAACGCCGGCTGCCCGGGGTTGGGCACCTCCCAGGTGCCTTCGTCCGCCCACACGGTCTGCCAGCGGCGCTCGATCTCCTGGGGCTCGTAGGGCTCCACCGGCGCTGAGTTTACGAGTCGCAGGCGCGCGTATATTGGAGCGGGAGCAGAGCGTGGCGCGGGGTCGATCGAAGCGTTAGGACGGCAGCGCTTCGACGAAGTTGACGAATTTCTTCGTGTCGCGCAGGGGCGGCCCATGGCCGAAGAGGACGAGCTTCGGCTCGAGGGCAGCGAGCCTGCGCGCCGAGCGGCGGTTCTCGTCGGGGTCGGGGGTCAGGTAGGGCTTGGGCTCGTGCAGGCCTGGGATCGTCGTCAGCTGGTCCATGTTGGTCAGTACGTCGCCGATGATCAGGACCCCGTCGGAGTCGCGCCAGAAGACGACGTGGCCGGCGGAGTGGCCGGGGACGTCGAGGACCTTGAAGCCGGCGACCTCGTCGCCCTCGTGGAGCTTGCGGTCGACGGGGTGGCCGGGGCCGGTGAAGATCTTGATGTAGAAGCGGGCGACCGGGTGGCTCGGCTGGCGCTGGCGAATGAGGTCGGGGTTCTCGGCGGCGTCCGCGTCGCGCTCGGGGACCCAGAAGGGGATGCCGAGCGCCTCGCAGACGGCGTGGCTTGAGCCCTGGTGGTCGGGGTGGGCGTGGGTGAGGGCGTGGGCGCTCACCTCGTGGGCGCGGAGCTGGCGGAGGATTGCCCTGCGCGACTGGCGGGTGCCGGCGTCGACCAGGACGTTTTCGAGTAGGTAGGCGTTGACGGAGTTCGGCAGCGGGAGCGTGTTCAGGTGCCAGACGCCGTCGGCGAGCTGCTTCACGCGGCGGAGCGTATCCGAGCGCTGAGCGCCTACCGGGCGCCCAATTGAAGTGGACCGGAGAGCTCGCCGGACAGGAGCTGGTGCACCAGGGACTCGTTCGAGCCGAAGATCGTGTCGGCGTCGCCGCTGGCGACGATGCGGCCTCCGTAGATCACGGCGACGTGGTCGGCGAGCTTGCGCGCCGCCGTCATGTCGTGGGTGGAGACGAGGAAGGTGGCGTCGATGCTGCGTTGCGCGTCGCGGATCAGCTCGCAGAGGAGCGCCAGGCGCACGCCGTCGATGCCGCTGTCGAAGTCGTCGATGATCACGATGCGCGCCTCGAGTGCGAGTGCTCGCGCGAGCGCCGTTCGCTTGCACATCCCGGCGGAGAGTTGGTCCGGCATGGCGTTGGCGCGCTCGCGCATCCCGACCATCTCGAGGTGATCCAGCGTCACCTGGTCGATCTGCTCGGGCGACAGGCGAGTCCGGGCGCGCAGCGCGAAGGCGACGTTCTCGTACACGTTGAGCGAGTAGAAGAGGCCGCAGGTGAAGGGCAGGGTGCCCTGGAGCACGGCGCTCATGCCTCGGCGAAGCTCGTAGAGCTCGGTTTCCGTCAGCTCGGCGAGGTTCTTGCCTTCGACCACCACGTTCCCCGCCGAGGGCTGTATGAGCCCGACGATGTGCTTGACCGTGACCGTCTTTCCAGCCCCGGATGGGCCGAGCAGCACGGTGATCGCGCCCTCGGGCACGGCGAGGTTGACGCCATCGAGAGCCCGCTCGGAGCCGAAGCTCTTGACGACGTCAACGAGCTCGATCGCGGCTACCGGCTGTCGATCGACCGGCACGCTGTCGATGATACGTCGCCTTGGGCGATCGGTAGCTGGGGGTGGGCCGGGACGAGGCGGACGCACGGCTTGCCGCGGCGGGTGACGAGGAACTCCTCGCCGGCGGCGGTGCGTTCCATGTACCAGCCGAAGTGGTTGCGGAACTGGTGGGCGCCGACTTGCTCTGTGCTCGTGTCCGCGTGTTGAGGAGTGGAGCTGACGGGACTCGAACCCGTGGCCTTCGGAGTGCCACTCCGACGCTCTCCCAGCTGAGCTACAGCCCCAGACAGCTGGTGATCGACCGCCCATATTAGCGCCGCCCTCTGGCCGTTCCTGGGCGGAACGAGCCGAAGTTGAATGCCGGTTTGGCCGGCCACGAGCTCGAAAGGCAGGAGGTAGCTGCGATCGAGCTCGTGGCAATAGGCCGCCACCAGATCGATCTCGTCGGCCGAGTAGCGAGTGCGCACGTAACCGCGCGGCGAATGCCAGTTGCTGACCAGCCTCACGATCACGACAGCGCCCTTCCTGACTGCCGATTTGCACTGAACGCGGAAGAGTCGTTGCCCAATGCCGAAGACGAGATCGGCTCGAGCATGCTCCGAGAGCGGCTTGTAGACCTCGACTCCGGCCTTGATCGCTTCGAGAGCTATCGCCGTCTCTGCAATCGCACCCCTCTGATTCGGATTCATCACGAACACACGTTCGCACGCCGGCCGCCGCACGTGGCGCGCGGAATGTGCCGAAAGGGCTACGGGATCGAGTCGAGAGAGCGGGCCCGCTCCGCATTCGCGACGATCAGATCCACGAACCGCGGCCACAGCTCGCGCGGCAGGTCGTGCCCCATCCCCTCGATCAGCTCCAGCTCCGCGCCCGGAACCGCCGCCGCCGTCGCCCTCCCCCCGGAGACGTCGATCAGCGCGTCCTCCGTCCCGTGGATCACCACCGTCGGCACGTCCAACCGCCGCAGCGCCTCCGTCCGATCGCCCGAGGCCAGGATCGCCACGAGCTGCCGCGCCGTGCCCTCCGGGTGATAGCCCCGATCGAAGCTCGCCCGCGCCAGCTCCCGCAGCCTCTCCTCATCCGCCCCGAACCCCGGCGAGCCGATCACCCGGAACGCCTGCACCGCGGACTCCGCGAACCCCTCCCGATCCGCCGGCCCCGGCGTAAGCAGCACCGGCAACGCCTCGGGGTGCGGCTGCCCAACCGCCCGATCCCCCGTGCTCGACATGATCGAGGTCAGCGACAGCACCCGCCCCGGATGCCGGATCGCCAGCGTCTGAGCGATCATCCCGCCCTGCGAAACGCCCACCACGTGCGCCGCCCCCACCCCCAGGTGGTCAAGCAGCCCGGCGCAATCGTCCGCCATCTCGTCGAGCGTGTAGCTCGCCGAGCTCGCGTCGCCCATCGCCGCCGCCATCAGGTCCGGCCGTCGCCCGCCCTCGATCTTCGTCGACCGCCCCACGTCCCGGTTGTCGAACCGCACCGCACAAAACCCCCGCCCGGCCAGCAGCTCGCAGAACTCCTCGTCCCAGCCCAGCATCTGCACCCCCAGCCCCATGACCAGGAGCGCCGTGGGGTCGGACGGATCCCCGAACGCCTCGTAGGCGAGCTCGATCCCGTTCACAGGAGCGATCAGCTCCATCCCCCCACCCTAGCCACCAACTGAGCCGCCCGGCACGCCGGTCGGTCGACGCCTGCCGGGCGGCGCCGCGACTACCCGTCGACGTCCAAGACCACCCGGTCCGAGCGCGTGTCCCGGACCTTGAACTCGAACGGAGTCCGCTGTTCGAGCTCCCACAACAGCTCGACCGGATGCTTGAACCTCATCGCCAGCGTCGCCCGCCCCTGCGCGAAGCGAGTCACCGAGATCTCCGAGGTCGCGCCGATGCCGCCCGCCGCGTCCTCGAACCCGACCAGCTGCGAGAAATCGCTCAGCGGCCCCACCTCCACCTCGACCACCCCGTCGAAGAGCTCGCCCACCTCGCGCTCGCCGGAGCCGTTCGTGGCCGAGAGCAGGCCCGGCAAGTCATGCGTCTCGTCCTCCTCGGTGTCCGCGCCGACCCGCTCGATCGCCTCCCGCAGCGACTCGATCAACCCCTCGCGCGCCTCGCTTCGATCATCGCCCAGCTCGTCCATCCGCCCTGCCAACTCGGCGGCCTCGCGCAGCGCCCGCAACCGCATCCGCGTCGCCTGTCCTCGTGCCTGGCGCCGTACCCCTTCCAGATCGTCCGCCAGCGCGCTCAGCGCCCGCAAGCCCTCGTCGCTTCGCTCGCGCGCTCGCGACAGCTCCACCCGCGTCTCGCGCAGCTCCCGCTCGCGCTCCACCACCCGATCCGCAAGCCCGGCGGACACCTGGTCCAGCTCACGGATCCGTTGGGCCCCCCACCCCACCTCCCCGCAACGAGCCTCGAGCACGGCCTCCTGCTCGGCGATCACCTCGTCCACATCGCGGGGGCGAAAGCCAAACAGAGATCTTCTGAAGCGAGCCTTGGTGCCCATCGTCCCGCGGGCGCCGGGCGCCCACGATGCGCGAACGCTAGGGCGCCCCCCGGACGGCACCCAGCTCGAGCCGCGGCGCCTCTCCCCACAGCACCTCCAAGCGGTAGCGCTCCCGCAGCTCCGGCACGAACACGTGGAAGACGCAGTCGAGATAGTCCATCAGCACCCAGCGCGCCCCCTGCTCTCCCTCCACCGTGGCGGGCAGCAGGCCGTGGTCGTGCTTCAGCCGCTGGTGGATGTCCTGGTGGATCGCCTTCGACAGGCGCTCGTTGCGCGCCGTGCAGATGACCAGGAAGTCCGTGTACCCCACCAGGCCCCGCATGTCGAGCGCGACCAGATCCTCGGCCTGCTTGGCGTCGGCGACGGCCGCGATCTGCCGCGCCAGCGCCTCCGAGGAGAGCCGATCCTGTCCCCTCTGAGGCGCCGCGCTCACGTCCGGTAAAGCCCCCGCTCGGCGATCAAGTCCACCACCGCGTCGGGAACGAGGTGGCGAATCGGCTTCCCCGCCGCCACTCGCGCGCGAATCCCGGTCGAGGAGACGCCGATCTCGGGCATCCTCACGACCTCCGCCCGCCCGGCGCCCCCCAACCGCTCGAGCGCAGCTTCGGCCTCGTCCAGCGCCGTCCCCGGCCGCGCGGCGATTCCCAGCCGCGCCAGCTCCAGGATGCGCCGCGGCTCGCGCCAACCCTCCAGGCCCGCCGCGATATCGGCCCCCATCAGAAAGACGAGCTCATCCCCGGGCCGCGCCTCGCTCAACAGCTCCAGCGTGCGGAACGAAAAGGACGGCCCCTCGCGGCTCGTCTCGACGTCCGAGACCTCCAGCGCAGGGTCGGTGCCCGCCGCCAGCCGCGCCATCTGGAACCGCACGTCACGCCCAGGCTCGGGAGCGATCCGCTTGTGCGGCGCCTCGCCTGACGGCACCAGCAGCACCTCCTTCAACCCGAGCTGGAACGCCGCCTCCTGCCCGAGCACCAGGTGCCCGATGTGCGGCGGGTTGAACGCACCTCCGAGAACGCCGATCGCGGCGACCGTCCCTCCTAGTGCCCTTCGGCCTGATGGCTCAAGCCCGAACCTGGCCGTCGCCGTGGACGACGTACTTGAAGGTGGTCAACTCCCGCAGGCCGATCGGGCCGCGAGCGTGAAGCTTCTGGGTCGAGTTCCCGATCTCCGCCCCCATCCCGAACTCGAAGCCGTCGGTAAACCGCGTCGACGCGTTCACGTAGACGACCGCCGCGTCCACCTCTTCGGTGAACCGTCGCGCGGCCGCGTCGGACGAGGTCAAGATCGCCTCCGAGTGCCCGGTGCCGTGCCGGTTGGTGTGGTCAATCGCGTCGGAGAGCGAGTCGACCACCCCCACGGCCATCTTCATCCCCAAATACTCGGTGTCCCAATCGG
Source organism: Actinomycetota bacterium (assembly GCA_038040415.1). GTDB lineage: Bacteria > Actinomycetota > Thermoleophilia > Solirubrobacterales > 70-9 > AC-56. Next base: position 36,066 of record JBBPIK010000020.1, read on the forward strand.
CGTCGGCGGCAGCGCCAACCGGCGTCTCCCCCGCCGCCGCGCGCGCCCGCTCGTCGCCCACCAGCTCGACCCCGGCCTCGCGCAAATCCCCCAGCACCCCCGGCAAAAATCGCTCGGCGACGCCGGCGTGGACCAGCAGGGTCTCGGCCGCGTTGCAGACACCCGGGCGCTGAACCTTGGCGTTGTAGGCAACCGCGCGGGCCATCTCCAGGTCCGCGTCCTCGTGGACGTAGACGTGGCAGTTCCCCGCGGCCGCGTACATCACCGGCACCGTGGCCGTCGACTTCAGCGCCCCCTTCAGGCCCCCGCCGCCACGCGGGATGATCAGGTCCACGAGGCCGTCGGCCGTCGCCAGCTCGGCGAGCTCGGCGCGGTCTTCGCCGTCGAGGATCTCGACCGACCCCTCCGGCAGCCCGACCTCGACAACCGCCTCGCGCACCACCGCCGCCAGCGCCCCGTTGGAGCGCGCGGCGTAGCTCGACCCGCGCAGCACGATCGCGTTGCCGCTCTTGAGGGTCAGCGCGGCGCAATCCACGGTCACGTTCGGCCGAGCCTCGTAGACGACCGCGATCACGCCCAGCGGCACCCGCACCTTCCGCATCCGAAGCTCGCTCGCGAGCGTGCGCTCCTCGATCAGCTCGCCGACCGGGTCCGGCAGCGCCGCGATCGCGCGCACCCCGTCGGCCATCGCGCCCACCCGCGCCTCGTCGAGCGCGAGCCGATCGCGCAGCGCGTCCGTGAGGCCGGCGGCGCGCTCGTCGGCGAGGTCCGCTGCGTTCGCCTCGAGAATCTCCCCGCTTCGCTCGCCGAGCAGCTCGGCCAGCCGCCCCAGGGCGGCCTGCTTGATCTCCGTCGTGGCGGTCGCCAGCTCGCGCGAGGCCTGCTTGGCGGACGCGCAAACCTCGATCACGGTCCTAGTGGCTGTGGCCATGCGGACAGGGTAGCTTGCCCCTCTCCACGATCGTGGCGGCCGCCAAGCCCGTCGAGTGAGGGATTGTCCGTGGTATTTACGGTGAACTCCTCACTCGTCGGTTCTCAGCCGGGCACCTACGTCAGAACGAAATAGTCGCGGTGCACCGCCTCCGCGGAGGCGTTCGGGATTTGCTCTTGCACCTGCGCGGACTTCAGGCCCTTGATCCGGGCGAGCTCGGCGGCGGAGTAGTTGGCGATGCCCTTGCCGACCACGTCGCCGTCGCAGACCACCTCGACCGCGTCGCCGGCCGCGAACTCCCCCTCGACCTGTGTGATCCCAACCGGCAGCAGGCTCGAGCCGCGCTCTCGCAGCACCGTTGCGGCGCCCTCGTCAACCAGGACCCGCCCCTGACTCGGCTTCGCGTAGCGGAGCCACAGCTTGAAGCTCGGGGTGCGCTCCGGGTGCGCTGCGAACCGCGTCCCGACCCGGTCGCCCCCCGCGGCAGCCGCCAGGCTCCCCGGCTCCGTACCGTCGCAGACGACCACCGGGATCCCGGCCGCGCTCGCCATCTCCGCCGCCGCCACCTTGCTGCGCATCCCGCCGGAGCCGAAGGCGGAGGTTCGGTCGCCGATCCGGTAGTCGCGGAGCTCCGAGAACTCCTTCACCTCCTGGATCAGCTCCGCCCCTGCGTCCGCGCGGGGATCGGCCGTGTGAAGCCCGGCCGTGTCCGTGAGCAGGACCAGGAGGCGCGCCTCGAGCAGGATGGACACCTGGGCGGAGAGGAAATCGTTGTCGCCGAAGGTGATCTCGTCGGTGGCCGTGGTGTCGTTCTCGTTCACCACCGGCACCACCCGCCAGTCGAGCAGGCGGCGAAGCGTCTGGCGGGCGTTCAGGTAGTGCATGCGCGCCGACATGTCGAACGAGGTCAGCAGCACCTGGGCCGAGCGGACGACGCGCACCTGGAGCAGCTCGACATAGGTGCGGTAGAGCTTACCCTGACCGACTGCCGAGGCGGCCTGCAGCT
>JBBPIK010000021.1:0-2195 GCA_038040415.1 Actinomycetota bacterium
TGCGCCGCGAGTGCCCCTGGGACCGCGAGCAGGACGAGCGCTCGATCGTCCCGCATACGGTCGAAGAGGCCTACGAGCTGGCCGATGCCGCGGGCAGCGGCGACGACCCCAAGCTCGTCGACGAGCTCGGCGACGTGCTGTTCCAGGTCCACTTCCTGGCCCTGTTGCTCGAAGAGCGCGGCGCGGGAAGCCTGGCGGAGGTCGCCGAGGGCACGGTCCAGAAGCTGATCCGGCGGCACCCACACGTGTTCGGCGAATCAGAAGCGCACGACGCGGGCGAGGTCTTGCGGAACTGGGATCGCATCAAGCGCGAAGAGGAGGGGAGGGGGGCCGACGACCCGTTCGCCGACGTGCCCGAGAACCTGCCGGCGCTCCTTTACGCGCGCAAGCTCCAGCGCCGCGCCCGCTCGGCCGGGCTGGAGGGGGCTGATTCCGAGCAGCGGATCGCCCACGCGCCTACCCGCGAGGCCGCCGAGCGCTGGATCGGCGAGGCCCTGTTCGCGCTGGTCGACCTTGCGCGCCGCCTGCGCGTCGACCCCGAGCTCGCCCTGCGCGCCTCGGCGAAGCGCTTCCGCGAGCGGGTGGCGGACAACTAGGCCCTGCCAAACTTCCGCGACCGTGGCGACCATCGAGCGCATCCACGCACGCCAAATCCTCGACTCGCGGGGAAACCCGACGGTCGAGGTGGAGGTGACGCTCGACTCGAAGGCCTCCGGGCGCGCCGCGGTGCCCTCCGGCGCCTCGACCGGCGAGTTCGAGGCCACGGAGCTGCGCGACGGGGGCGAGGCCTGGGGCGGCAAGGGGGTGGCGAAGGCCGTCTCCAATGTCAACCGGGACATCGCCGACGCGCTGGTGGGCGCCCGTGCCGGCGAGCAGGGGGCCGTCGATCGCACTTTGGTGGACCTCGATGGGACCCCGGGCAAGTCCCGGCTGGGCGCCAACGCGATCCTGGGCGTCTCGCTGGCGGTGGCGCGCGCGGCCGCCGCTGAGGCGGGTGAGCCCCTGTATCGCTACCTCGGGGGCGCGGACGCCGCCACTCTCCCGGTGCCGATGATGAACGTGCTCAACGGCGGCGCCCACGCGGACAACAAGGTCGACTTCCAGGAGTTCATGGTCGTCCCCGCCGGCGCGCAGAGCTTCTCGGAGGCGCTGCGGGTGGGCGCCGAGATCTTCCACGCCCTCAAGGGCATCCTGAGGCAGCGTGGCCTGGGGACCACGGTCGGCGACGAGGGGGGTTTCGCCCCCGACCTCGACTCGAACGAGTCGGCGCTGGAGGCCCTGGTGGCCGGCATCGAGGCGGCGGGACACGAGCCGGCCGGCGACGTCTTCATCGCCCTCGATCCGGCGACCAGCGAGCTGTACGGCGACCGGGCCTACGCACTCAAGCACGAAGGGCGAACGCTGTCGGCCGAGGAGCTGGCCGACTACTGGGTGAGCATCTGCGACCGCTACCCGGTGGTCTCGCTGGAGGACGGCATGGACGAGGAGGACTGGGATGGCTGGAAGGCGCTCACGGAGCGGCTCGGCGAACGGGTGCAGCTGGTGGGGGATGACCTGTTCGTGACCAACCCGGAGCGCCTGCGGCTCGGCGTCGAGCGTGGCGTCGCCAACTCCATCCTCGTGAAGCTGAACCAGATCGGGACCCTGACCGAGACGCTGGAGACGATCAGCATCGCGCATGAGGCCGGCTACACGGCGGTGATCTCCCACCGCTCGGGCGAGACCGAGGACACGACGATCGCCGATCTGGCGGTGGCCACCGGCAGCGGCCAGATCAAGACCGGGGCCCCCTCTCGCTCGGATCGGGTGGCGAAGTACAACCAGCTCCTGCGGATCGAGGAGGAGCTCGGCGAACGAGCGTCGTATCCGGGGATCAGCGCCTTCGCAGGAAGGTAGCGGGCGGGGACCGCCGAACCATGGAGCGTGAGCGCTCGTGCCTATCGGGTGGCACCACGCCGGCGGCCCCGCGGGCGGCCGGCGAGCCGTATTCACTGGGACAAGCTCGGCCGCGTGGTCCTGGTGATCGTGCTGTTCGTGGTCCTGCTCTCCTACGTCAACCCGGCGGTCAACTTCATCGACGCCTGGCGGGACTCCCGCACCCAGCGGAGCGAGGTGCTCGAGCTGCGGCAGGAGCACGAACGCCTGGCGGCCAAGGCGGCCGCCCTCGAGGACTCGGACGCCGCCGCGCGGGCGGC
>JBBPIK010000021.1:2295-24013 GCA_038040415.1 Actinomycetota bacterium
GCCTGGCGGCCAAGGCGGCCGCCCTCGAGGACTCGGACGCCGCCGCGCGGGCGGCCCGCAAGCTGGGCATGGTCGCCGAGGGGGAGCGCTCCTACGTGATCCGCGGCCTGTCGAAGAAGTAGTAATAACTCCGGCGACTCCGCGCTCCAGCCCGGACCACCCGTGAGTGTGGCTTTCACCACCGCGCCGGCCGGCGAGCGCACGCTCACGGTCGGCGCCTACCTTGGGAGCGCCCTCGAGCTCGCCGTGGTCCTGGCGGCGCTGGCCTTCGGCGCCCACCGGGTGCGTGCCCTGCTCCTGCCGGGCTGGTCCGGAGCGCCGGCACGCCTGGCAGAGGCGGTGCTGGCGGTGGCGGGCCTGATCTGGGTCTGCGAGGCGCTGGGGAGCTTCGGCGGGTTCACGGAGGGCATCGTGCTCGGCGCTTTGGCGGCGGCGGGCCTGGCCGCCGGCCTGATCGCCACCGGGCTGGCCGACCGCCGGCCCGTCCGGCCGGCACCGGGGCCGCCCGCGCCGCCCACCTGGGGGCTCGCCGGCGTGATCGCAGTGCTCGCCTGCGCGGCGCTCGCCGCCGCCTGGATGGTGCCGACCCTTGGGACGCTCGCCGCAGGCATGGACCGCGCCGACAGCCTCTGGTACCACATGCCGCTCGCGGCGAAGTTCGTGCAAACCGGCCACCTCGGCCAGATCTACTTCTTCGACCCGATCTTCCTCGCCTCGTTCTACCCCGCGAGCTCCGAGGTCCTGCACGCCGTCCCGATCCTGTTCTCAGAGCGCGACAGCGTTTCGCCCCTGCTCAACTTGGGCTGGCTGTCGATGGCCCTCCTCGCGGCCTGGTGCATCGGCCGGCCGTACGGGCTCGGACCACAGGCGTTGATCGGTGCCTCGGTGGCGCTCGGCTCCCAGAGCCTGGTGGAGTTCCAGGCCGGCGAGGCGCTCAACGACGTCACCGGCGTCGCCTTCGTCCTCGCCGCCGCGGCGCTGCTCGTCAACGGGTACGCGGCGGGCGCTGCGGAGCGGGGGCAGCTCCGCCCCGGGGTCGCTGCCCCCGCCGACCCCCATACTGCGCGCGCTCATCGCCCCCCAGGGCGCGCGATCGCCCCCGCGGCGCTGGCCGTGGCGGGGATCGCGGCCGGGCTGGCGGCTGGGACCAAGCTCTCCTTCCTGGCGCCGGTCGCTGCGCTCACGATCGCGGTGATCGCCATCGCCCCCCGAATGACGCGCCTTGGCGCCGCGGCGCTCTGGGGCATCCCGATGCTGGCCGCGGGCGGCTACTGGTACGCCCGCAACCTGATCGCGGTCGGCAACCCGATTCCCTACATCGGCTCACTGGGCCCGATCTCGCTGCCGGCTCCGGCTCGCGACTTCCAGCTTCGGCCCGACTTCGCCGTCGTCCACTACTGGAACGACACGGGCGTTTGGGCGGACTGGTTCGGGCCCGGCCTCAACGACTCGTTCGGGGTCCTCTGGCCGCTGACCCTGACCGCGATGATCGCCGCTGCCGTGCTGGCGCTCTGGCGCGGGCGCGAGCCGATCCTGCGGGCCCTGGGCGCCGTGGTGGCCGTGACCGCGATCGCCTACGTCTTCACGCCCCTGACCGCCGCGGGCGAGGAGGGAGAGCCGATCTCCTTCGTGTGGAACGTCCGCTATCTGGCCCCGGCCGTCGCCGTCGGCCTGGCGATTCTGCCCTGCCTTCCCGCGCTTCGGTCCACACCGCGGCGCCGCGCGGCCACCCTCGGCGTGCTCACGGTGCTGCTCGCGTTCACGGTTGGCTCGCTGGTCCAGTGGGAGCAGGGCCACACCAAGGGCGCCGTGGCGGCCGCCGCGCTGGTGGTTCTCGGAGCGGCCCTGGTTTGGTTCCTGCGCTCGCGCGGCGCGCTCGGCCCCGCCGCCCCCAGGCGCGCCCGGGTTGCCCTGGTCGCCGCCGTTCTGGGAGCGGCCGTCGCCGCCGGCTACGCCGAGCAGGACCACTACCTCACCCACCGGTACGAGAACACCGGCCAGGTGCAGGACCTCGACGAGGTCCTGCGCTGGTCGCGGGACGTGCGCGACGCCCGGATCGCCGTCGCCGGCATCCGCGGCGTGTTCACGCAGTACCCCTTCTACGGCACCGACCTCTCGAACCGGGTGCAGTGGCTCGGCCTCCGCGGCCCGCACGACGCCTACCGCCGAATCCCCGACTGCCGCCAATGGCGCAGCGAGATCAACGCGGGCGGCTACACGCACGTCGTCACCACCTTCGACCCCTACCTGCCCGGTGAGATGCGCAACTCGCCCGAGGGGCGCTGGACGCAGGCCACAAACGACCCCAGCGCCCGAGTCGTCGTGCGCGACGGTCCCGTGAGGGTGTTCGAGCTTCGCGGGCCGCTCGATCCCGCGGGCTGCGCCGGCCAGAGGCCGCTCACCCAAGCCCAGCTCCACAGCGTGCCCAACCTCAGCGGAGCGCCCTCGAAGAACGACTGAGGCCGCCGGCCCGGCCCCGCGGGGCCGCGGACCCGCCCAGGTAGGCTGCCGCGATGCTCAGCGTCTACGCGTCCGCGGCCGCGATCCTGCTCGCGTCGCTGGTCGTGGGGCGGGCGCTCCTGCACGTGCTGGGGCGCACCCAGGCGACCTGGCTGGCGGGCGCGGTGGGCTTCGCGGCGCTGATCGTCGCCGCCCCGCTGCTGATCCGGCTGCCGGGCAGGGCCGCCACGGTGGCGGTCCTGGTGGGGCTGGCCCTTGCGGCCTCGCTCTATCGGCTGTGGCGCACGTGGGGAACCCGGCCCCGAACGGCTCCCGGCGCGCCCTTGGCCGTGATCGTCGTGGTCGCGGCGGCCGCCTCGCTGCCGTTTGCCTTCAACGAGCGTCACGGTCCGCTCGGGGAGGGCATCTACACCAACGACCAGGGCGCCCAGCTCTATTGGACCGACTGGCTTCAGAACGGCGTCGGCCCCGAGCCGAAGGCCGTCGGGTTCGGCTACCCGACCGGGCCCCAGGCGGTGGCCGCCGCGGCCGCAGAGGCCACCAACGCCCCGCTCCTCGACGCTTTCAACGGCCTCCTGGTGGCGATCGCCGTGCTCACCGCGCTGGCGGCGCTGGCCGCCCTCGATCAGCTGCCCCCCCGGCGCCGGGTGGTCGCCGCTTCGCTGGCCGGCCTCCCCTATCTGGGCGCCTGCTTCCTCGCCCAGAGCGCCTTCAAGGAGACGGCGATGGCCCTGCTCGTGCTCGCCTTCGCGGTGGCGCTTCAGGGCATCTCCACCGCAGGCGGCGGCGCCGCGCGCCAAACCGGCGCTCACCCGCGCCGGGCGATGCTCGTGGCGCTGGTCCTCTTCGCCGTCGCGAGCGTCTTCGTGTACAGCCTTCCCGGCCTGGTGTGGTTCGCGGCCGCCGTCCCGATCTGGCTGGCGCTCGAGCTCGGCACCGGGAGGCTGCGCATCGACGTCCCCAGGCTGCGCGCCGAGACACGCCGCCACCGCAGGGCGATCGTCGCCGTGGCGGTGGTCGTGGCCGCGGTGGGAGCGCTCTCCGCCGCGCAGCTCTCCGGCTTCGTGGGCAAGGTCGGTGAGGTCCAGGAGTCAGGCGGCCGGCTCGACTCGCCGGTCTTTCCGGGCGAGGCCCTGGGGATCTGGCCGGAGGGCGACTTCCAGGTCGTCCGGGGCGAGGTGGAGGGCGCCTACCTCGCGGTGGCGCTGGGGCTCTTGGCGGCCGCGATCGGCGGCCTGGCGGCGGTCCGCCGCCGCGACTTCGGCCTCGTGGCCGTAGGGGCCGCGGCGGTGCTGGTGTACGCGGGGGCGCGGCTGTTCGCGTCGATCTACGTGGAGGCCAAGGCGCTGGCGGTGATCGCGCCCCTGGTGGTGGTCGGGGCACTCGGTGCGCTGCTGGCCCCTCGGCTGCCGGGGACCACCCTGACGACCCCCCGCTACGTGCTCGGTGCGATCGTCGCCGTCGCCCTGGCGGGCTCGACCTTCCTGGCGCTTCGCGCCGCGCCGGTCGGCTTCGACCAGCGTGGCGACGAGCTGGAGGGGCTCGCGGGCCTGGTCCGGGGGCGCACGGTCGCCTTCCTGGGGGTGGACCGCTTCGCCGGCTACTGGCTTCGCGGCACGCTGATGCGAAGCCCGGGCGGCTACGTGTCGGCGGAGGTCAAGGCCCGTCCGGAGAAGGTCTGGCAGCAGGGGTTCGGGATGGACCTCGACACGCTCGCGCCGGAGCGCCTGGACGATTTCGACTACGCGATCACCACCACGGCTGCCTACCAGAGCAGCGCCCCACCGAACTTCGAGACGGTCGTCAGGACCCCCTCCTACGTGCTCTGGCGGCGCACCGGGAATACCCCCCCGCTGCGGGTGATCGACAAGAATGGGACCCCCGGCCGCGTCCTCGACTGCACGAGCCGACAGGGTCGCCGGGTGGCCGCGAGCGCTGGCGCCGCCACCGTGATCGGCGAGCCGGTCACGGGTGGCCCCCGCGACTGGAGCCGCCGGTCGCCCTTCGATGCGCCGGAACGCGCGACCCAGAGCCTGGATCTCGGCCCGGGGCGCTGGCGCCTCTCGCTCCAGTACCACAGCCAGGCGCCGCTGACCGTCTCGGCTCCCGGGTCGAAGGTGGAGCTGCTCCCCTCGCTCGACGGGATGTACCTCACCCACAAGGGCCAGGGAGCGTTCTGGCCGGCGGGCGAGCTCCGCGTCAGGGGCCGCGACTCCGTGCAAGTCACGGTGGACGCCGCGCGTCCGAGCCAGCGCCAGCGCGACCTGGGCGTCGAGCGGAGGGTCTGGCTGGGGACCCTGGCGGCCACCCGGCCCGGCGAGGGGAGAGCGGTCCCGCTGCACGACGCCTGCGGGCAGTACGTGGACCATTACGTAACGTTTCGTGGACGATGATGACCGACGCGGAGGCAACCGAGCTGGAGGGCGGCGCGGGAGACGGCTCCAGCCAGCCAATGCCCCATCCGGCGCCGTTCGTGTTCGTTGGCGGCACGGGGCGAAGCGGCACCCACGTGGTCGCCAGGCTGCTGAGCCGCCACCGGCAACTCGCGCTGGTCCCGGTCGAGGTCCGCTTCCACGTCGAGGAGCGCGGCTTCCCGGGGCTGCTCGCGGGACGCGTCTCGCGGGAGGACTTCGTGCGGCGCCTGCGGGGCTTCTGGTGGAAGGGGTTTCAGACCGGGCGCATGAGGGGGATGTTCCGGTTCGTCGCCGAGGACCGCCTCGAGGCGGCGATCACGGCTTTCGAGACGGCTTTCGACGACGACCCGCAGGCGGCCTGCCGCCGGCTCTATTGCGATCTGCTCTGGTTCCGCGTCACGGAGGCGCAGGCCAAGGGCCTGGTCGAGCAGAGCACCGACACGGTCGCCCAGGCGGCGACGCTGGTGCGCCTGTTCGAGGAGGCCAAGTTCATCCACGTGGTTCGCGACGGGCGCGACGCCTCCGCCTCGCGCGTGGCCCAGACGCGCGGGGTGATCTCCCCGCGCACCCGGCGTCAGGGCCTGGCGTGGTGGGAGGAGCGGATTCGGAGCGTGGACGCCGGCTCACGCGCGATCCCGCCCGACCGTCTGCTGACCGTGAGCCTGGACGAGCTGCTGCTGCTCGGCCGAAAGGCCCTCCGGCCGCTGTGCCTGTTCGTCGGCGTCTACCCCCGCCGGCGGATGCGGCGCTTCTTCCGCCTCCGCATGAGCGCCGCGAGCGCCCACACCGAGCGCTGGCGCGAGGGCCTCTCGGAGCGCCAGATCCGTGAGGTCGAGCGCCTCTACGAGCAGGCGCTGGACCGCCTGGAGGCCGACGGGGTCGCCTGCGCGCCGCTCCTGCGCCGCACGCTGGAGCGCTCCCGCGCCGGGGCCGACGGCGGGCCGGCGCCGATGGCCTACGTTGCGGGCGACGGCCGCGAGCTCGAGGTCGGCTGATGAGCGCGGACCTCGTCTTCGTCGGCGGCACGGGGCGAAGCGGCACCCACGTGATCGCCAGGCTGCTGGGCCGGCACTCGCGCTACGAGATGATCCCGATCGAGTGCCGCTTCCACTGCAACCCCAGCGGCCTGGCCGACGTCGTCACCGGCAGGGCGACACCGGCCGAGTTCCTCGACAAGCTGCGCCGCTTCTGGTGGCATCGGGTCCGCTATGGCGAGCGCGCCTGGGTTCGCCTGGCGCCCTTGGCGCGACGGGGTGGCAAGGTTCGCGGTCTCCACAAGATTGTTCCGCGAGATCGCTTCGAAGCAGCGCTCTCGCGGTTCGAGGCAAGCTGCTCAGGTGACGTTGTCCAAGCCTCTCGCGCGTTGTTCTTCGACCTGCTCGGCCCCCTGGCCGCGGAGGCCGGCAAGCCGGCGATCGTCGAGATGAGCTGCTTCACGATCGCCTCCGCGCCCGGCCTGGCCCGCATCTTCCCGGAGGCGCGCTTCGTGCACGCGGTCCGCGACGGGCGGGACTCGGGCTCCTCCAAGGCGGCCAAGCGCCAGAAAGCGCACCACCCGACCGGCGTCACGGAGGGGATCGAGTGGTGGCTGGAGCGCCTGCGGCTCGCCGAGGATGGGGTGCGAGGGCTCCCCGACCCCGAGCGCGTTGCCCCGATCGGCCTCGACGAGCTGGTCTGGGGCGATCGCGAGCGTGCCTACGGCGACCTGCTCGGGTTCCTCGAGCTCGACGACGAGCCGGCGATGCGCGAGTTCTTCGCCTCACACGTGAGCGCCGAGGCGGCGCATCGCGAGCGCTGGCGCGAAGGCCTCCCGGAGGCCGATCAGGAGGCGATCCGCAGGCGCTACGAGGCGGCGCTCGACGAGCTCGACGCCAAGGGCTATCACTGCGCCGCGGTGCTGCGACGCGCCTACGGGCATGGAGCCGTGAGGGTATGACGGCCGGCGACCTGGCGCTGATCGGCGGCACGGGGCGTAGCGGGACCCACGTGCTGGCCAGGCTGCTGGGCAGGCATCCACGCTTCGCCGAGGTCCCGATCGAGTCGCGGTTTCACTGCAACAAGCGCGGCATGCCTGACCTGCTCGGGGGCTGGGTGACGCTGGAGGGCTTCCTCGAGAAGCTCCGCGACTTCTGGTGGTACCGGGTGCGCGTGGACGAGCAGCCGCGCGGCCTCTACAACCTGCTGACCCGCAAGGACTTCGACGCCGCGCTGGAGCGCTTCGAGGACACCTATGCAGCCGACCCGGTGGCGGCCTGCCGGGCGCTCTTCGTGAACCTGCTCTGGCCGCTGGCGGCGGAGGCGGAGAAGCCGGGGTTGGTCGAGATGAGCTCGCACAACGTCAGGGAGGCGCAGACGCTGCGCCGCCTGTTTCCCGAGGCGCGGTTCGTCCACACCGTGCGCGACGGGCGCGACGCCGCCTCCTCCGTGACCACCAAGACCTGGGGGCCGGACACCGTCCTCAAGGGGATCGACTGGTGGGCGGATCGCCTGCGCGCGATCGAAGTTGGAGTGCGCGGCACCGACGATCCGGCGGCCTCTCCGCTGCCGCCGTCCGAGCTCTGCGTGGTGGTGCTCGATGACCTCGTCTGGGGAGACCGCGAGGGGGTCTACGGGCACTTGCTCGACTTCCTCGGGATCGAGGACGACGCCGGCATGCTGGAGTTCTTCCAGGTCCAGATGCGCCCGGCTGCCGCTCACCTGGCGCGCTGGCGCGAAGGGCTGGGGCGAATCGAGCGCCGGCGGGTGGAGCGAAAGTACGAGGCCGCGCTGGCGGCGCTCGAGAGCGAGGGAAACCACGCCGCCCGCCCTTTGACCGACGCATACGGGCGCCTTGGCTGACCGCGTCCTGTTCGTGACCTCGAACGGGACCGGGTTGGGGCACCTGACCCGCTCCATGGCGATCGCCAGGCGCCTCGACCCCTCGCTCGAGCCCCTGATTTTGACGCTCTCGGCGGCCGCGCCGGTGGTTCGCGAGCTCGGCTTCCCGGTCGAGTACGTGGCCTCCTACGGGACCCCGGGCGCGGGCAGCGACTGGCGCTGGTCGCGGCGCCTGCGGGCGCGCCTTCGAGCGGCGATCGCGGAGGCCGCCCCGCGCCTGGTCGTGTTCGACGGCGCGCACCCCTACCAGCCCCTGATCGACGCGCTGGGCAGCGCGCGCGGCACGCGCGCGATCTGGTGCCGGCGTCCGATGTGGCGGCCCGGCTCCAACCCGGGGGCGCTGGCTCGCTCGGAGTTCTTCGACGCCGTGCTCGAGCCGGGCGAGCTGGCCGAGCGCGAGGACCGCGGGCCGACGGTGGCCCACCGGGACCAGGTCCACCGGGTGGCGCCGGTCGTCTTCTGCGAGCCGGCCGAGCTCGAGCAGCGAGCCGACGCCGAGCGCGAGCTGGGGCTCGAGCCGGGCAAGGTGAACGTGCTGGTCCAGCTCGGCCAGGGCCCCGAGGTGGCCGGCGCCGTGACCCGATGCCTGGGCCATCTGGCGGGCCGTGGCGACGTCCAGGTGGCGGCGCTCTCGTCGACGATCGCCCGGCTGCTCACGGTGCCGGAGGGGATCGTCCACCTGCGCTCGACCTACCCGATGAGCCGCTACTTCGCCGCCTTCGACCTGGCGGTCTCCGCCGCCGGCTACAACGCCTTCCACGAGCTCTGCCGCTTCGGGGTGCCGGCCCTGTACGTGCCGATGCCCCGGCAAACGGACGACCAGGCGGCTCGCGCCCGATATGCGGTAAAGAAGGGCATCGGCCTGGGGGTCGACGGGCCCGACTCCGACCGGATCGAGGCGCTCCTCGACGAGCTGCTCGATCCGGGCCGGCGCGCCTCGATGCGCGAGCGACTGGACGAGCTGCGCTTCGAGGACGGAGCGGCGCAGGCTGCTCGGTGGCTCGGGGAGCTGGCCAGGGCCGAGCGTCCGGCGGGGCGGGGGAGGGCGGGGCTGTGGCGGCGCTGGCTTCGCCGCCCGCTCAGCTCGGCGCGGAAGGCGGCGCCGTTCGCCGCTCGCCTGCCGCTGCACGCCGCCGCCTTCGTCAAGCAGACGATCGTGCGCCGCCCGCCGCGCACGGTGGTGCTGGCGCTGGGGGTCCCGGAGGGCGACCTGGAGCCCCAGCTCGAGGGCGCCCTCGCCCGCACCCCCGACCCGCCCGGCCGCGTGCTGGTGATCACCGACTCGCTCGAGTTCGGCCCTCTGCTGCGGGCGGGGGTGGGGTTCGAGCACGTGCCTGGCCCCGGCGAGGCTCAGGCGCGGCTGGCCGGTGGCGACTACCATTCATTTCTGAGCCGGAGGCTCACTCTGATCCTTGCGGAGCGCCCTCGCCCCCGGCGGGCGCTCGCGATCGGCGATACGGGCGCGGACTTGCTGGCCGAGATCGCCTGACGGCGGCCGGCGCGACCAGGGAATCCTCGCCGTGAGCGCTAGTGGGCCGTCCGGGAACGTTGTGCCTGAAACGGCGAGGTCCAGGCGCCGCCAGGCAAGGACGCAGGGAGCGGACAATGGCTGAAGCCATGGCCGCGACCGAGGACGCAGCATGGTGGCGCCTGGGGCCGCTGTTTCGGGTGCTTCGTTTCCGGACGGCCCACTAGGTACCCTGGGCTGAAAGTGGACGCATCGACATCTACCAAACCGCTTGATCAAGCGATTCCGGGTGCCGGCGAGGACGCGGACGCGGGGCGCGGGGCGCTGCCCAACCTGGTCGTGATCGGGGCCCAGAAGTGCGGCACCAGCGGCCTCCACTACCAGCTCAGCCTCCATCCGGAGATCTGGATGTCGAGACCCAAGGAGCTCAACTTCTTCATCGAGGAGCGAAACTGGTTTCGGGGGCAGGATTGGTACCGGCCCTACTTCGACGCCCGTGCGAAGGTCCGCGGCGAGTCCTCGCCCAACTACACCGCGTACCCGCAGCACCTCGGCGTGCCCGAGCGCATGCGCTCAGTGGTCCCGGACGCAAAGCTCGTTTACGTGGTTCGTGACCCGCTTGAGAGGATCGCGGCTCACTGGGTCCACAACTACGCCAAGCGCCGCGAGAAGGGCGATCTCGCCGCCACCCTCACGCACGCCAAAGCCTCCTACGTGGCGCGCAGCCAGTACCACATGCAGCTGCAGCAGTTCCTGGCGCAGTACCCGTTCGAGCAGATCCTGGTGATCGAGCAGGAGGAGCTTCGCTCCGCGCCGCTCGAGACGCTCCGCCGGGTGTTCGAGTTCACCGGAGTGGACCCCGGCTTCACCCACCCTCACTTCGGCGCGCAACGCCACGAGACCTCACGCAAGACCCGCGCCAGCCGGCTCGCCGTGCGGCTCGAACGGCTGAGCGGCAGCCGCCCCGGCCGCCTGGTGCCCAAGAACCTCTGGCTGGCGATCGACGAGCGGGTGAGCCGCCGCCGCCCGATCGAGCGGCCGGACGTCCGCGCCGCCGTGGGGCCCGAGGTGGTGCGGGCCCTGCGTGTGGACGCCGAGCAGCTGCGCGAGCTGACCGGGCGGCGGTTCGCGCGCTGGTCGATCTGGGATGGCTGATGGCCGAGCGCGATAGGCGCGAGGCCGGCGGCGAAAAGCCCTCGCGCGGGCCCAGCGGGCACGAGCACAGCCACCCGGGAGGCACCGGCGCCGTCCTCGGCACGCACCTGGCCCGCTTCTCGGGCGCGCAGGGGTTCTCCCTGCTGGTCACCAATCTCCTCCATTACGCGTCGATCCCGGTCGTGGCGCGATTCCTTGGGGCGGAGTCGCTGGGCACCTACGCGCTGCTCTTCTTCCTCACCGCGATCGTCACCCAGGTCATCCACCTGGCCTCGAAGCCGGGGACGATCATGCGCACCTTCGGGGTCTCCGACGACGACGACGACGCGGACGACGACGAGGCCGAGGAGGGGGTCTCGACCCGCCCGACCTACACGCTGGGCGTCGGGATCGTCTGGTGCACCTTCCTGGCGGCGGTCGCGATCGGGCTCGCCTTCGCCTTCCGAACCCCCGTGGCGGAGTTCCTCCTCAACGACCCCGACCAGGCCAACGCGGTCCTGTTCGCGACCATCACCGGAGCGGTCTGGGCCATCTTCAAGCTCGGGGAGATCGTCTACTGGTTCGAGAAGCGGCCCCTCGCCTATGCGCTGATCGACGCCTCGCGCCCCGCCTTCAACCTGATCGCGATCGTCGCCATCCTCGCCGCCGGAGCGGGGGTCGAGGGCGCGGTGGTGGGGCAGGCGATCGGCACCACGCTGGCGGCGGTGATCTGCATCGCGCTCTTGCGCGGCAGCTACCAGCTCGGCTTCAGCTTCAGTGAGCTCTGGGAGATCCTCAAGCGCGGCTCCAGCCGGGTCCCGATCGCCTCCTCGATGTGGGTGATCCAGAACGCCGACATCTTCCTGCTCTCCCGCTACGTGAGCAACAAGCAGCTCGGCCTCTACACCCTCGCCTCGCGAACCGGGTTCATGGTTGCCTTCCTGCCCCAGGCGTTCAGGATGGCGCTGCGGCCGATCCGCCAGGCAGCCGTCTTCAGGGCCTACCGCCAGGAGTACGGCGGGCCCGTGGCCCAGGGCCAGCTACTCGCCTATTTCGTGCTGATCACGCTCACCGCGGTGCTGGCGATGGTCCTCGGCGGCGAGATCCTGGTCCAGATCGGCGGGCCGGAGTTCGAGGAGGTCGCCTCGATCGTCCCGCTGACGGCGGCCGCGATGTCGATGCCGGCGCTCTACCGGACCGTGAACAGCATGTCGAACTACCCGAACAAGCTGCGCACCTTCATCATCGCGACGGTCTGCGCCGCGCTCTTCTACTCGGGCTTGATGATCCTGCTCTTGAGCCAGACGGAGATCGGCATCTACGCCGCCCCGATCTCGATGCTGCTCGCGTTCGCCCTCCCGTCGACGTTCATCTTCCTGCGCTCCCAGCTGGGGGCCAAGCCGATCGAGTTCCCCTACCTGGCGATGCTCCAGGCCACGTTGGTCGCATCGGGGCTGGTGGTCGCCTACCACTTCGCCCATCCCGACGGCGAGTGGGTCCAGCTCCCCGTGATCGCCCTCGTGATGGCGATCTGGATCGCCTCGCTCTTCGTCTTGCGGATCATCCCCCCCCAACACTGGCATCCCATCCGGCACATCGCCCTCTCGGCCGTTCGGGGCTCGCCCCTGCGCTTCGACGTCGGGACGGGGCTCGGCTCACTGGAGCCTGGCGAGCGCGCCGCGCTACGGGCCGCGGTCGTCGATCGCCTGCCCGCCCAGGCCCTGGTTCCGTCGGTCGTAGGGCAGGCGGATGGGGAGCTGGCGGAGGCGATCCTCAGCGCCGGCGCCAACTCGGATTCCTCCTCGGAGGGCGCGCGGCTCGTGCGCCTGCTTCGCCAGGCGGGCAACCGCGGCGGCGTCCCGGTCTCCGAGGAGAGCGAGCTAGACGCCGGGATCTCGCTGTTCTTGTTCTCGGATCGGCCGGTCGCGGTGCGGCAGGCGAAGATGCGCGAGCTGCTCTCCTCCGGCGCCAGCGCCCACGACCTGCGCACGCTGGAGGACCTTCGCGACGACCTCGCACGGGCGCCCACGGGCGCCTGGGCCACCCAGGCCGACCCCACGCCTGTGCCACTCGCGGAAGGATCCGCCCCCCTATGAGGGCGTAAATCCTTCAGTGAGGGCTCTGCGGGTGCGTGGGGCGGGGTCGATCGCGCGCGTCACGCGCGCTTGATCACAATCCGGTCCGGCTCGATCGTCACCTCGACCTGCCGGTGGCCGGCCCAGTGCTCGGAGTAGACGGGATCGTCCTTGACCGCCGGATCGAGCCAGAGCCCGTAGCCATCGTCGGCGCCGTGGTCGAATGTCGCCTGCATGGCCTCCCGGGGACGGGCTCCTCGGCCGCCCCGGCGCCCGCGGCGCCTGCGACGGGGCCTGGCACCCTCGGCCTCTGCCTTCTCGTCGGCTTCCTCCTCCGGCTCGTCGCCCTCCTCCTCCTCCTCCTCCTCGTCGGCGGCGGTCTCCTCCTCAAGCGAAGCCCGCTCTATCTCCGCCTCGATCTCGTCGCGCAGCTCGACGTCCCCGGCGTCGTCCTCCTCGGGCGCGAGCTCGTGGCGGCGCCGAAACTCGTGCAGCTCCGTGGCCGGAATGTCGAGCTGGTGCGCGATCCAGGCATCGGTGCGGCCCTGGCGGACCCAGGCGCGAATCTGGTTGAGCTGTGAGCGAAGCGGCTTTCGGGCCATCTCGATGACGATGCCTCGGGGCGGGTGATGCTAACGGACGGCTGGGCGGCGGTCTTGAGTGGCGCGCCGGCCTGTGGGACCGGATACCCTGGCTGTGTGCTCGTCCTGACGCGCAAGACGAACCAGAGCATCATGATCGGTGACGCGGTCGAGGTCTCGGTGCTGGCCGTTTCGCGCGACAAGATCCGCCTCGGCATCACGGCGCCCCGTGACGTTCCGGTGTTCCGCAAAGAGGTCTACCTCTCGATCCAGGAGGAGCGGGTGAGCGCCGACTCCACGGCGACCAAGCAGGTCGAGCAGGCCCTCGACGATCTCTCCAGCGAGTAGCGCTGGGGCGCCCCCCTCGCTTCTCGGGGGAGAATCCGCTTGATCTTGAACACCCTCAAGCGGGACTCCTTCGCGCCCACCCGCCCTGGGTGAATGCATGCGGGCTGGGCTGGGTAGAGCAGGCAGGAGCAACCTGGGTCGGCGAAATCGCGGCGCCGTCCCGGGCGCCAACGTCCAGTGTGGGATTCACCGGAATATGTCCGGTGAATCCCTCAGTCGACCGCTGGGCGAATCATCGTCGAGCTATCCAGGACCGTCCACCCGGGGCCCGATCGGCGTGGCCGGCATCCCGCACGCCTACCCCGCCCAATTTCGTCGCGGCCGCAGTTTCGCCCGATGAGAAGCGAGAGAGAGGGGGGGCCGCCTAGCTCATCAGCCAGGCGAGCGTCTCGAACATCACCACGGTCACCGTGAGGACGGTAAGGACGAGGGCGATGACGAGGACGCCGAAGGCCACGTTGCCGCGCTGCTCGGTCCGATGCAGGCGCCGCGCTCGGGAGCGGTTCACCGCCCGCTGACGAAGATGCGTTCGCCGCTGGCGCTCGACCGCGGCCTCCTGCTCGAAGGCAAGCTCGAAGTCGGCGGAGGTCTGACGCATCCTCATGGCAATTCCCGATCAAAGGTGGTGATGCCGGCACGCCGCGCGGCCCTCGGGCGAGTGAGGGCGGCGAGCGTTTGAAACTACCAGACTCGCCGGTTAACAGGCGCTCCACAGGCCTCGCCCGGCCGTGCCGGCGCGTGCCTGCAGGCGCCGAAGCTCCGGTGCATGAGCGGTGTTGGGCGCGATCTCCAGGGTTCGCGCGTAGCCGTCGCGGACCAGGGCCGCGTTGACGAACCGGGAGGCCCCCGCTTCGGTGCGAGCCCGCGTGTACACGTACGCGAGCAGCCGGCCGTAGGCGTCGCGACGCTCCCGGTCGAACACCAGGCGCACCGCGCGCCCCTCAACCAGCCGGTGGTTTGCGGCGCTCGCCTGGGGGCCGTAGCACTGGACAGGGGCGTCCGGCTTCACCGTTTCCGGCGTGTCGACGCCGATGTAGCGGACGTCCTCCTCGGCGCCGTCGATCGAGACCTCGATCGTGTCGCCGTCGATCACCCGCACCACCCGGGCGCCGGCCGCGTGCCCAAGCGCCTCGTCGCCATCCTCCTCTGACCCGCATCCGGCGAACGCCGCCACGGCGAGCGCGACGATTGCGGCAGCTTTGCTCACTCCCCCTCCAAGCCCTCGGGTGTCAGGCGCGCCCCCTGCCTACGGGATACGAGTGACGCTGGAGAGCATGATCTCCTTGATCTGCTCGATGATCTCGAGCGCCTGGCTCCACTCGCGCTGCCACACGTTGCGGCCGTAGATGACGCCCGAGCCGCCCGCCTCGAGGACGAACCGGGTCTGCTCCAGGAGCTTCTCGTCGTCGACCTTCGAGCCGCCCGAGAGCACCACCAGCGAGCGTCCGGCCGACGCCACGCAATGGCGGATCGCGTCCTCCTGGGTGAAGTTGCCCTCGTTGTAGGGGGCGGGGGAATCCTTGTCCTTCTCGGGGTCGAGCTTCGGCATGTTCAGCTTCACCACGTCGGCACCCATCTCCATCGCCATCCGGGCGCCGTAGTCGATCGCGTAGAAGGAGTCGCGCCCGCCCTTTTTGTCGATCGCCGAGCCGCGCGGGTAGGCCCAGACGATCAGCGGCATCCCGAAGCGGTCGCAGTCGCGGCGCACCCCGCCGAGCTGCACCAGGTCGTCCTCCTGGCGCGGCGAGCCGACGTACAGCGTGTAGCCGACCGCGTCGGCGCCGAGCCTGACGGCGTCCTCGACCTTCGAGTTGCAGGGCGACAGCGCCTCGCCGGAGGGGGGGATTTCGGTCTTGCCGTTCAGCTTCAGGATCAGCGGCACCTGGCCGGCGAAGTCCGGGTAGTACTTGGTGGCGAGGCCGATCTCGCAGGCGATCGCCGAGTAGCCCGCCTCGGCCGCGAGGCGGAACTGGTACTCGGGATCCTTCGAGGCCGGGTTGGGGAAGAAGTCGCGCGGGCCGTGCTCGATCCCCTGGTCGATGGGTAGGAACAGCAGCGTGCCGTGGCCCGGCCCGAACTCGAACAGAAGGCGCCGCAGCCGGGTGCGCTTGCCGGGCGCGAGCGTGGCCAGAAGTGACTTCTGCTCGGCCTGGGTCCCGACCTCCATGGCGCTCATAATACCCGCGCCCGCTCGTGCTCGAACATCGCTTCAACGGGCCCCCCTTCACGATCGGCGTCGAGGAGGAGCTGATGATCCTCGACGCCGACGGCCTGGGCCTGGCCCAGGAGGTCGAAGCGATACTCGACGCGGTGCCGGCGGAGCTCGAGGGGCAGGTGAAGCCCGAGCTGATGCAGTCGGTGCTCGAGATCGCCACCAAGCCGTGCCGCACCGTGGCCGAGGCCGCCGCGGAGCTGACCAACCTTCGCCGGGAGGTGGCGCAGATCGCCGAGCGGCGAGGGCTCCTGCTCGCAGCCTCCGGCACGCACCCGTTCGCGCTCTGGGAGGACCAGAAGATCGTCGATCGGCCCCGCTACCGGGAGCTGGCCGAGGAGCTCCCCCACATCGCCCACCAGGAGCTGATCTTCGGCACCCACGTCCACGTCGCGATCGAGGGGGCCGACCGGGCGATCTACGTCGCCGACGGGATCCGGCGCTACCTGCCGCTCTTGCTCGCCCTGTCGGCGAACTCGCCCTTCTGGCGCGGGCAGCGGACGGGGCTGATGTCGACCCGGACGCCGATCTTCCGGGCGTTCCCGCGGGTCGGCATCCCGCCCCACTACGGGACCTGGGAGATCTACTCCCACCGGGTCGAGCAGATGATGCGAGGCGGGGCAATCGAGGACTACACCTACATGTGGTGGGACGTGCGTCCCCACCCGAACTTCGGCACCGTCGAGACGCGAGTCTTCGACCAGCAGACGACCGTCGACCACACCGTCGCCCTGGCCGCGCTGACGATCGCGCTCGCCCACCACATGAGCGCCTTCTACGACGACGAGCGGCCGCTGGTCGAGTCGCCGACCGAGCTGATCGACGACAACAAGGTCCGCGCCGCGGTGGGAGGGATGGACGGCCGGCTGATCGACTTTTGGCGCGGTGAGCAGGTGCCCGCCGAGGAGATGGCGCGAGGCCTGCTCGACGTGCTCGCCGACGACGCCGCCGAGCTCGGCTGCACGGCGGAGCTGGAGCTGGTCGAGGACCTGCTCGGCGGCAACACCGGGGCGCACCGCCAGCTCCGCTTCTGGAAGCTCCGCGAGGAGAACCTGGCCCGGCTGGTGAGCGAGATCACCGCGGACACTCGCCCGTAGCTCGCCCGCCCATACAGCAGCCGGCCGACGCCGGGGGTTATTCTCGGCGGGCATGCGGCAGCGCGATCGTGAAGGCGCCGATGGCTGAGACCGAGCTCAGCGTGGTCTGCAAGAACTGCGGCGCCGAGGTGAGCCCGTACGTCACCGAGTGCCCCTACTGCGGCACGCGGATTCGCAAGCGGGCGCCGAAGCTGGAGCGCCACGGCGACGAGCTTCAGGCGCGGGAGACGCGGAGCGCGCGCCGCCGCCGCCGCGCGGCCGAGCGCCGGGAACGCGCCTCGCGGCTCTCCTTCCTGGCCACCGAGCGCCCCTACGTGACCCTGGCGGCGGTCCTGGGCCCCGCGGCGCTGCTGGTCGTCCAGCGCGCCGCCGACCTCAGCCTCCTCGACCTCGGGGTGATCGACACGGTGGTGGTGAGCACCGATTGGTGGCAGTACCTCGCCGCCCCGTTCGTGTACGACGACCTCGGCTACCTGTTCGCGATCGCCCTGGCGATGGCGCTCTGCGTCCCCTACCTGGAGCGACGGCTCGGCGCGGTCGCGACGCTGATCCTGCTGATCGCCTGTGGGGCGCTCGGGGCGCTGGCGGCGCCGGGGCTCGACGAGGCCCTCAGCGACGGCGACACGCTGATGGCCGGCGGCAACGGGATCGCGCTGGGCGCGGTGGGCGCCTGGTGGGCCCTGCGCCGCGCCGACGCCCGCGACGATCCGACCGAGGAGTACGACTGGATCGCGGTGGCGGTCGCCGCCTCGGTGCTCCTGCTGCTTCCCCTGGTGGAGGATCTGGCCAATCCGTGGGCGGGGCTCGTGGGCGGCCTGGTCGGGCTGGCGTGCGGGTTCTCGGCCACGCTCGGGCGACGCTGAGCGCCGCGGGCCCCGCCGGCGATGCCGAACAAGTTCACCGTCCTAACCCCGGAGCTGCACGCCTACGTGGTGGAGCACGGCGCTCGCCAGGACGAGCTGCTCGGGCGGCTCGCGGCGGAGACGGCGGAGCTGGGCGGGATCGCGATCATGCAGATCTCCCCCGAGCAGGGGGCCCTGATGACCCTTCTGGTGCGGGCGATCGGCGCCCGCCGCGCCCTCGAGCTCGGCACCTTCACCGGCTACTCGGCGATCTGCATCGCCCGCGGCCTGCCCGGCGACGGCGAGCTGGTTAGCTGCGACGTGAACGAGGAGTGGGCCGGCATCGCGGGCCGCTACTTCGAGCAGGCCGGGCTGGCGGAGCGGATCGACCTGCGGCTGGGCCCGGCGCTCGACACCCTGCGGGCGATGCCCGCCGGCGAGCCGTTCGACTTCGCCTTCATCGACGCCGACAAGGTCGGCTACCTGGACTACTACGAGGAGACGCTGCGCCTGCTTCGCCCCGGCGGCCTGGCGATGATCGACAACGTGCTTCGCGGCGGCCGGGTCATCCAGCCGGACCTGGACGACGAGGGCGACCGGGTGGTGCTGGAGCTCAACGAGCGGATCGTCGCCGACCAGCGGGTGGAGGTGGCCATGCTTGCGGTGTCCGACGGGATCACCCTGGTCCTGAAGCGCCCCGAGGACGACCCCGGCTAGTGGACACCGCGGCCGCGATCGAGCTCCAGCGCGGCTGCCTGGCGGCCTTCGTGCGCATGCTCGAGCGCGGGTCTGCGGACGCTGCCATGTTCGAGCGCGACGGTGTGCTCGGCGCGATCGTGCCGGCGTGCCCGGACCGCTCGGTGATCAACTCGGTCATCTATCGCGACGCCGCGTCGCTCGGGGCGGCACTGAAGGAGCTGGCCGCCGCCCACGAGGAAGCGGGGGTGCGCGCCTGGACCGTCTGGGTGCCGGAGGACGATCGCGAAGCGGCCGGCCTGCTGGAGGCGGCCGGGCACCGGCTGGATGCGATGCCGGCGGCGATGATGCTCGACCTCGCCGGCCTGCCGGATCCCGACGCGCAGGGGCTCGACTGGGACCGCCGCGCCGCGCCCGCGGATGTGGCCCGGGTCAACGATCTCGCCTACGGATTCGAGCGGCCAACCTTCGGCGCTGCACTGGTCGCTCTGCCGGCGGACGTGCCGCTGCGCCTCTACCAGGCGCGGGTGAACGGCGAGCCGGTCTCGGTGCTCGGCACCATCGACGAGGGCGACGATTGCGGCATCTACCTGGTCGCCACGCTGAAGGAGCACCGCGGCAACGGCCTCTCCGGCCGCCTCCTGCACATGGCGGTCGCCGAGGCGCGCGAGCGGGGCCTGCGCACCTCGAGCCTTCAGGCGACCAAGCTCGGCCAGCCGGTCTATGAGGGGCTGGGCTACGAGGCGATCTGCACGCTCGAGATGTGGGAACGCCGGAAATGAATATCTTCCCCACGTGCCGCGCGCCTACAGCGACGAGGAGCTCGAGGCGGCGATCGAGGCCCTGACCGAGCGGGAGCGCTTTCGCGAGGCGGAGTCGGTGGTCGCCGCGGCGGCGCCGAAGCTACATCGGGTGCTGGCCGAGGCGCTCGAGACGGGCGGCTGGTTCGGCGAGGCGCACGAGGATGAGCTTCGCAAGGCGGCCGCCGCGCCCGAGGAGGAGGAACGGCTGACCGCGGTCCGCACCCTGCTCGCCGAGGAGGCGCGGATGGGAATGATGGTCGGCGTCGCCGTCGGCTGGGCGCTGGCGGAGGAGCTTCACCAACCGGACGAATCGAACCAGGAGGACTGAACCAGATGGAGATCCGATTCCTAGGCCACGCTTGCTTTGAGCTCTCCGAGGGCGACACCCGGGTGCTCGTGGACCCGTTTCTGAAGCCGAACAACCCGGCCTCGCCCGTGACCGCAGACGAGGTGGACCCGACCCACATCCTGATCACCCACGGCCACGCCGACCATATGGCCGATGCCGTCCCAGTAGCGAGGCGCACGGGCGCCCACTGCGTGGCCGTCGTCGAGATCGCCAGCTGGCTCAACGGCAAGGGCCTGGACGCCGTCACGGACCCCAACCTCGGCGGCACGGTGAAGTTCGACTGGGGCTGGGTGAAGCTCGTCCAGGCCTTCCACACGAGCACCATCGCAGGGTCGGCGGAAACGCCGTTCAGCGCCGAGACGGGCACCGTGATCGGCATGCCCGCAGGCCTCGTCGTCAACCTGAACGGGACCACCGTCTACCACCTCGGCGACACCTGCCTGTTCGGGGACATGAAGCTGATCGCCGAGCGAACGCCGGTGGACGTCGCCCTGATCCCGATCGGCGGCCACTACACGATGGATCGCCACGACGCCGCCGTCGCCGCCGACTTGATTGGCGCCGGGACCGTGATCCCGATGCACTACAACACCTTCCCGCCGATCGAGACCGACGCCGAGGCGTTCAAATCGGAGGTCGAGTCGAAGACCGACTCCCGGGTCGTGATCCTCGAGCCCGGCGAGAGCTACACGGCCTAGAGGCCGGTGGCGCCGGCCGGGCTAGGAGCCGAGCCTGAACCAGGCCGAGCGATCGCGCCGGTCGTGCGCCATCAGCGCAATTCCGGCCGCGGTCAGCAGCGCTCCGGTGAGACCGTGGTGCAGTCGCTGCCCGCAGATCCAGACGCGGCGATGCTCGGCGTCGTAGCGGACGAGCCCAGCAGCGTACGCCCCGCTTTGAGTCCCCCTGGCCATCCATTGCCTCCCATGTTCCCCTTGCCTCCGAGATCCGGTCCAAAACCCGGATCGGCCTGGATTCATTATGTCATCGTCCTGACCGCTTGGCGGCAATTTCCCGCCCCTGCGAGTTGGCCGACTGGCCAGTCAACGGGGTAGGCTTTCCTCGCACAGCCAAGGAGAGGAGATCGAAGTGGAAGCGCGCACAGAGGAAAAGACCGCTCAGGCGAGCGCCGCGACCAGGGCCGCCAAGTCACTGAGCACGATCGCGGAGCAGGAGGGCTTCCTGGAGACCTCCGACCCGGCCCTTCAGGAGGCGGAGGACGGCCGAGAGGCCAAGCTTCTGTCCTACCGGCAGCTCTACGAGCTCTGGGAGCGCCAGCAGTGGGCGACGCAGGACCTCGACTTCAGCCGGGACCGGACCGACTGGCACGAGCGCATCCAGCCCGAGGAGCGCTATCAGCGCATGTACGGCCTCTCCGCCTTCTTCATCGGCGAGCAGCGCGTCACCGACGAGCTGGGGCCGATCATGCGGGCCTGCCCCACCGCGGAGCAGCGGATCTTCCTGTCCACCCAGATCGCCGACGAGGCCCGCCACGTCCGCTTCTTCAACCGCTTCTACGAGGAGGTCGGCGTGCTCGAGGGGGCCGACGACCTCGCCGCGCGGCTGCGGACCACCGAGCAGCACCTGAACGAATCGTTCGGGGAGCTGTTCGACGGGATGCTGAAGGGCCGAGTCGACCGCCTTGCGGCGGAGCCGGAGAACACCGAGCTCCTGGTCGAGGCGATCACGCTCTACCACATGATCATTGAGGGGGCCCTGGCGCTCACGGGCCAGCACTTCATCATCGACTACAACGTCGACCAGGACACCCTGCCCGGTTTCGTCGAGGGCTTCCAGAACGTGGCGCGCGACGAGCATCGCCACATCGCCTTCGGCGTC
The DNA here is from genome assembly GCA_038040415.1 of Actinomycetota bacterium. Classification (GTDB taxonomy): domain Bacteria; phylum Actinomycetota; class Thermoleophilia; order Solirubrobacterales; family 70-9; genus AC-56. The sequence continues at coordinate 23,488 of JBBPIK010000021.1, forward strand.
CGCTTCCTCACCGACATGGCGAAGGCGGACGACCGCTACCGGGAGGCGATCCAGCGGACGATGACCGAGGCGCTGCCGATCGCCGACGCCGTGCTGGACCCGCCGTGGGCAGAGGAGGACGACTGGGAGCTCTTCGGCTACTCGCGCGATGAGACTCACGCCTTCGCTGCCGAGTGCCTCTCGCGGCGGCTGAAGGTGATCGGCCTGGCCTAGATGTAAGGCCGAGACACGCAGTGTCTCGGCAGAGGCAGGTCAGGCGGCGCAGCCGCCGCAGGTGTCTCTGAGCCCGAAGCTACTCGACCGGCGGCAGTTCCGGGAAAACCGGAGGCTCTTCGCTGAGGGGCGGGTCGATGGGAGGATCGACGGGCGGGTCGTCCACGGGCGGAGGATCGACGGGCGGAGGATCGACGGGCGGATCGTCAACAGGCGGAGGATCGTCCACCGGCGGAGGGTCATCCACGGGGGGAGGATCATCGACCGGCGGAGGATCGATGGGCGGATCGTCAACAGGCGGGGGATCGTCCAC